>NZ_JBLIQL010000006.1:0-307616 GCF_047525655.1 Pontibacter sp. 13R65
GCAGACCGGGCAGCACGGCGAGGACAGCGAACTCTCCAGGGGCGTCACCGACATCGTCGCCCCCATAGGCGATGAGCGCGCAGGCGTGGTCGCCGTCCTGGCCGTCTCCATCCTCACCACCGAGTACAACGAGGACATCTCACCTGAGGAGACCAACAGCGTCGTCCGCGAGTGCGCACACAAGATCGCCACACGCATCGGCCTCCACTAAAAACTATGAACCTGAAACAGTACAAAACACCTCCGGAAGGTTGTTTTCATTAGAAGAATTTGAACTCCATAAACTATCTGGAGTAAAGAAATCCCGCCACGAAGCTAAAATAAGTTAGCACCATGGCGGGATTTCTGTTTGATCAACGTGCCCCAAAATTGCACAGCAGTTCCTGTTTAAAAATTATTCTAATGAAAAAGCCCTTTCGGGGGCAAAAACGCTTTCGGAAGGGCAAGGGCTTCTATGCTTAGTTCTACTCTACTGATTTAATTGCAACCTGTACTGGGGCCAGACCCTCGGCTTTGGCTTTTAGTGTAATGTTTCCAGCTTTATCGCCAGCTTTCACAATTACCAGGCATCTTCCCTGCCACGCTTTGCGCTGAGGGTCTACATAGCTCTCCAAGCTTTTAGGATTGGCATTGCCTACACCCACAATCGATCCGGGGCCATCCAACTCAAACTGAACCAGGTTATCTGCATCCGGATGACGAGCACCATTGGCATCTACCAACTCTACGGTAATATAGCTCAGGTCCTGGTTATCAGCTTTAATTTCAGTTCTGTCGGCAGTTAGCTTCATTTGCTTTGGTGCCTCTGCTGTGCGAAGTACCGATGTGGCTGCCTGCTTACCTCCTTTATAAGAAACAGCTTTTAATTCGCCGGCTTTATAAGGAACTTCATAAACAGCCGTAAACCTGCTGGAACGGTTGGTCGGCTTGCGGCCCAGGGATTTTCCGTCTAAAAACAGCTCCACTTCCTCGTTTGAGGAGAAAACCTTTACCTCCAGCGGTTTTCCTTCGTAGCCGCTCCAGTTCCAGTTGGCTACCAGGTCATGCCATTTCCAGTTGGCCCATGTTTCGGGGCGTGGGTTTGTTTCGGGGTAAGTAGGCGTTGGGGGAGCAACCACAATAGAAACATTGTCACCTACCTGCCACAGCGCATCGCGGTAATACGATTGCGGACGTTTCCAGCCACAAATATCGATGTCGCCAACAAAGGCCAGGTTCCATGGATAAAAATCTTTGCTCTGCTTATAGCCCAGCCAGCCAATACTGGCTTCGCCAATATGATCGAAGGCAGTCCAGACAAAGTCACCGATCACCCACGAATGGTCCACCACATCCATCCAATAGTCAAACTCCTCTATCGTGAAAGACTCGGCCGCATAGACCACACGCTCCGGGTCACGCTCATGCTCCGACACATATTTGTCGCGGGCATAATTGTAACCAACTACATCGAGGGTAGCGAAGAGGGCATCTTTATCAGGATCTACCCCATTTACGCCATTAGTCACTGGCCGGGTCGGGTCCAGCAGGCGCACGTGGTCCGACAGCATTTTAGAAACGGCTGCTACCTCCGGTTTTTGGCGGTTCGGAATTTCGTTGCCGGTGCTCCACATAATAATAGAAGGATGATTGCGGTCGCGCAATACCATGGCCTCTAGGTCGGCTTTCCACCATTTGTCGAAGTACACATTATAGTCGTCGGCGTTCTTTTTTTCGCGCCAGGTATCAAATGCTTCATTAATCACCAGCATTCCTAAACGGTCGCAAGCATCCAGAAAGGCAGGCGAAGGAGGGTTATGCGCGCAACGGATGGCATTATAGCCGCTCGCCTGAAGTATCTCAATCTTCCGCTCTTCTGCTCTGTCGTATGCCTTGGCCCCCAACGGGCCGTTGTCGTGGTGCACGCAACCACCTTTCAGTAAGGTTGGTTTACCATTCAGCTGAAAACCGGTTTTTGCATCGAAGCTCAGTTTACGTATCCCGAATTTTGTTTCAGTGCGATCGGCCAGCTTGCGGCCACGGTATACCTCCGTTACAGCTGTATATTGCGCCGGAGACTCCAAAGACCAAAGCGCAGGAGATGTAATGGTGGCATCCTGATTAAACTCCAACTCTGCTCCTGCCGCAACAGACTGAGTTGCTTCGGCTTTAGCGCGTTCTGCCCCTTTTGCATCAAGGAACCTGGTTACCACGCGCACTTTCTGAGCTTTGCGCGTTGTGTTCTGCACTTTTGTACGCGCATTTACTTTGGCTGAGGCTGTGCTTACTTCGGGGGTGGTAATATATGTTCCCCATTGCGCCACATGCACCGGCTCCATGGTTTTGAGCCAAACGTGACGATAAATGCCAGAGCCGGTGTACCAGCGGCTGTTCTTGCCTTCGTTCTTTACCTGCACCGCCAGCACGTTTTGCTGCCCCGGCTTTACTTTATCGGTAATATCGTAGGAGAAGGTAGAGTAGCCATAAGGGTAATTACCCAGATGCTGCCCGTTCAGCCACACATCAGAATTCATATACACACCTTCAAATTCTACTACCATACGCTTGCCTTTTGCGGAGGCGGGCACAGTAAAGGTTTTGCGGTACCAGCCGGTGCCACCTACTGTAAAGCCCACACTTACACCGTTAATAGCATCGGGGGTAAAAGGAGAATTGGTACCGGGCAGGTTCTCGATGCTCCAATCGTGAGGCAGGTCTACCTGGCGCCACTGCGAATCGTTAAAGCTTACCTGTTCCGCTCCCTGCACATCGCCTCTGTGGAAGCGCCAATCTGCGTCAAACAGCATGTTCCTGTCAGTTCCCTTTTGCTGCGCCTGCAGGCCGAAACAAGTAAGAAAGAAACAGAAGAAGAGTATTTTTTTCATGTATGGTTTAGGTGAATATGTACTTAATCCGAAGGTGCTTTGCTCCCAACGCAAGGTCCGGAAACAAAGGACTACCTTCTTTTACAAACTGACTTAAATTCTTCTAATAAAAATGGCCTTCCGGAGCATCTTTTTGTCTTTGTGTCTTTAGGCCTTCAACTCAAAACAGCCTAATAACAACAGGCATTTTTTGCAACCTACAACACAGTATAGAAGCAGCTCCCAAAATGTAGAAAACCCGACAGGTTCTAAAGCCCGTCAGGTTTAATCACAACACAAACTATTTATTAATGGCTTCCGATTTCGTGATGGCAGGGAATGTAAGCTTGCTTTTGCCCATGTCTTTAGAGGTAGCCACGGCAATACCGCGCTGCTCTTTTTTATTAACGGCGTTATAAAAGTGGTACACCACGCCCTTGTGCTTCACCACAAACGATTTGTGGGCATACTGCTCATCGTATGGCTCCGACGACTCAATAAGATTATCACCGTTCCAGTCGGTCCAGTTTACCAGGTCGTAAGATGCGGCAAAACGATTAAAAGCTCCTGCTCTATCTTCCCAGAAAGCACCGAAGTAGAACATTACCCATACATCACCCATCTTCTGCACTATGCCATCGCCGGTAATGCCCACCGGGTGATGCACCACCGGATCGTTATTGAAACGCTTCCAGTTTACCATGTCATCTGACACAGCCATGCCGATGCGCTCGTACCAGCGGGTTTTCTTGTTATCAACTAAAGAGTCGCCTACGGCATTGTAGTACATAACAAACGGGTAGCCGGTTGTTTTGTCTTTGTCCCAGATCACGCTGCTCTTAAACAATTTTCCTCTGTTTTCCCACCAACGTACATCCGGATCGCCTGGCGCAAGTACAGGCTTTGGCAGCCGCTGCCATTCGTGCACCGTACTAGGGTCTTTTTTTGTGTAAGCCATGCCTATGGAGAGAGGCACCGGCTCATAACCTTTTGAGTTACCTCCAAAATAGCTCATCCAGTATTTATTGTCGAACTTTTTCAGCTTATAGCTTCCTCCCCACTTGTGGTCCTGCAGGGCATTATAGCCAGCCTTCTGGTAGGCGTCCCACTGCGTGCTGTCGTTTGAGAAAGACATAATGCGGCCCAGGTTTTTCCAGTTGAGCAGGTCTTTGCTTTCAGCCAGCCAGGTTTCATAGCCTTGCCCATCAAACACGATGTAGCTCATATACCACTTATTTCCCTTCCGGAAAACGGTCGGGCAGTCGGTCTTCTTCGAATCGTCTGGCGCCGTTAGCACCAGGCCGTACTTATGCGGTGTTTTTACCTCCTCATACACCCGCTGCATTTCGCTCTGTGGCACCTCCTTATCTGCCGACTGCGCAAATGCGGCAGAAATAGAAAGAACCGTAAGTGCCAGAAAAATGCTTACTCTTTTAAAAACCATTCTTGTAATATAATTAGTTGTATCTCTTTGTTCGCAGGGTCTTTCACTCACTCAAAATCAGCCTTCTCCTGCACCACAAATCTGTAAGTGCCCGAACCTACTTTTACTACAGCACGGCCATTCTGGGCCTCCAGCTGCTGCAGGTCTTTGTTGCCGCTTACCGGTTTGCCGCTCTCTAAAATCTGAGCTGAAGCAGTGGCCGGTAAGTGAACAGTGGCAGTGGTGTTGGCTGGTATCTCCACGCTCAGCTCAAACGTTTCGCCATTTTTTTTCCAGTCGGTGCTGATGGTGCCGTATGGCGAGTTGTAGCTTACATTCGAAGAAGTAAGGTCGCCAACAATTTCAGGACGAATTTCAATTTGATTAAAGGCTATAGCGTTTTCTGGTTGCCGAATGCCGCCAATGCCACTGTAGAACCACTCCAGGATATGCCCCAGCATCAAGTGGTTGTTCGACACGTTTGGCAG
This sequence comes from Pontibacter sp. 13R65, assembly GCF_047525655.1. Lineage (NCBI taxonomy): Bacteria > Pseudomonadati > Bacteroidota > Cytophagia > Cytophagales > Hymenobacteraceae > Pontibacter > Pontibacter sp. 13R65. The sequence continues at coordinate 4,755 of NZ_JBLIQL010000006.1, forward strand.
CGCCTGCCACGACTCAGTAAGGGCAGTGGCTCCTTGTGCCAACTGGTAGCCATAACCCGGCACATCGGTGCGGCTGTTCATGTCATAGATCACATCCGAACGACCGGCATCATCGAGCACGCGCAGCAGGTAGCGGTAGCCCACGTCACCAGCCGTTAACCTGTTGTCGCGGCTTCTGATGTCTTTTATTATATTTTCTACCACCGCAGCTTTATGTTGCGGCTCCACCAGTTTCATATAAACAGCCATGGCGTTGGCTGCCTGGCTGCCAGTGGCGTATTGCTTTGTTTCTGCGTTAAAGAAGGTGTCGTTAAATGCTTTTCTTACTTCTGCGCCCAATTGTTCATACGCTTTCGCATCTTGTGCCTTGCCCAACAGGTTGGCAATTTTACTCATGATGTTGAGGTCGTAGTAGTATATGGCGGTGGCGGTAACGCCATTAGGCGTTTGCTGCGAAAACCCCGGCCGCTCCGGACCCAGGTCGTACCAATCGCTGAGGCCATGCGCTACAATGTGGTTTTTTGATTTGCTTTTCAGGTACTTCACGTAGCGCTGCATCATAGGGTAGTACTCTTCCAGCACTTGCTTATCGCCGTACCATTGGTACAGGTACCACGGCAGAATAATGCCGTTGCTGCCCCATTCAGGAGAGTCTCTGAAAACACCATCTGCAAATTCAAACTCTACATACTCCGGCGCAATGTTCGGAATAAGGCCATCTTCTGTCTGCGCCATCTGCATATCGCGCATTGCTTTCCGGCAAAGGCTCGCAATGTCGTAATTATACCGGATAGAACTGCCTACCAGGTGCACTTCTTCCAGCCAGCCCAGCTTCTCGCGGTGCGGACAATCGGTAAATACACTCTGCATGTTGCTGCGGATAGCCCAATCTATCAGGGTTTCCGTTTTATTGAACAAGTCTTTGGAGGTGGCAAATTTGCCTACACGCGCTGCAGCATTGGTGTTGTGAAGGCTTTTGAGGCTTACCACCACCGGCAGCCCCTGTGGGTTAGGCTGTCCTTCGGGCACGCCACCTTCTACCATCACATACCTGAAACCATAGTAGGTGAACCGTGGCTGCCAGCTTTCGGTGCCTTCGCCTTTTAAGGTATACATAAAGTTATAAGGGCTACCGGTGTGTTTCTGCGTTACCAGTTGCTGGTCGTTCAGCAGTTCGCCGGGTGTAATTTTAACAGTGGTTCCTTTTTTGCCCTTTACGGTGATGCCTACAATGCCCGAAGCATTTTGTCCCAGGTCGTATACCCATCTGCCAGGCTCCGGCTGCGTTACTTTTATAGGCGTGAAGTTCTGTATGAGCTTAACAGGAGTTGAGGTTTGGGCTTCCAACTTTGGCCCTTCCACCAGCAGTGCCTGCTTCCAGGTGTTGTTTTCTTTGAAGTTTGGCTTGTTCCAGCCAGCCTGCTCTAAGGTCGCATCGTAAAATTCGCCGCCATAAATGCTGCTGAAGGTAATGGGACCGGGAGCTGTTTTCCAAGAGCCATCGCTGATAATATTTTCGGTTTTTCCGTTCTGGTACTCGACCACCAGGCGGCAAATCATTTTGGGGTAGCCAAAAGAGCCGGTCAGTTTGCGGTATTGCGAACCACGCGGGATATGATAAAAACCGTTGCCAAGCATAACGCCAACAGCATTGGCTCCCTGCTGCAGCTGCTTGGTTATGTCGTAAGTTACGTACAGGGCGTGTTCATCGTAGTCGGTCCAGCCGGGGGCCAGAAAATCATCGCCTACTTTCTCGCCGTTCAGGCTCATCTCGAAGTGGCCTAAGCCAGACACATAAGCGGTTGCGCGTTTTATAGGATTCGCAACCGAAAACTCTTTGCGCAGAATGGGCAGTATGTTTTTTCCCTCATCCAGCGTCTTTTCGCCTTTGCCGTGTTGGGCAGGCACAATCCGCTTTTCGGCAGGCAGCTCTTCGTAAGCAATCCAGCGGGCTCCGCTCCAGTCCTGGGCAGTTGGCAGGCCCGTTTGCCACTGGGCAGGCTCACTCCACCCGGAGGCATTGCCTTTGTTGTCCCACACCATTACTTTCCAGAAGTAGGCTTTGGCTGGCTCCAGCTTTTTACCGGCATAGGCCACTTGTATCGACTGGTTCGACTTTACTTTTTTGCTGTCCCAGATGTTGCCTTTGTTTTTCTGAAGCTGCTCCGGACTATCGGCCACCAGAATGCGGTAAGCGGTTTGCACCACGTTACGCTGCGATGCATTTAGTTGCCATTGTAATCGGGGCGAAGCAGCTTCGACCCCTAAAGGGTTTTGCCGATACTCGCATTTCAACTCCTTCACAGTAAGCACATTTCCTTTTTTGGGGAAAGCTTGCAGTGAAACCAGGCATAAAAAGAGCAGAAAAACAATTCGGATCATGAAAACAAAGATTTTATATCGTCCTAAAGCAGGAAACTAACATTTGTTGAAAAGTTGAAGCACTGACCAGATTCAGAAGGCAAAAAACGAAAGCGAAACATTCAGTTCTGGCCCACCAGGCTTTATATCTGGCTTACAATCATTTTGTAGTTTTTAGAACAATTGTAAGCCCCACTTTACACTATCAAATATAAAAATTAAATTTATATTTAAACAAATAAAGATGAGATTCTTAGTCAGCTCTCAGTGCTACAGGTGTTTCTCCCCTTGCCTCCATTTAAGCAAAAGCCGTACCTCATTCACATAATAATCTGAATACTACAATATAAACTTAGAAGAAGACTTGCAATAGGCATTGTACCACCCGAAGCATTATTGGTCCTCTTGTGATTGGAGCTTTTCCTTATAATTTTATTAAATATGACCAATTCTTCATCATAGCTGATGTTGCCCACCTTATAAGAAGGATACTCCTTTAAGTTGGTTCTAATACTGCCAGCAACCGCTTTATCCGGTTCCCTTCTACAATTTTTGCATCGTATTAGCTCTGAGCGCTCCAGGCCGCCAGGCCTAGTTCTTTAGCATCGCGCTGCGGCACCGGAAATCTGCCAAGGCGCTCAACCCAAGAACTGGGATAAGTACTCAAAGCCACTGCTACTGAACCAGCAATAGCACTCAGGTATTCTGGAAACCTGTTCGCTCCTAAATCCTTTGCTATTACACTTCGTGCGTAACAGCAGTAAATATGAATAGAGCGTGCTGATTTTAACAATTGATTACCGTAAGGCTAAATTCTTCAAATGAAAACGGCCTCCCGGAGGCTTTTTCCACTTAAATCATCCAAGGGTCGGTTTAGCTGCTCCTTTCCATCAAAAAAAATGTCAGGTTAAAACCTGACATTTTTTGCTGTGCTACTAATGGCATCTACTTTCTTCTTTACCGGCTGCAGGTAGAAGCTGTAGCGGTACGGTTTGGCTGGTATCTGGTACTGCTCCAACGGCTGTGCTACCTCAGACCAGGAGTCGTTGCCGCCAACGCCCATCTGCACCAGGTCGATGTTCAGCGTAATGAATCCGGCATCTTTCAGATCATAAGTATGTTTAGCTGCATTGATGTTGGCTTCAGTATAAGGCCAGGCACTCATGCTGAGCAGGCTGTCGGCTACTACCATTAATCCCTCATTCTTACTATTGGCCAGGTACATCCAACGCACATCGGTGCGGTTGCCATTTTCCTGTGGCATTACGTACGGCTCCATAAACTCCTGGATCGGCTGTGAGTATATGGCGGCATCGAAACCATATCGTTTGTCAACATAATTCTCCACCGGGCCTCTGCCATACCAGTTTATCTGGTCGTAGTCGCGGGCTATGCCAACTTGCATGCCCACTTTCGGGATGTTGGGCAAACCTGCTTCTGGTGTTAAAGCATAATCTACTTTTACCACTCCGTCGCCTGCCAGGGTATATACTACCTGGGCTTTCGCTTTTCCTTCGATCAGGGTATAGTTGCTGGTTACCTTTACTACACCCGCCTGCGATTTGTCTGCGGAAACACTTTGCAGTTTCAGCCCCGGCTCGTACCATTCTTTTAGCTTCTTATCTGATTTCCAGCCTTTTTTATCGTTATCGGTGAGTGGACGGCTAAAGTTTGGCAGCAGCGGGCTCAGTATCTGCTCTTTGTTGTTCCACGAATAAGAACTTAGCGCTCCGTTAGCTTTATCGATCGTCAGCTGAAAGTCTTTTCCGCTGACCACAAAACCTTTATTATTTTCGGTAACAGTTGGAGCAGCAGGAGTTTTTCGAGCCGATGTTACTTGTGGAACACCTGTAAGCGCAAACTGGTTAGAGGCAATTTCATGGCCTTTCGGTGCCCACAGTTCTGCCTGTGGCAAGGTAAAATGAATATCGGCCAGGTATTCTGCCCCTGCTTTTCTTTTTGGCAAGTAAGAGGAAATATTGATTATTGTGTCTTTTCCGGCTGCCAAAGACAAGCGAGGCAGCTTCTTCGTCTGCACAACTTTCCCGTCTTCCCGCACAATTAAGGTTACGTCGTACCCACCTGCGTTTTTGCTGGCGTGGCGGTTCAGCACCCGGATCAGACCTTTAGAAGCATCAACCAGTTCCGACTCTATCGGTTGGTACACGCGCTTGCACTCGTACATGGCAGCTTTTGGTCTGCCGTCGGATGCTGCAATGCCGTTTATACAGAAGTTGCCGTTGTGCAGCTTTTCGCCAAAGTCGCCACCGTAGGCATAAAACTCCTCGCCACTTTCGTGCTTCTTCAGCAGCCCCTGGTCTTTAAAATCCCAAATGCAGCCCCCGATCATACGTTTGGTGGAGCGGAAAGCATCCCAGAATTCTTTCATGTTGCCGGTAGAGTTGCCCATGGAGTGCGAGTACTCCACAAAAATGATAGGTCGGTTATCGCCCGGCTGATTTGCCAGCAGATCTACGGTGTACAAGCCAGGATAAAAACGGCTCACCATGTCTACATAGTAAGGATCTACCGGGTTCTGGATGCGGTGCGAGTGGTCGTTAGTGGCCAAATACCGTGGGTCGCCCAGTTCGATGTATCCTTCTACGCGGTGGTTCCCCTGCGCCGGCTCATAATGAATAGGACGGGTAATATCGAAATCGCGGATCCACTCGGCCATGGCAGCGTGGTTCGGACCACGACCGGCTTCGTTGCCCAGGCTCCAGATAATGATGCTCGGGTGGTTTTTATCGCGCATGACCATGCGGGTGGTGCGCTCCATAAAGGCGTGCGTCCAGGTGGGGTCGTTGCTGAGTTTACCGCCCAGACCGTGTGTTTCGTGGTTGGCCTCGTCCATTACCAAGATTCCATATTCATCGCAGAGGTCATAGAAATACGGGTCGTTCGGATAATGGGCGGTACGGATGGTGTTAAAGTTAAACTGCTTCAGCATCTTCACATCTTCCAGAATATCTTCACGGGTTAAGGCCTTGCCCCTGGTGGGGTGGTGGTCGTGGCGGTTTACGCCGTAGAGATAGGTTTCTTTCCCGTTGATGAGAAGTTTGCTGTTGTCCTTGGAGAACTCAATGCTCCTGAAACCGACTTTGCAGCTCTTGGCCTCCAGCACGTTGCCTTTTTCGTCTTCCAGCGAGAGCACCAGCGTGTAGAGGTTAGGAGTTTCGTCGCTCCACTTCAGTGGGTTCTTTACCGTTGTCTCCAGCAGCCCGAACTTTACGTTGTCGAGGCGTGGGTACGCTTCGTTTACTATTTCTTCGGCAGTTTTCTCCAGCGCCTTCTCAAAAACAGGCTGCTGCGCCTTGTTATACAGCTGCGCCTTTACCTTATACCCCTTTATTTCGCCGCCGGTATAGTTATCAAGGCGTGGCCGGATACTGAAAACAGCATCTTTGTAGTCTTTGTCGAGCTTTGCCTGCCAGTGCAGGTCCGCAATACGTAGTTTTGGCTCCGCCAGCAGCATCACCTCCCGCTGAATGCCGCTCATGCGCCAGTGGTCCTGGTCTTCGAGGTACGCGCCATCGCTCCACCTGATTACCTGCACCGACACAATGTTCTCGCCGGCTTTTAGGTAAGGCGTTACATTAAACTCTGAAGGCAGGCAGCTGTCTTCGCCATAGCCAAGAAACTGCCCGTTTACCCACACTTTAAAGCCGGAGCTTACGCCCCCGAAATGCAGGGTTACATTCATGTCTTTCCAATCGGCAGGTATGGTGAAGGTGCGCTGGTAAGATCCTACGGCATTATAATCTTTAGGTACACGCGGCGGATCTATGGGGCGGAAAGGGTAAACGGCACTTTTGTAAATCGGAATGTCGTAGCCTTTCATTTCCCAGTTAGAAGGCACCTCTATTTTGTCCCAGCCACTTACGCGGCTCTTGTAGAAATCTGCAGGAGCATCGGCTGGTTTCAGGGCAAACTTAAAATCCCAGTCGCCATTTAATAGCAGCATGCGGCCGGACTTGCTTCGATCTCCGGCAATAGCTTCTTTCTCAGTTTTAAAAGAGTAAGCGGTGGCACGGGCAGGGTCGCGGTTAATGCTGGTAACATGTTGGTCCTCCCAAGGCTCCAGGTTAAAAACGGTGGGCACTGGTGGTATAGTGGCTGGCAAACCATCTACGGTTTGTGCCTGCAGCACCTGCGAAAACAGGGCCGCAGCTATTAAAATTGGTAAGCGTAAGAAGTTGTATTTTTTCATATTGCTAAAAAAAGCAGAAACAAGTATTCAGTTAAAAACCAAAAGCCAGGGCACCTCCATCTACACAGAAGTCCTGACCCGTAATATAGGTAGCGGCTGGTGAGGCCAGAAAACAAATCATAGGCGAGAGTTCATCGGGCTTGCCGAAGCGGTGCAAAGGCATGCGGTTCAGAATTTTAGCTTTTCGGTCTTCGTCCATTACCTGCTCGCTCATAAGCGAAGGGAACCAACCCGGCGATACTGAGTTTACCAGCACATTCTCCTGGCTCCACTCTACAGCCAGCCCCCGCGTAATGCCCTGCACCGCCGCTTTGCTGGAGCTATAAGGTACCACTTCTGAGAAACCAAGGTGCGAAGCCATTGAAGCGATGTTAATTACCCGGCCAACATGGGCAGACTTTGTCAGGTAAGGAAAAGCATAGCGACAGCAGTTAAACAAGCCTGTCACGTTCACATCGTGAATCGCAGTCCATTCTGCAGTTGTTAACGCCTCTGCCTTTACCCGCTTGGTAATACCGGCATTGTTCACGAGCACATCAATGCCACCTGATTCACCTACCTCCTTGAAAACCTTTCGGATATCCTCTTCATTCGATACATCCAGGGTAGAGAAAGTGAGGCTTTCCAGCATCTTTACTTCGTGCTCTACCTTTATGCCACCGGAGCGACTCAGGGCAAATACAGTTGCGCCGCACTGCGCCATGGTAATGGCCTGGTGCAGTCCTAAACCACTGGAGCCACCCGTTACAATAATACGCAGGCCTTCCAGCGAGTAGAGTTGTTTTAGTTTATCCATTTTTCAAGACACAGGTAGCAAGATAAAAAACCAATTCAGCTTTCTGTTTTCAGCGCTGGTGCGAGCTTGCAGCTCGTACCATTTTTTATCTGGCAAGTATTCCCTCCAATTCTAAAAAGTAAAGGTACGAGCTGCAAGCTCGCACCAGCATTAGAGATTTTTATAGCCAACGGTTACTCAAGCTGGTGATTAATTATGCATCTGCCTCTCCTCAACACTCGCAGGAGTTGCGCACACTGCAGGGGCTTCGACAGTCTGTTCTAAAATCAGCCAAACAACATTCAGCAACTACAATCAAATTCTTCAAATGAAAATAGTCTTCCAGAGGCATTTTTGACTAAATTTCCCTAGGCTCTTAACAAGACCTCAGCCGCTGCTTTACATCTCTACCAAATTCTCATCTTTAAAGGCAAAGCCCCAGCCTGGCCGGTCGTGTGGCGTGGCAAAGCCTTCTTTTATTTCTAAAGGATGATCGATTAACGGATCTATCCAATCGAAGGACTCTGCGCCTGCACCGTTGGCGATGGTGCAGAGCAGCGGAATGTCGTAGTCTTTGTAGTAGTGCGGCAGCACCGGAACATTAAAGCTGGCGGCCAGCGCAGCACTGTTGCGCCAGGGCTCCACTCCTCCTAGCCGCAGAATATCCGGTTGCCAGATATCGATGGCGTTGCGTACCAGCAGCTCGCGAAGCGGGGCCGACGAGTACTCCCGCTCCCCCATCGCCAGCGAAATACCGGCCTGGTTGCGCAACAGCTGGTAGCCCTGAAAATCGGTATGATCTATGGGTTCCTCGAACCAGTGGATGTTCAGCTCCCGTGCAGCTCTTGCCAGCATCAGGGCGGTTGGTACGTTCATGCCTTGGTTCGCATCCATCATAATGCTGATATCGTTGCCCACTGCCTCCCGCACCAGCCGGAGCCGCTCCAGGTCTTCTTTCCAGTCGGGTTTGCCTACTTTTATTTTAACGGCTTTAAAGCCTCTGCTCTTGTAGTCGCTCACCTCCCCTATCAGTTCCTCCACCGAATAAGAGATCCAGCCGCCGCTTCCGTAGATCGGCACTTTTGTTCGGGATGCTCCCAGCACCTTCCATACCGGCTGCCCCAGTGTTTTGCACCAGGCATCCCACATGGCAATGTTATAGGCTCCCTGCGCCCACCTGTTTATGCCCTCCAACCCGAAGTACTCGTTGGCAGCGTTTATCTTCTCAAAAACCTTTACCGTGTCGTACACCTGCTCGCCTACCACCATGGCACCTACATCTTTAAGTGCCCCGGCAATGGCAGCCGGACTGTACTGAAAGCTCAGCAAGTAAGACTCACCTACTACACCACTCTCCAACTGAATGCGGAGTACGATAAAAGATATCTCCGTAAGCGTATGAGTAGCATCAGCAATAGGTTTGGCTAGCTTTGCTTTGGCTGAAAAAACGGTGTAATCTTTAATTTTATGCATGGTTTGCTGTAACGTAATATAGCTAACTTGGTCTGGTGCTGGCATGTGTTACAAACCGGTACCAGCTAAAACAACCGGAAGATTAATTCTGCTAATGAAAATGGCCTTCCGGAGGTATTTCGGCCTCCGGAAGGTTACGGGTTAGCTTTTGTAAGACACCACGTATTCTTTGCCTTTCTCGATCTTCATTTCATACACGCCATTGCCTTTAGATTGGAACTTGGCTCCTTTTGCTTTAGGCTTGGCCTTGCTTTTGAAGCGCAAGGTGCCGGTGCCTTCGGTGGCTTTTACTTTTATCTGGCTCGTGCTGCAGTAGATGTTGATGTCGCCATTCGGTGTAGGCACTGTGCCTTCCATCCATTGCAGACCACCCAGCACCGGTGCCACTTCATAAGTGGCATAACCAGGCGAAAGTGGTTTTACGCCGAGGTAATATTTACCCAGGAGGTAAATCGGGCTGGCTCCCCAGGCATGGCAAAGGCTCTTACCAAATGGCCGGCCATACATTTCCAGATGCTCCACACCAGACTCGGTGGGGTCGTATTTTTCCCAGAAGGAGGTAGCGCCCAGCTTGAGCATATCGCCCCAGTAAGATTTCATTTCCTTCATCACGTAATCCTGCTCGCCCATGGCGCAAAGTGCCTCCAGTTCGTAAAAGCGCATGTACGGAGTCGTAATTTTCTGCACCTTGTCGTTGAGCAGCACGTTCTGCTTCACGCCCTGCTTCTGGCTTTCGTTAAAGTAGTCGAAGAAGATGCCAAACATGTTGGCGTAGCGGGTTACGTTCTCGGTCTGTTTTCCATCTACACGGCTGTGTACCAGCGCCTGCTTCTGCTCGTTCCAGTAAACAGAAAACAACTTCGCTTTTAGATCAGATGCCAGTTTACTGTATTTAGCAGCGCCTTCCTTATCTTCTACAATATTAGCGCAAAGAGCCATGGTTTCGAGGCTTCTGGCAAGCAGTAATTGCTCAAAGCTTACCTCTCCCTGCTTGCTCAGCCCATCGGCCCAGTCAATAAATACCCAGTCACCAGCCATGCCTTCCATAAAGCCATCTTCGTTACGGCGCTCCAGGCAGAAGTTGATAAGCGACTGCATGCGCGGGTAGAACTGCTGCACAAAGTGCTTATCGCCGGTGTACTGATAATAGTCGTTGATGGCAATGAACCAGTATAGCGTGTAGTCCATAATGGTGTTGATGTGCGTGGTGGTCGGCTCTTTGCCACGCAGGGCCAGCATTGTACGTCTCACAGATGGAGAGTCGAAGCCCAGGTAATAATTCATCAGGTAGCTTTGGTTGGCGTCGCCAGACCAGATCCAGCGGTCGCGTTTAATGCCATCTATAAAGAACTCACGCGTCGTCAGCTCCATAGTGTATTTCGAGATATCCCAGATCTTGTTCAGTTCTTCGTCTGAGCTGCGGAACTTGCCGCGGTCAGGCATCGGCAGGTACTCGTACAGCATCGATACATCTGCAATGGTTATGCTAGGGTCAAACTGAATGTTTACATAGCGGAAGGCCTGCGACTGCTCCAGCACATAATCCTTTGCCTGTGGCTGGTCTATGTCCAGGTGGTCGAGCGTTTCGCAGTGTTCTGTAGACATGGCTTCCTCTACTGATTCGCCGTAGTACAACGATACTTTCCCTTTGCCCTTCAGGCCGTGCAGCTTTACATAGCCAAAGGTTTCCTTACCAAAATCAACAAGAATAGACTGCCCTTTGAGGTCTATCTTGGCCGCTTTCTGTGGTGTGGTAGGCAGTTTAAAGGCAGATGGCAGGTTATCAGGAGCATTGAAGTTCCAGGTTCCCGCGTTCAGCCATTCCGTACCTGACTGGTCCGAAACTTTACCCGACTCATCAATCCACTCCTTGTCCTCAAACGTTACCAGCCAGGTAGAGTCTGTTACAATGGATTTGCCCTGTACATACAGCGCCGGCACCCTATCCTGCGCATACACTTTGATGTTGATCTTTTGCTTTCCGGCCGGAATCGTAAGTTTTTTGGGTGTGCCGTTTACCATTTTGCTGTTCAACTTTACGTTGTAGCGGCCTTCCGTAAAAATCTCGATCTCCTCCGGCTCCTTCAGGTCAAACACCTTATGAAAATCGATGAGCACATAGTGGTTGTCCATGCGCCAGAAAGGCGGGAAAAATGTACCACGTTCGGCACGTCTGTTTTGCATCTGGTTGCTTAACCAAACCTCATAGTCGCCCGGGTACCAGATCCAGGTGGCTTGCTTTTGCTGCTGCGCGTTTGCTGATTCCACGGATAAAACAGTTAGAAACAAACAAAGCAGAATCACTACTCTTTGCAGAAATGTAGCTGTGCTTTTCATAAAAAGGTTAACAAGAAATTAGGTTGATTTTAAGACAGATCCGTGCGGCTAAATCCGCTAAGGCTGGCACAAACAAGCGTTTGTACCAGTAATGCCTGAAGTTATGATATTATGATTGAAAAACAGATTTCAGGTACCTGGTATTCGCGCCAAAGTTTCCTCTCACATCGCGGGCATTATTGGCATCACGGGAGCGCTCGATCACCAGCCAGCCGCTCCAGCCCATTTTATCTAGTGTTTGCTTTACTTTATGCATGTCGAGGCGGGTGTTGTTCTCCAGCCATACCCCATCCTCGTCGCTAGCGTGGATCATGCAGATGCGGTCTTTGCCCAGGATCTTCAGCTCCTTGTGCAGGTCGCGCCCTTCTTTTAGCGGGTTAGAGAAGTTAAAGTAGATCCGGATAGCCTTGGAGCCCACGTCTTTCAGCAGCTTCTTCTCCCCCTTCGCATCCAGCGCTGTCTCAATACCAATCACCACGCCAGCTTCTTCCGCCATTTTGCCTACTACCTTCAGGCGCTCCACAATAGCAGGGCGCAGGTGCGGGTGCTGCACCAGGTCGCCTTTTACGCCAAGCGGCAGAAAAGCTGTTTTAATGTTCATGTGCTTCATTGTTTCAATGGTGTCGCCTACCATTTGCTGGTAAGTAGGCCGCTCCGCAAACGACTGCGCATAAAACCCGGTCATAGCCAGCGAGCAAAGCTCCAAATTCAGTTCTTTGGCTTTGTCGAGGTACTGCTGCCGCATTTCCGGGTCGGCAAGCTTACTCTCGAAGGTATCGCGGTTGCCCAGCCCACCCATGTCTATTTCTATGCCATCGGCTCCGATCTCTTTTGCCAAAGGCAGAGCGCTTATCTTCTGGCGCTTCAGAATCATCAGGTCAATTACTGCTATTTTGTAACGTTGGTCAGCCGCAAAAACACTTTCTATGCTGTTTACCTTTCGGGCCGAAGAAGCCGCCAGCAGGTCCGGAAAAACCAGCAGACCAGCAGCCAGGGTAGCAGCTCCACCTAAAAAATGGCGACGGTTAATGGCTGTTGTTTTTGCCTTATCAGCAGGTGTTGTTGTTATAAGTTGCTTCTTTGAATCCTTCATAAACGTTACTTTTTTTGGTTTTCAGCAGATGTACCTCTGCTGGTTACTCATGCTGGTGCGAGCTTGCAACTCATACCAGCATGAGTTTTAGAGAACATGCAATTATTCTAATGAAAATAGCCTGCCGGAGGAGTTTCAAAAAAATATTGCCAAGGGTTTACCAATGTTTTATTATTACAAGCGCCCAGAGGCTTCGGAATAGTAGACACGAGCGAGAACACTCGCTCCACCATAATTTCTAATTTTGAATGCCTAATTAAGCGAAGCCCTAGCTTTCCTGATCCTGCACCTCTCCTGCTACCGGGTTACCGCCTGGCCATTCACCTTTCTTAATTTTCTTAAGCTTCATTTTTGATGGGTCTACCACCACATGTTTAATGCGCTGACGTCGCCAGGTGTAAATAAAGTGCAGCAGGCCATCTGAGGTCTGAATAACAGCAGGATACGAATATTGGCTGATTGGTGAGTCTTCGAGCACAAGCGCTGCTTTCCATTTTTTACCGTCTTTAGAAACAGCTACGTTCAGCGGTGTGCGCGGGCCTTTGGCTAAGTCGCCCGGAGGCAGCACGTGGTTGTACACCAGCACGTGGCGGCCATTTGCCATGGTTACAGCATCGGTGCCGGAGTTGTTGTTAGGCAGCTCTACCTTCTCTAACGGCGACCAGGTGCGGCCATTGTCTTCAGACCAGGAAGTTACAACGGTTCTGTTCTTGCTGCGGCACAGCACCTGCAGCTTGCCATTGCCGTGTTTTAAAATACTTGGCTGAATGGCATCAAAGTTCTCTGCTCCTTTGTCTATCGGGCCAATTTTTCGCCAGGTTTTACCAAAGTCGGGAGTTACTTCAAAATGTACTTTCCATCCGTCGCCTTCGGTGCTGGAGGCACAGAACAGTTCTCCGTCAATAAGCTCAGGTTTGTTTTTTACCGGGCCTACGTAGCCTTCAGGCAGCATGCGAGCCTCCGACCACGTGGCACCGCCATCGCTGGAGGTTTTCAGCCAGCCCTGCCACTCCGATGGCTTAGGACCGATTTTGTAGAACAGCATCAGGTCGCCGCCTGGGATCTGGTAAAGTACCGGGTTCCAGGTGGGCAGGCGGCTGCCGTCTTCCTGGTTGCCGTTGGCTACCTCTACAGGCGGGGCCCAGGTTCCGTTCAGTTGCCGGCTTACCCAGATGCCAACATCAGGATGGCGTTCTTTTGTACCGCCAAAAAAAGAGGCAACCAGCCCAGTAGGTGTTTCAGCCAAAGTGGCAGAGTGGCACGACGGAAAAGGTGCTGTTTCGTAGAGAAATTCCTCCACCAGTATTCCTTTACTCCATTTCTCCTTCTGGGCCTGCACCGGCATAAGCCCTGCGCTTCCGCATACCAAAATAGCCAATGCTATTACAAATCTTTTCATTTTACGCTTATTACTCTTGTTTAAAATCTATTATTAGCGGCAGTTGTTTTGCCCTTTGTTGTTTATGCTTCTTGCACAGACGCACGCTGCGAGGTCTTTACGGTTACTTTGCTACAAAAGAATAATCGCCGGAGCCTAGCTCATAAACAGCTCTATCACCTTCCATGCGAAGGAATTTAATACCGTTTGCCGAACTGGCCTTCTTGCCGCCCTCTGTCACGCTCTTTTCAGAACTGGCCGGAATATACACGACTGCTTTTGTGTTGGCTGGCACTGAAATTTTCCAGGTAAATCGCTTCTTCTCCTTTTTCCAATCGCTTTTGATCAACCCATACATGGAATGATAACTGGCATTTACAAAATCTAAACCGTCGATCATCAGGGGCTTCATTTCTATCTGCTTAAACCCAGTCTGCTCCCGGCTCGATTTTATTCCGGCCAGGTCTTCGTAATACCAACTCACCAGGTCACCTAGCATCATTACATGGTTGTAGGAATTCATAGTGGGAGCGGCGGTATTGCCATTCCATAATTCCCAGATGGTAGTAGCTCCGTTTGCTACCATATAGCCCCAGCTAGGGTAGGTGGTGTTGGTGGCAAGTTTGTAGGCAAGGTCAGGTCGTCCGAACTCGGTAAGGCTGCGCATTATCCACTGGGTTCCTACCACACCCGTGCTTAAATGGCCTTTGTTCTCCACTTCAATGATTTTAACAATCGTGTTAACCAAGGCTGCTTCCTGCTCTTTCGGCACCAGTCCGAAGTATAAGGCCAGCAGGTTATCAGTTAGTTTATTTTCTCCATAGAAGGCACCTTCTGCATTGAAGAACTCAGTGTTAAAGCCTTCTCTCACTTTCTCAGCCAGGGCCTGGTAACCTGCAATGTCTCCTTCATTGCCTGTAAGGCGGGCAAAGCGCTGCATCATCTGCAAATAATAATAATGATAGGCAGTAGAGATCAGCTGGCTGGGATTCTTCACATTTGCGTTCATGCCTCTTCCTGCTTCAATAGTAGCCGGAGGTGCACACCAGTCGCCATAGCTGTCTTTCGTCATAATATAGCCATCACTCATATACAGATTCTGCATATACTGCAGCCACTTTTTCATGGACGGGTAATGCTTCTCGATTGGCTTTATATTTCCGTATTGCTGGTGCAGCATATCGGCGATCATGAGGTAAGTTCCTGCCCAGGTCATGTTATCGCTGTAGTAGCGCCAGAAGGCAGGAGCCACGTCCGGAATAGAGCCATCGGCTTTCTGGGCATACTGAATATCGTCCAGCCACTTGGCATACAGCTTGCCATTATCGAAAATAAAGCTTTCGCCATAGGCTATGGTTGGCCGGTCGCCCAGCCAAGGCTGCCGCTCATTCCGCTGTGGGCAATCCAGCGGCATCCCTTTGTAGTTTCCTCTTATGCCCCAGTAGGAATTTTCGTGCACCTGATTAATGATGGCATTGGAGGTTTTAAAGCTACCTACTGTTTTCATGGCATCGTTCACCACCCGGCCTTCAAAATTATTA
Organism: Pontibacter sp. 13R65; assembly: GCF_047525655.1. Taxonomy (NCBI): domain Bacteria; kingdom Pseudomonadati; phylum Bacteroidota; class Cytophagia; order Cytophagales; family Hymenobacteraceae; genus Pontibacter; species Pontibacter sp. 13R65. The sequence goes on from NZ_JBLIQL010000006.1 coordinate 19,923, forward strand.
ACAGTAGCCTTGCCAGGAAAGCCGGACACTTCTACATAGCGAAAGCCATGGAATACAAAAGACGGTTCCCATTCTTCTTCTCCGCCACCCTTCAGCGTATAAATATCAGTTACTTTCGCATCGCGGATGTTTTCCAGGGCAAGTTCTCCTTTTTCGTTCAGGACTTCCGCAAATTTCAGCGTTACCTGGTCGCCCTTCTTGCCTTGCACTTTCATTTTTACCCAACCCACCATGTTCTGGCCCATGTCCACAATATAAGTTCCGGGCTTCAGCTGCTTTACAGAAACCGGTTTAAGCGTTTCCATAATTTTCATGTGCTCATTCATCTGCGCTTCAAACTCTCCGGTAGGTTCCTGCACGTACTCGGCCTGCAGCCACTGCTTGTCGTTAAACCCTACTGCGTTCCAGCCCGGCATTTCTTTGCGGGCATCATATTCTTCGCCATCGTACTCGTTGTTGGTCCGGATGGGGCCATTGGCCGTCATTTTCCAGCTTTCGTCTGTGCGGATTTTTTCGGTAGTACCATCGGTGTACTCAATTACAAGGTTGAGCAGCATTTTGGGGTAACCGAAGGTTTTGTTCTTGTAAGGCTTGTACTGCCGCATGGTATAGAAGCGACCGTTGCCTAACACAGTGGCAATCGCGTTTTTACCAGACTTTAGCTGCTCTGTTACATCGAAGGTGTTGTATTTTACATTTTCAGAATAGTCGGTAGGTGCGGGAGCCAGTACCTGGTCGCCTATGCGCTGCCCGTTGAGGTACAGCTCGTACAATCCAAGGCCAATGATGTATACTTTGGCTTTTTTTATTTCTTTAGGAGCCTCAAACTCCTTGCGGAAGTAGCGAGCGGAGAGACGAGAAAATCTTTCTTCCTGATCCCAGGGGAACAACTTGTCCATGCCGATCCAGCGGCCGACCCAGTCACCGTAATGCAGCAGCCCCATGCTCCAGTAGGCAGGAGTACTCCAGGAGCTCTCACCGTCTTTAGTCCAGGTTTTCACTTTCCAGTAGCACTCATCTCTGCTACTAAGGCGCTTGCCCGCATACTGCACATGCACCGACTGGTTAGAGCTTACCTTACCAGAATTCCAAAGGTCGCCTTCGTTGGCTGCTAGTTTTTCGGGAGTAGAGGCCACTAGTATCTGGTAAGCGGTTTGTTCTATGCCCCGCTGCTTGCCAGTCATTTCCCAGCTCAGACGTGGCATGGTCACATCAATTCCCTCCGGGTTTTGCAGCATCTCGCAGCGCAGGTTCTGCAACTGCACATTAGCGGTAGCCTCTCCTGTACTAAGGAGCGAGAGCATACCCGAGAGCAGGATAATATAAGAAATATAGAAACAGTTTTTCACGGATCGTAGCGCTTATGTTTGTAATCGTACTATGGTTATGGCTGAAGCATGTAAGCTTTTGCCTTTTAAGTTGAGGCGGTTAGCCTCCCAACAGGTAGTAGTGCTGTAGCCTGTTACTGCGTCAAATTAAAAATTAGAAATTAAAAATTATGATCGTGCGGGCAAGGGCGCTTCTGTCAACGACTCCACTTTCTCTCCATCACGTATTCAAAATTCCTTGCCAATTACTTCTATTTTCACATCTCCAAATTTTTACATCTCCACATCTTCAAATTTCCAAATCATCCAACCCAATTATTCCAATGAAAATGGCCTTCCAAAGCAAAAACTGGGCTTTTATGGCCTGGAGCTGCTCAGGGTCTTGGGTTGCCACTCAGGCGCATTGGTACGGAAAGGCCTGGCTGGCAATCCTTCTTTATTAAAAAAGTTTGATTGCGCCGCTTCGTTCCAGGCAAATCGCACGGCTGTTGGGGACTTTACTCCCGGCGCTGTCACCACCACAGTTTTTCCTTTGATGACTGCCTTTGCGGGCACAAACCTGCCATCTGCCCCTGCTATGGTAAACCAGGTAAGCGGCTTGCCGTTGTCGCTGGTAAGGCCGCTGCCAACATGGTCGAACTCCAGCACCGCCTTCATTCTCTTCACCTTCATCTGCTTAAACACAGGGCCAGAATATGTCACGTTTTGGCTATAACTTTTTGCCAATGCCACACTTGCCAGTCGTCGGCCAATTTCCCATTTATAAGTAGGGTGAATATCTGCGATGCTATCTACCAGATCGGTGGTCACAATCATTTCTGTTTCAGGTATCCGGAGTGCGGCTGCCTGTGCTTCCCAAAATTGGGGTAAAGTCTCTACGGTACGGGGATGCTTGTCTTCGCTCTGGGAATAAGCAAACGGCGCGATTTGCACATAGTAGAACGGCATTTCTGCATCGCGCCAGATGTGCCGCCAGGTGCTTATGAGGGCCTGCATTTTTTCGGTGTAGTCGAAGGTTTCGGCCTGGAAACAATTCGTTTCGCCCTGATACCACAAAAAGCCTCGTAAAGCAAAGGGAGCCAGAGGTTGAATCATGCCATAGTAGAACTTGCCGTTTTTGATGTCGCCTACTTCTTCCTGTGTTTTGGTGGCCTTTACATCAAAGCTCGTGTCTCCCTTTAAAGTCTGCTCCGGTGCCCAACGCTCTATGTGTGTGCCCGATACAGAGGCTGCAATAATGCCAATCGGAATGTCGAGGTTCTGGTGCAGCTTCTCGGCAAAAAAGAAACCTGGCGCCGAAAAGTCTTTTACCGACATAAAATCAGCTTCTTCCCAGCTACTGGGCAGGCCACCTTTTTTGTAATGGTCTTTTCTAACCAGGTACACCCTGATGTTGGGGTAATTTACTTTCTGCAGTTCTTCCTCTGTCATACCCTTGCTTCGTTTGGCATCGGCAAATTTGGCGCTTTTGGCCATGGTAAACTCCATGTTCGATTGCCCCGAGCACAGCCACACCTCTCCTACCAGCAGGTTCTCCAATGTAATGGTGTTCGATCCGGCAATGGTCATGGTGGCAGGAGTAGCAGAAGTTGTAAGTGGATCAAGCACCACTTCCCAGTTTCCGTCGGCACCAGCGGTTGCTTTCTTCTTCTGGTTACCAAAGGTTACTGTTATGGCTTCGCCTGGCGCTGCCTTACCCCAAATAGGCAGTGGCTTGTCGCGCTGCAGCACCATATTACTCTGCAGGATTTTAGGCAGCGTAATTTCGGCCTGCACACAAAAGGTGAGCAGGACCAGAAAAACACTTAAAAGAAACTTACTTATATGCATACTTTTTATTGCCTCGCTACACCCTCAGTTGGCTTTAAAAATGAACCAAAGTGTAGCATTGCCAATCATTTATAAGATTTTAGATACTAGAGGCTAGTTATTAGACCTTCGTTTAAATTAAGTGGTTAAAGATTTTAAATAAGAAAGTACACTCTCTATACAACCATTTAACAATTAAGCCATTCAGCCAATCAGCAACTAGCAACCACCAATTAAATTACTCTAATCAAAAAGCCCTTCCGGAGGCAAAAAATTTTTTTGCAGGCCTAGGGCTTACAGGTTCAGGCTTTGTGTTTTAAAAGACTTAATGAAGAAAGCTGCTTCTGCCTCTGGCTCTCCTGGGTTCTCCAGGTCGTAGTCCTGGTCGGTTGGCGTGTCGGCATCCGGAAATCGGCGCACTTCGCCGGTTCTGAACATTACACGCTCAATAGAGGCTACCGGTGCAAAGAATATGCGGGTCGATACTTTTTTACCATCTACAAAAACATGATAGGTTCTGGCAGCTACATCGGCCTCTACCCGCACGTTATAAGCCTTGCCTGCTTCGTATTTCATCATGCCAGAAAGTCTGTAACCGGCTTTGTTCTTAAAGCTTCCATCAGAGTCCAGTATCAGCCTTATGGCCGGGCTTCCCTTTGCATCCTGAAACTCGATGTGCAACTGACCTTTGTCGTTCTGAGCTGGTATTACTGCAAACTCTGCCGTTACTTGTTTAGAAGCCGGAATAACGCGTTCTGCCTTGGCATAATCGTAGCGGTCTTTGTCGCGGAGAGCCAGCGCCTTTGTGCCATCGGGTGCTTTCTCTAGTTTTACAGGTGCCCAAATCGGGCTATAGATGTTCCACTCTGTCAGATCCTTTAACTCGGCAAAATTGGCAAATACTTCATCGGCATGTTTGTCTGCTTTGCTTTTTACCGGCACCGGAATTTTGGAAATCCACATGTCTTCTTTGTTCATGCTGTAGGTTACCCACATGTTGCCATCCGGTGGCGTACCATTACCCGGCACAATACCTCGTACATATTGCGGACCATACGACTTGTAATTGCCGCCATAGCGCATTGGCGAAATCTCGCCGTTCACGAGCAACAAATCTTTGTATTCCAGACCATTATCACTGGTAGAAACAGCCAGTGGCCATCTGAATTCAGAAGGATTGTACACAGTAGCATAGCGGCCATCGGAGGTTTTCTGTCCCCATATTTTGGCGTTGCTGTTTACAAAGCCGGGAGCTCGCAGAGCATCGTACTGCCAGGTTTTGCCGCCGTCTTTGCTGATCGAGGTTAACGCATGCTTCCAGAGACCAACAGTTCTGCCATCTTTTAAATGATAGTAACTAAACGCTTTGTATTCTTTTTTCAGTGGAATAAGCGGGTCGTTTCGGTCTGCTTCCTCTACCCATTGCTGCATCATGAGTGGGTCGGCCATCAGTTCGTTGCAAGCCTTTACAAAGCCTTTGTCTTTGCTTTTGGTGTAGAAAGGATAGTCTGACTTTTTCTTATCCCAGGAAGAATTGTAGCGGATAAAGTAAATTGGGCCATAGGTGCCGTCTTTTTTGATTTCGCGCACCACGCGGCCAATGCCTTTACCATCGTTCGGATCGTCTTTTGCGTCCAGGGCGATACCATAATAAGCGATCGCCAGCAAACGATTATCTTTTGATACATAGAAGCCCATTCGTTGGTGCACAATGGCATACAGGTCTTTGGCTACACCGGGGTGCCCCTCTTTGCGGGTGCCATCCGGCACCTTGTAAGGAGGAAAAACGATTTCCGGCTCCGACCAGTTATAGCCGTCTTTAGAAGTAAGCAACAGCGTTTGGCTGGGCGGAATGTGCTCCCCAACAGGATCGCTCAGGTAATTCATGTAAAACGTGTTGTTCCAGTAGGCCAGCATGGGCGCGTGGTTGTAAGTCCACCCGAAACCATTGGCTTTGGAGGGGTTCTCCCGATTCGCCCGCACCACCTGTATATTATGCACCCCAATAGCCGGGCTCAGCTGCCCATGATGGTAATCCACATTCGATAAAGTGGTGCCGGTATACTTTACCGTATCCTGCGCTTCTGCTGTTATGCTCCATGCTCCTAAAAGCGCGACAACAGCTGCTTTGTACCCAAGTTTTAACATTATTTTGTAAATTTTTGATGCTGAATTTTAGATGGTGGTTATTAAACAAATTCCACTGTTTCTAAAATTTCAGCACATTATTCAAACTTAATTTTTATAGAGAAACCAGCCTATGTAAAGCAGCAACAAGAGGCTTCTCCAAGTATTTCAAACTCACTCAATCACTCCTTCGCTCTATCATTTCAAGCTTAGCCTTTCACCGTTTCCATCCAGGCCTGGGCCATTAGGCGGTTGCCGGCTATGGTTGGGTGCACGCCATCGTAGGTCCAGTATACACCCGGAGCGGTTTTCTGCGCTTTATCGAAAACGCTTTGATAGGGAATAAACACGGCACCGTAGCTGGCAGCTATTTCACGGGCTGCCTGGCGGTATTCGTTAAAGCCGGGGAACCAGGTTTCGTCTACAGATTTAACACCAGATACAGCAAAAGGCTCTCCTATTATCAGCTTTACCTCCGGGAAACGTTGCTTTGTTCTGTCGAGCAGGGCACTGTAATCATCCTGGTAGGTTTTAATGGTACCGGTATAGTCCCGTACCAGCGTGTGCCAGAAATCATTAACACCCACTAAAATACTAAGGACGTTTGGCTTTATGTCGAGGGCATCGGTGTCCCAACGCTCGGCCAACTGGTACACTTTGTTGCCACTGATGCCTTTGTTATAAATGTTCAGACCTTTGTTGGCCTGGTTGCAAAGCAGATCGGAGGCTGCCATAAACGCGTAGCCATTGCCTAGCGCCGAGGCACTGTTCACGGTGTTGTCGTCGCGCTTGCGGCGTGCATCCGTAATGGAGTCGCCCTGGAACAAAATGGTGTCGTTTTGCTGAAGACGGATTTTTTTCACCTTCTCCTTCGCCAAAGCCGACGATACAATAGCCGGTATACTCAAAGCTGCCAAACCACCGATAGAAGCGGTTTTCAAAAATTTCCTGCGGCCTTCGTTGTTCTCCTGGTGCATGTAAACTTGCTATTAGGTATTTGTGTATTATTCTAAACTTGCTGGTAAAGCAACTGAAACGTGTTTAAGGCTCTGTATTAGTTAGAGGCGTGGTTTGTTTTTCTGTTCTTCAGATTTTCCAGCACCTCTTCTGATGCCTTAAAAATGGTGCCATGCTTGTGTCCTTCTGGTACCTGCACCTGATCGGTGATGTCGGTAAAGTTTTTAAAGTCCTGCGTTTTCTTGGCACCGTATATCTTCTCCTCATACACATCGTAGTAGATCAGCCAATCGTCGCCAACTTTTACCACCGTAGGGCCTTCCATAAAATTACCGGTAAAAGGTTCCGACACATCAGTGTAAGGTCCCAAAGGATCTGTGCCAAAAGCTACTTTCAGGTTGCGGTTCGGACGGGTATTATCTTTGAGCACCTGCACATAATCGTTTTTGCCACGCTTCACGATCACGGCATCTATAATGCTGAAGTCGGGGTCCATGAAGAGCTTCGTTTCGGTAAAGGTTTTGAAGTCTTTGGTGGTGGTGTAGTACATGCGGTGGTTGTTATTCTCATCTTCTATGCCCCGCGGGAAACGGTGCGGAATAGTGGAGGCCCAGATAATGATGAAACGCTCATTCTCATCGTCGTAATACAGCTCCGGCGCCCACACGTTTACAGTAGTTGGCTCGTGCTTCATTACATCAATAAACTGCTGCTCCGACCAGTTCACCAGGTCTTTTGAGCTGGCGTAGCCAAAGCCATTGTCGCCGCGCCAGGCGGTGGTCCACACCAGGTGGAAAGTACCATCGGGGCCAGTAACAATAGAGGGGTCGCGCATGAGCTTGCCCTCCCCTGCATCAGGCTTCAGGAAAATCCCTTCCAGTTCTTCCCACTTGTAGCCATCGTAGCTGTAGAGCAGGCGTAGCCCTTCGTTGGCAGGCTCCCGGAAAGAGGAGAACATATACACTTCTTTGGCAGCTGCTTCGGCTGTCTCAGTTTCTTCTGCAGCCTCTTCGGTAGTAGTACCGCAGGCAGAAAACAAGAACAGGCCCAGTACGAAAAGGAAATATCTATTTATCATATCAGTTTAATTATTTTATAACCTTAGCTGAGGTGAAAGCCCTTTGCCTAAAATTTATCTATTTACCTCCGGAAGGCCATTTTCATTAGAAGAATTTGCGGTTGATTGCTGGTTGTTAGTTGCTATTTGTTAAATGATTGACTTTAGCACCTTGTATCCAACTTCTAACTCTTAACTAGCAAATGGCTACTGACCGTCGAGCACCAGTACCCAATCGTTTCCGTTGCGTGGCTCGCCTGGAGGATTAAACTCCACTACTCCTTTGTTCGGGAAAGTTTCTTCGAGTTCGGTGAAGGTGCCTTTTTTAGGGTTGAACCACGATGCCTTCACATTGTCGCCTTCTATTTTACCCATGTTCACGCTGATGTTCTTGCCGTTGTAGGTGTAGATAAAAGCGTACTTTTTGCCACGGGTAGCCACCTGGTAATCATATTTATCTCCAGGCTGCTTAGCCACCAAAGTCTGGTCTGGCACGCGCTCAAAGTAAGGGCGAGAGAGCATAAGTGTTTTCAGGTGCACCATTTGCATAGCGCCCGGGTGGTCTATGGCATCGTCCCAAACGCCTTTGCCACCAAAGGCACTGCCTTTGTCTGTTGGCTGGAGCATCTGCATTACTGTGTTGTGGCCATAGGTATAGCCGGCACCACCGGCAAGCACCGACCAGTAGCCATAACGGCGCACATCGCTGGCTCCCCAGTAAGGGTTCTCCGGATTATGCAGCCCCTGCGGAATCATTTCGTAAGATGGTTCGCCATCTAAAGTAGGTTTAGGTGGCGTTTTTTTCATGTCTTCCACAATAAAGCGCCAGTTGTCTTCGCCATAATGCAGTTCACCGGCAGAAGTATCCTGTGCATAATTGCGGTGCCCAGACTGAAACATGTTAAAGTCGAGCCAGTCTTCGTTATGGAACCAGGCCGAGGAGGTGGTTCTGCCCCGTGGATGGAAGGTAATGAGGTGGTTTTTATCTTTTTCGCGCAGGGTAGTACCAATTCGTTGCCATACCTCCAGCGAGTCGGAGCCTTTAATATCGCCACCGTTCAGCCAGATAATGTTTGGCCTGTCTTTGTAGCGATCTGCCAGCCAGGCTGCATAGGTTTCGCCTTGTGCCTGGTTTACATGTCCCTCTTTTACGTTAGTGCCCCAAATAGGCACCATCGCCATGTACAAACCTTTTTCTGCTGCCATGTCTACAATATAGTCCACATGGTCCCAGTAGTCATATTGGGTAGAGTCGGAGAAAGAGTTGCCTTCTGTTACTTTCGGTGTAGCTACGTTTTTATTCACCAGAGCTGTGTCGCCGTAGGCATTTACTGCTCCTACCGAGTGCAGCACCATCACCTGAATCACGTTAAAGCCTTTTTCTCGGCGGTTCTCCAGGTACAGCTCCGCATCTTCGCGGTTGAGTTTACCAAAAAGCAGCCAACCGGTATCTCCTAGCCAGAAAAAAGGATCGCCATTTTCTTTGGTAAAGTACCTGCCGTCGTCCGAGATTTTGAGCTTACCTACAGCACCTGTTTCGGCAGTTTCTTTTTGTTGCTCCTGCGATGTACAGGCTACTCCTACCAAAGTCAGTAGCACTAATGTAAAAATGTTCTTCAACATGTTCGGGTTAATTATGTATCGGGTTTTAATTTATAATCTGTTCTTCACTACTCCACAGCAAGGTTTATTTCTAAAGAAGATGCTTTTCTAAAACTGCTGTGCCTTTAGCCTGATGGAGCTAATGTCTAATTTTGATTTTTTAATTTGATAAAGTACTACTTTGTTACCCACAGTACCACCGGGCCAGAAGCGGGGCTGGCAAAATCAAGGGCTTTACCCCCTTTCACACGCTCCTCCTTTTTCAGCAACTGTCCGTTTTTAGGGTCGATATAACGCACTTTAAAAGTTCCGGCTGCACCTGTAAGGTCGAGTTTAAGTTTGTCGCCTGTATTGCTGTAGAGAATATAGCCCTTGTTCTTGTTCCCCAGCACCCATGGCCCCTCCAACTGATTCGGAGCGTTAAGGGGCTGCATGGTGGCGGCATCAGCCAAAAAGCCTGCAGGCGTGGTTCCCGGAATAGCGGCCAAAGATCCACCGGCCATGAATACGGCCCAGCTATGAGCGTCGTAATTGCCTTCGGAGTACATCACGGCCTTGTCCGGCTGCTTATCGCGGTACTCCCGCACACCACGGTACACTTGCTCTGCCGACCTTTTACCAGATTTTACCTGCCGGGCATGCTGTCGCGGTGACAGGTTCACGCCACCTTCCGGGGCGTATACACTACCGTCTTCACGGTAACTCCAATAGCGAATGTCTATTAAATCGATGGCGGCTGCCCTGGCCGGATCAGCCAGTATAGCATCCTGTACATCTTTGGTTGTGCTGAGGCCAACCAAGGCATTTTTACCAGTTTCCTTCTCCCACTCCAGAATTGTATCGATCCAGAATTCCACAAAATTTAAAGGCCCGGTGTACTCCGCACTGATCAGTTGAATGACGCCGGTATTGTCTGCAAAATTTTCCAGGCATTTTCTGATGTAGGTTCTGTGCAGGGCCCGGCGCTCAGGGTGCGTGATGTCATAAAACTGCTCTGCCATAAAAATGCGCTTATCGCCGGCATAAGGTGGCGGCTCCGGAAAACCGGTTTCGTTTATGTTGTTAGCTGGTCGCCAAGGCGAGTCGGACCAATGAGCACCAGCTTCCAATATATTGTGCTGAAAATAGTTCTGATGCACCAATACCAGTCCCTTTTGGTCCGCCAGATCAGCAAACTGCTTCAGGCGGTTCCAGTACCAGTAGTTAAACTGAGTCAAGTCGTATTTGCTCAGGCCATCCCAGGCAGTGCCTTCCCCACTTCTGGCAAAGGGTTGCTCATAAAACGGTGCCCACACTTCGCCGTCCATCCTTCTTACCCGCTCATGGTCGTCGCGGCGGCGCTCGTACCACAAGCCGTAATTATGCTCCAGGGCCACGACATCCCGCTGCTTCATGTCGTTAGTTACTTCTTCCAGGTCGTCTGTGAGCCCTAATCCGGTTCTACCCGGCACATAGCGTGTTACGGCAGGCTTTGCCTTCGGAAGCTCGTAGTAGCGCACGTCGCCTCTCCACCATGGAACATCTTGCCGTTTACCTGTAACCAGGCTGTTGCCTCTTACCAGCCAGCCGTTCTGCACCTGCATAGGAGCAGCCAGTTTAGCGGGTGGAGTCTTTTTCAAACCAATCTGGTCGATGGTTTTTACTTTGGCTACCTGCACCGGAATGACCACTCTTTCGGAAGCCTGGTCGATCCACTCGGTTAGTTGTGGTACTGTTGTTACAGCTTGTTTTGTTAAGAGAATTGCTTGCTCCACTGTTGGGCTGCTCGTGGCATCTGTCTCCATGGGGAGCAGGTAGGCACGTTCCATTACCTTTTCGCCTACTCTGTCGCTGAGTTGAGCATAATACAGGCTGCGTGGTTTCACGTGGCTGTTGGTGTTGCCCCAGTAGCCATCGCCTCCAAACTGCGACCAGGCACCAAAAGCCCAGTTCATGGCCGTTGGTGGTGCGTAGTTATCTATACGGGCAGCAGTAGATTGCCAAAACACACTGTTGGCTGCTGTCCAGCCGGCACCCTGAGCGTCCTGGTATCTGTTCTTAAAGCTAAGTGCCTGCCCGTCTACGTTTACAATATCAAATAAAACACCTGATGCCCAGCTATCGATGGCACCGCTGAAACTATGCGGCAGAAACGACAGGCATTGCACAAAAGCGTTAGGTCCGGCTGCCCGAAAGCCAACGGCAAAGTCATGGTAACCGTCCTCGCCGTACAGGCGCTGAAACAGCGTTTGCTGACCTGTGGTGTAAAATGTATAGCGCCGCTGCCCGCCTACTTCAGAAACAGGAGCCAACGATTTGCAGTCTTCTACAGTTATGCGTTTTGCTGTTTCATAAGCAGCCACAGCCGACCCGGCAAAGTGCCTGAAAATGATCTGCCGTACCCAAGCATCCTGCACATGGTCCATGGTAATGGCCATCCAGCGGTGAGCTTCGTCTTTGCGATTGTTTTTGTTATAGGTTGATTCCAGCCTCATGTTCTCTACCCCAACCTGCGAAATGCGGCCTGGCCAGGTATAGGGAATCAGGTTGCCTCCACCGTATGTAGCTTCTAAGGCTGTGGTAATGGGAGCGTCTAGTGTTATTGTATTTCCGTTCACAGCCACTACCGTCCGGTCCCAGTAAATGTCGCGTTCGCCTGGTTTCCAGCCAATGTAGCCTGTTTCTCCACCAAACTCTTCCATTTTGAGTTCCTGAATCCACTCTTTTGTACTTGGCCGATGCACCAGCACCTTGTCGCCTGTCTTAAATGCTTTTGGGTTAGCTACTTTTACTTGCGTGGCGTTAACAGGCACATAGGCATCCGTTATTTTTACCGCCTCTTTTAATTGTCTGTCGTTTTTCCCACAAATCTTTATCAATGTTTCGCGATCCTGGCCGTTTCCGAGCAATACTGTGCCACCGGCTTCCTCGCCACTACCCCGCAACACTACACCCGAAGCATTTAGCTGCAAGCTACCAAAAACTTCGTGGGTCCCTTTTTCGAGTAGTACAGCCCCCCTTATTCCCTGCTGGTCGGCGGGTAGTGCGGCTACATAATCAAGTGCAGCCTGTATGCGGGCGGTGGCATCGCCTTTAGTTACCGGCACAACCACTTTAATGGGAGCATCCGGAATAGCACGCTCCCCGGCCATGTACCCGCTGTATGAAAAATCAGGCACACGATTACCTAACGAATCTGGAGCATAGGCAAGCTTCCCGTCTGCTCCTACTGAAACAGGTGGCGCAGGAGGTGTCTTTTTGGCTTGTGCCCATGCTGCACTGTTTGGTAACAGAAAGCCTACTATTAACCAGGCAGTCACCAACACACTTCGCTTCAGCTTAAATCTACTATCCACAGATCCGATATTTCTCCTTTATTATAATTTTCTTTTGTCGCAGACAAAGACTTTGCTTCGCTGCTTTGTATCTATGCCTTTGCCCCGCCTCTAACTAAGCTAGAGAAGGCGGGGCAAAGGTCATGACTGTAAAATTTAGCTGGCCTGATGCGGCTTTTACTTTTTGGCTAAAGTATCTTTATTGTTTTTCAGATCCTTCCAGTCCACTTTTTTAGTTGGGTCTATGCCGTTGATGTACTTCTCGATGTTGGTATAACCATCGCCGTTCAGGTCGCCATTGGCATCAGAAGGATCGTTCGGGTTCAGACCGTATTTTTTCTCCCATTCATCTGGCATGCCGTCGTTGTCGGAGTCTTTGTAAGGCTTGCCTTTGTAAGCTGGGTAACCGCCAACCTGGCTGATGTCTGTAATGATTCCCTGCTTATAAGAATCTTCTGGTAAGCGGCGCTTAATGTATTCGCTGCCAACACCAGTTTTTCCGTTCTTTTTGTAAACCACTTTCCCTGTTCTTACCTGCTCCACAATACGGGTATCTACAGCATCTCTTTTAGGAAGCGTGGCACCTGCATTGGCAAGCACATACTCGTAGGCCTCCTGGGCAGGCATGATGGTTACAGCAGGCATGGCAAATGGTTTCTTCGTCCGGATATAGTCGGTATAGTCGCCAGCGTTGGGATTACTCTGCACTTGTACACCCCCATCCCAGTTGTCCTTTGTTACCTTCTCATTCCCTTCTACCACATTACCGTTTACATAGGCACGACCATACTCCTGTGTCCCTTTAGCAGAGCGATTAGACTCCGGCTTCAGGATGCGGTGGGCGATCGGCTGATCTTTGGGAGTAATGGGACCTGGCTTGTAGTAGTTGTTGATCATGTTAAACTGAGAACGATGATCGCCACCGTCTACAGAACGATTCCACCAGTTGAAGAGCACGTTGTTCACAAAGTTAAAGCTGCCATACATGCCTACCGAGGGGTTACGACTAATGTTGCTCGCCCACAAATTACGGGTAAAGGTGCTGTTCAGGCCACCAATAGTGCTACCGAAGGCATGGTTATAAGTATCCAGTGCCTCGGAAGAAATACAATTCTGGAAGGTAACATTCACCGTTGGCAACTTCTGCAGCTTGCCATCTCCGGAATCATACTGATGGCGGTACATGGAGATGTTTTCATCGAGTCCCCAACTGGCCGATACGTGGTCTATAATCAGGTTTCCGATGGGGTTGCCACCTAGTGCATCGTCGCGGCGAGCCACATCTGTTTCACCTCTTCTAAAGCGCATGTGCCGGATAATCACATCATGCGTATCGATCCAAACCGATTCACCGGCAATACAAACACCATCTCCGGGAGCAGTTTGTCCGGCAATGGTAATATAAGGTGCTCGTACAATAACAGGGCTTTTCAGTTTAATAATACCGGCTACGTTAAACACCACAATGCGGGCTCCACCCTGCTCACAGGCATCGCGGAAGCTGCCAGGGCCACTGTCGTTGAGGTTGGTCACCACATAGACTTTGCCGCCACGGCCACCAAAAGAGTACATACCACCACCTTCAGCTCCAGGGAATGCAGGAATATCGGCTTGTGGCAGATCAGACGGAACGGCAGCCCATGGAATATAAGGTTTTCCTTCTCGTGCTTCTCTGTCTATAATTGGCAGTGCCCGCTCCCATGCCTCATCAGAGCGGCGCTGTGCCTCATCGAGTTCGGCATCTGCCTTGGCCTGCACTTCTGGTGGAATGGTAGGATATTGGGCTGAAGCCGAATGCGTAAGAGCAAACATGGAAACAAGCGCGAAAACAGGAATGAAATACTTTTTCATGTTTGTGGGTTTGTAAGTGTAATTTAAAATATTGCCACCAGCCTAGTAAATACAAGCTATTGGCTGCCAGCTTTGAAGTATTAGTTAACAGCAGGTGCAGGTAGCTAAAAAAGTTTGAAGATATCAGCTGCTGTTAACAACTAATATCTTCAAACTTAAAAAGCAATCAGAGAACAGTTGTTTTCTTTCGCATACCTGTTGTTGTGAGTGTTAGCTTATTTGTAAGCCAGTGTATCTTTGTTGTTTTTAGGATCTTTCCAATCTATTTTTTTAGATGGATCGATACCGTTGATGTACTTCTCGATGTTGGTATAACCGTCGCCGTTCAAGTCGCCGTTGGCATCAGAAGGATCGTTCGGGTTCAGACCGTATTTCTTCTCCCATTCGTCAGGCATGCCGTCGTTATCGGAGTCTTTATGAGGCTTGCCTTTGTAAGCTGGGTAACCCCCAACTTGGCTGATGTCTGTAATAATACCAATCTTATAAGAGTCGATTGGCAGGCGGCGGTGCTCAAATTGTGTTTCTGGCAGCTTCACGTTTTTCTTCACGTTAACCTTACCTGTTCTAACCTGCTCTACTATGCGCACATCTACCGGATCACGCTTAGGCAAGGTAGCACCTGCATTTGCCAGCACGTATTTGTAAGCTTCCTGGGCCGGCATAATGGTCATAGGAGGCATTGGCATTGGACGTGTAGCACGCATTTTATCACGATATTCGCCAGTGTTCGCCAAGTCTTCTACCTGTACACCACCGTTCCAGTTATCTTTGGTAATGTGGTCATAGCCTTCCATAATGTTTCCATCTACATAAGCACGGCCAAACACCAGGTAACCCAGTTTGCTGCGGCCAGATTCAGGCTTCAGAATACGGTGACCTACCGGCGAATCGGTTGGTGTGGCTGGCCCTGGTTTGAAATAGTTGTTGATAATGTTGTAAGTAGCGGTATAATCGCCACCATCTACAGAACGGTGCACCCAGTTAAATACCACGTTGTTGGTGAAGTTAAAAATACCGTTCCAGCCGATAGAGGGGTTACGACCTGCATTGCTGGCCCACATGTTGCGCATGAAGCTACAATTTTCGCCACCCAGCGTGCTACCGAAGGCATGGTTCCAGGTATCCAATGCCTCTGAGAAAATGCTATTCTGAATTGTGATGTTTACTGTTGGGAGTTTCTTGTGCTTAGAGCCATCTCCCGGATCAAACATGTGGCGGTAAATTGACATGTTTTCATCTAAGCCCCAGCTCGCAGAAATATGGTCCATCATAATGTTACCCACAGGATTACCACCTATGGCATCATCGCGGCGACCCACAAAAGTTTCACCTCTTCTAAAGCGCATGTGGCGGATAACCACATCATGCGTATCGATCCAGACAGTTTCGCCGGCTACACAGACGCCATCTCCGGGAGCAGTCTGACCTGCAATGGTAATATAGGGTGCTCTTATAATAAGCGGGCTATTCAGCTTAATAATACCAGCCACGTTAAAAACGATAATACGGGCTCCACCCTGCTCGCAGGCATCGCGGAAGCTGCCAGGGCCACTGTCGTTGAGGTTGGTTACCACATAGACTTTGCCGCCACGGCCACCAAAAGAGTACATACCACCTCCTTCAGCTCCAGGGAAAGACGGAATATCAGCTTGTGGCAAATCAGTTGGTCGGCCAGCCCACGGAATATAAGGTTTTCCTTCTCGTGCTTCTTTCTCTACTATGGGCAGTGCTTTTTCCCAAGCCTCATCAGATCGGCGTTGTGCTTCTTCCATCAGCTTACTGCTCGCTTCCTGAACGTCTTTCGGAATTTTAGGATACTGCGCCGAAGCTGTCTGATTAATCCCCAGCATGGCGGCTAGGGTAAGAATTGGGATAAAGTACTTTCTCATATCAAAAATTAAAATTTCTAAGTTGATTTTTTATTAAAGCTAACTGTAGTAAAACCACGCGCTTTTTCTTTTCAGGATTGGAAAAAGCGTTATTCCACATGCTGAAGGCACCACTGCTAAGGTCTCCAATCCACCTTAATGTGCATTTTTGCTGACCTTCTACTAAATGGTGAGCACCGATATTGCTAGAAAATAACAGCTTGATATTTATTTAAATATAAATACGATTTTCAAATATACAAAATATATTCACAATCATTTGTTAGTTGACTAATTATCAAGCACTTCAAAAACCATCCGGCTACACAACTAAATAAACAGGCCTTTGGCTACTACAGACTGGTACACACATACCTTCAAGTAACCACTAGCCACACCTTCCGCTAAAATCAGCTTCTGGACCATTAAAAAAACTGGCTGCACAATATGCTCTAACCTCTTCAGATTAACCGGAGTGGCAACCTGTAATGGAGGCGATGCAGAAATCGACGTCATGCGCAAGCCTGGAAGGAACTGGTGAAGGCTGTTTATTTGCGACACCAGAATTAGAAATAAGGTCAGATCTGCTAATACAAATCTTTCTGTAAAATGCCTGTATATGTATTCTTAAGGTTGCCCTCATAATCTTACTCTCCCTATAGCAACTATGGGTACTCTACTACTTTACTTATGCCTGTTACAAGTTTATGCTCCCAAGCTGGTCTTTAATTCTGCTAATGAAACAGCCCTTCCGGAGGCAAAAACTACTTGGACTGCGCTTCTTGTTCTGCCTTTTCACGTGCTACCCATTCATCACCGGCTTTTTTAAGATCGTAACCGGCAGCTGAGAGATAGTTGTTTATTCTGCCTTTGTACTTGCCAAACCAGCCATGTTTCTTTTCTGAAGAACCGGCGTCCATGGCATGTTCGCGTGCTTCTACCAGCCAAGCCATAATCTGCGTTTTCTGCTCCTCAGTTAGGTTAGGCAGCATAGCCAGATAGCCTTTGTAGGTAATGGGCACTACACCGTAAGTCATACCGTCTTTCACCTGGTCTACTTGCTCCTCGTTTAGCTGCGATTGCAGGTTGGCGATAAACGTTTTATGCAGTTTCGCTAATTCAGCGTTGGTAAACTCGTCGATCTCAGCTACTCGTTTTTCGGCTGCCTGCTTGTTTGAGCCTGCAGTTGCTTTTACTGCTTTAACTCTGGCATCGCGCTGCTCATGTATCTTGCTTAGGTCGCGGTATTGCTGTGCCACATAGTTGCGAACCTTCAGCTTTTTGGCCTTGTCTGAGATGGCCATCTTTTCTACAATTTTGTCTGCCCGCTGATTTGTTACCTGAATGTAGGCTTGCGCCTCGTCTGTGGCTTTTTTCCCTTTCTGAGCCTGAGCAGGCGCTAACACAACCAACATCAGCCCTACCAACAGCAGGAAGCTTCTCATTTTCAGGTTTAATTTCAGGTTCTTCATATTATGTTATTGAAAATTATTGATCAGTTTTTTTGAGCAAAAAGCAATGCAGCAGGATTTACTATGTCAGCTAAAAAAGCCACTTCAGCTATAGTCATGCAACAACAGCACCAAGATAGCTTATTTATATATAAAGTTTATATTTATCACAAAGTTCCAACATTACTTACTACCGTTTGTGCTATTTATTAACCAATAACTGTAGAATTTTAGCATCATTTATCTCCTGACCTACAGATAGAGCAGCAGCAGCATAACAGACTCAAAAAGAAGACTTTTAACTATTGCCTTCGCCACACCGCTGCAACAAATTGTTATTTATGAAGCGGTTACAACTAAAAATCTGTAGCAGCGGTCTTCTGGGTATCTTTGACTGTGCAAAGCCTTTACAAGATACCTTCAACACACCAACCCACCACAATATCGTAGATTATCCGGCCTTCACACTGCGCTGAAATCGTTTTCAAAAATTTCAACTTTAATTTCTGCAGCAGGATTAGTTAGCTACTATCAGTTACAGGATCAGCGTTATCTGCTCTTGTTAAGATAAAAGTACAGGAAGCATTCTCATTAAATAAGAGCATTTCGTTCAATCCCGACTAATTGAGTACCAAACGGGAATTATTAAAGCTGAAAAAGAACCATCGGCACCTGAAATGGCGACTTCCACGCCTTTCGCTCTGCTATATTCTTCTTCATGTAGCATAAATTCTGCTAATAAAAACGTCCTTCCAGAGGCAAATTACAACCTAAACTCTACAGGGCTTCTCCCTGGCTTACCAGAGGTGCTTTTATTTTTGCAAACAAATAAGTATCTTTCAACATGAAAACGTTTTCATTAAGTTAAATTTCATTTTTGATCTCGCAACGTCTGTTCATAAACAAATCTATGTAATCGTTTTCAGCATAATTAACCGCCATTCCAAATGACTAAACTCACCGATGTAGCCAAAGCAGCAGGCGTTTCTATCGCCACCGTATCAAGGGTGCTCAACAACCCCGACTCGGTAAATGCGGCCACTCAGCAGAAGGTGCAGCAAGCCATTCGCTCACTTAATTACAAGCCCAGCCGGGTGGCCCAGCGGCTCAGGAGCAAAGGCGGCAACAGCAAGATTATTGGGTTGGTGCTCCCCGACATCCAGAACCCCTTTTATGTAGATGTGATCAGGGGAGTGGAAGAGGCCATGTATGAAAAGGGCTACGCTGCTATTATGTGCAACTTCGCCCAAAACGAAGACAAGGAGCGGCTCTACCTCGATATTTTACAATCGGAGTCGATCGATGGATTGATTGTGGCTCCTGTACACGGCCGCGACCAGAAGGTAGCCAATATGGTACTGAGCGGCCTGCCCATTATTTGCATCGACAGGGGACTGACTGGAGTAGAGGCAGACGTAGTACTGGTAGACAACCAGCAAGGAGCGTTTGATGCCATCAGCCACCTGATTAAGCTCGGGCACCAGCGCATCGCCTACATTTCTGGTTTACCGCAAATTCCTACCAGCAAAGCCCGACTCGCAGGCTATGAGGCTGCTTTTAAAGAGTACGGCCTGAAAGTAGACGAATCACTTATTAAATACGGAGATTCAAAACATGAGAGCGGCATGCGCCTTACGGCAGAGCTACTGAACCTTCCTACTCCTCCTACGGCCCTGTTTACAGGCAACAACCTGATTACACTTGGCGCCCTGGAAACAATTCATAGCCGGGGAGTTAAAATACCGGAGGAAATAGCGTTGGTTGGCTTCGATGATATGTACTGGTCTATCTCGCTGAACCCTCCGCTCACTGCTGTGCGACAACCCGGTTTTGAAATGGGGCAACGCGCGGCCGAGTTACTCTTTCAGCGCATAAAAGACCCAAGTCGGCCAACCGTAAAAGTGGTGTTCGATGCGGCCCTGCAGGTCCGGAGTTCCTGTGGTGCTGCAGCCAAAAATGCCAAACCATGATTTCTACTATGAAAAAGATATTCACACAAGAAAGACAATTAGCCATGGAGCCATTGCAGCTTACAAACAAAGAAATGACGATCCAGTTTCCGGGGAAGCTGATTTTTGGGAAAGGGGTACTCGCTAAACTCGCTGACGAAATCAGCGGGCTCGGCTGCTCCCGTGTATTCATCGTAACGCTTACCCCACTCCTGCCCCGGTTAGAGAAACTGGTACAGCAACTCAACGACCTGGGCATAAGCACCACTCTCGACACCAGTATTGTGCAGGAACCCACCTTCAGCGATTTTGAGCAACTGATGGAACAGGCCCAGCAAGCAGACCCCGAAGTAGTGGTAGGCATTGGCGGTGGCAGCGTACTCGATGTTGCCAAACTGGTTGCAGCCCAGCTCGGCAACGACCAGACCCTGCAGGAGATCGTAGGCATCGGCAACCTGAAGGGCCGTAGCCGCAAACTAATCTGCCTGCCTGCCACAGCTGGCACAGGTAGCGAAGTATCGCCTAACGCCATCCTGCTCGACGATGCCGACAATCAGAAGAAAGGTATCATTAGCCCGTACCTGCTGCCCGACATCGTGTATGTAGACCCTTTGTTAACTATGAGCGTGCCGGCACAAATCACAGCTGTTACCGGCCTAGATGCGCTAACTCATTGCCTGGAAGCCTACACAAACAAATTTTCGCAGCCTTTCATCGATATGTTTGCGCTGGAAGGAGTACGCCTGATCGCTGCGAACCTGGTAAAGGCCGTTCAGAATGGCGAAGACGAAGAGGCCCGTACGCAGGTGGCTATGGGCAGTATGTTGGGCGGCTTCTGCCTTGGCCCGGTAAATACAGCCGGTGTACATGCGCTGGCCTACCCGCTGGGCAGCATGTTCCATCTGGCACACGGCCTGAGCAATGCGTTGCTGCTGCCTTACGTCATGGAGTTTAACTTACAGGCTGCGCCAGAGCGCTTTGCTGCCATAGCCGTAGCTTTGGGCTGCACTCCAGGCAGTAACCATCAGGAAACAGCCCAAAAGGGAATAGCTAAAATCAGGTCTATTATAAAGCAATGCGGAGCACCTGCCCGGCTACGCGAAGTAAACATTCCACAAGACGCTATTCTTCCGATGGCTCAGGATGCCATGAAAATAACCCGGCTCCTGAAAAACAACCCACGCCCTATCACCGTGATTGACGCCGTGGATATTTATACAGCTGCTTATTAGGGATTTTACCAAACTCAAAATTAGAAATATTGAAGGGGCAAGAGAGGGAGAAATCAGGATTTAGGAAAGGTAAATGCATATAGAGAAAATGCAGGACGACGAGATAAAAATATTACCACATTCTCTCAACCA
The DNA here is from genome assembly GCF_047525655.1 of Pontibacter sp. 13R65. Lineage (NCBI taxonomy): Bacteria > Pseudomonadati > Bacteroidota > Cytophagia > Cytophagales > Hymenobacteraceae > Pontibacter > Pontibacter sp. 13R65. The sequence goes on from NZ_JBLIQL010000006.1 coordinate 40,600, forward strand.
TTCATTCAAAATTTCTCTTACCAGCCAATTAATAAGTAGTATCAACGATAAATTATTCTAATAAAAAAGGCCTTCAGGAGCTTTTAAGACTTAAATTAACTTAGGGCTTTACGAATACGAAATAAAATAACCTGTTATGCAACAGAAAAAGAAATACCAGGGCGTAATAGTACCGGTAGTCACTCCCTTGACCGCCGATTACCAGCTCGACCAAAAAGCCGTAGACCAAATTTTGGCAAATTTCAGGCAGCACAACACCAAGCCATTTATTCTTGGCACCACAGGCGAGGCAGCCTCTATTCCTTTCTCAGTGAAAGAAGACTATATAAAGTATCTTGGCAAGAGTAAACAGGCTGGAGAAACTTTTTATGCTGGTATTGCCGCCAACGTGCTGCAGGAGTCGGTGGAGTTAGCGAAACGCTGCTTCGATGCCGGTATTGACGTGGTAGCTGCTAACCTTCCCTCCTACTACGCCCTCACCGAAGACCAGATGCTGCGCTATTTTGAGCAGCTGGCCGACCAGGTGCAAGGGCCGCTCATTATTTACAACATTCCGGCCACCACACACATGTCTATACCACTGCCAGTGCTCGACAAACTGAGCCAGCACGAGAACATTGTGGGCGTAAAGGATTCAGAGCGTAGCGAGGAGCGGATGCAGGAATCGTTGCGTTTGTGGGCCAACCGCGAAGACTTTAGCTATTTTCTGGGCTGGGCGGCGCAGTCGGCGGAGTGCCTTTTCAGGGGTGGAGACGGCTTGATTCCGAGCACCGGCAACTTTATTCCGGGCATTTACAAAGAAATGTACGAGGCGGTGGCGCAAAGCGACCGGGAGAAGGCATTTCAGTTGCAGCAACACTCCGACCAGCTAGGCGCTGTTTACCAGGCAGGCCGCACTCTGGGGCAATCGTTGTGGGCGCTGAAAGTGCTTATGCAGGAGGCAGGTCTTTGCCAGCCCCACATGATGCCACCTCTCATCCAAGGCACTGAGGCCGAGGCAGCAGCTTTGCGCCAGAGCCTGCAGGAACTTATATCAAAAGAAAACATCCACTTTACTAGCACCAACTCATATGCCTAATAAACCAATCATCGGAGTAACCATGGGCGATCCGGCCAGCATTGGCCCCGAAATCGCCGTGAAAGCCTTATTGGATGAAAACATCCATGCCATTTGTAAGCCGCTTGTAGTAGGCGATGCAAATGTTTTTCAGCATATCATCGACAGGCTAGGCCTGAGTGCCCGCGTAAACGCCATTCAGGATGTGAAAGAGGCAAAATTCGCGATAGGAGAAGTTGACGTGTTCGATCTGCAGAACGTAGACATGGCGCAGCTGGCCTTCGGCGAAATTTCGGCCATGGCAGGCGGCGCTTCTTTTGAGGCCGTAGAGAAAGTAATACAATTGGCGCTGGCAAACGAGATCGATGCCACTGTAACCGGCCCGATCAACAAAAAATCTATCAACGAGGCCGGCCACCATTTTGCTGGTCACACCGAAATTTACGCGCAGTATACCAACACCAAAAAATACGCGATGTTGCTGGCGGAAGATAATCTGCGGGTTATCCACGTGTCTACCCACGTATCGCTGCGCCAGGCCTGCGACAATGTAAAAAAAGACCGCATACTCGAAGTTACCGACTTACTGCAAAACGGACTGAAACAGCTGGGTATCAGCAACCTGAAAATTGGTATTGCCGGCCTTAACCCACACGCAGGCGACTCCGGTTTGTTTGGCACCGAAGAGGCAGAAGAAATACTACCTGCCGTAGAAGAAGCGCTTCGCCTGGGTTACGATGTAGAAGGCCCTGTTCCGGCCGACACCATGTTCTCTAAGGCTGCCACGGGCTATTATGGCGGTGTAGTGGCCATGTACCACGATCAGGGCCACATTCCGTTTAAGCTATCGGGCTTTAAATGGAATGCCGAGAAAAAGCAGATGGACAGTGTGAAAGGCGTGAACATTACCATGGGCCTGCCCATAATCCGCACCTCCGTAGACCACGGCACCGCTTTTGAGATTGCCGGGAAAGGTGTTGCCAGCCCCGATGCCATGGTGCTTGCCATTGAACACGCTGTGCAGCTGGCAAAATACCGGTTGACAGAAAAAACAGCCGTTCCTTCATGATAGCAGTTATTGCGGATGATTTAACCGGAGCAGCAGAGCTGGGAGGCATTGGGCTGCGCTTTAATTTGAAGGTAGAGATAAATGCAGCAGTAAACCTTAATTCCAAAGCCGACCTGCTGGTGATCTCTACCGACACCCGCTCTAAACCCAGGGTGGAAGCGGTGGAGCAAATGGCAAAAGTTACCGAAGAGCTGCTACAGCTAAACCCAACGCTGATTTTTAAAAAAGTAGACTCTGTGCTGCGGGGACACGTAGTGGCCGAAATAGAGGCGCAGCTACGTGTGCTGCAACTTAAGCGCGCTCTGCTGGTGCCGGCTAATCCGGCGCTGGGGAGAGTATTAACAAAGGGAGAGTACCTGATCAATGGACAGCCAATTCACCAGACCAGCTTTTCCCACGACCCGGAGTTTGCGATTACCACCTCATCGGTACTCGGTATTTTAGGTGGCAGCGAGTTGCCCATACAAGTACAGCACCACCAGGAGCCCATGGCTTCCACAGGCATATTAGTAGGCGAGGCTACCAGCACCGCTGACCTGCAGGCCTGGGCCAGCCACTCGGATAGCCATACCTTTGCCGCCGGTGCCTCTGGCTTTTTCACAGCCTTGCTCCATAAGCTTCTGCCACAGGCAAATGGTTTTCAAACTACTACTCAAGATCCCTTTGAGGAGCCGGCTTTGTATGTGTGCGGCACCACCTTTAGCAAAAGCCGTGATGCGATTCAACAGATAAATGAAAACGGCGGGCCGGTGTGTTACATGCCTGCTGCCATTGCCCTGGCCACTCACCCCGAAGAAGTTGCCTACCAGCAATGGACCTCCGAGATTTTGAGCTGCCTGAGCACCACCGGCAAGGCCGTAATAGCCATTGCCGCCGAAACTACGGCAGGTGCCAGTGTAAGTGCCGATGACCTGAGAAAGAAAACAGCTCGCGTGGTGCAACTGGTAACGCTACAATACCATAACCTGAAGGAACTCGTGCTGGAAGGCGGCTCTACTGCTTTTGCAGTGCTACAAGCCTTGCAGCTTCAGGAGTTTTACCCCATCCGGGAGGTGAGCCCCGGCGTTATCAGAATGCGGGTAGCTGCCAAGCCTGGTCTCTGCCTCACCTTAAAACCCGGCAGCTATGCCTGGAGCACCGATATCTGGAACTTTGACACGCAACAAACTCAGGTGCCGTAGCAGAAACAGTTTAACTTGCCCTATAACCGCAGCAGCCACTCTTACTAATAAGAGTGGCTGCTGCGGTTATAGGGGTTATGGGGTTAACGGCCTAAACAATAGGATCCTCATCGGTGATAGCGGCAAGCAGTTTGGTTACTTCCGTGGCCTTCTCCAGGTCGTCCATCTTCTCGAAGGAGAAGGCAAGATTGCGGAGAGCACGTTTTACTATTTCCAGGTTCGAGCACGGGTCGTAAAATATATCGACCGGGTTCAGGTTCAGCTGCAAAATGTAATTGTCGATATCGGTTTTGGATAGGACCAGCCCCTTGTTATACACATTAATATAAAACTGTACACTATCCTGTTTGTAAGTCAGTATAAACAGGTTCGGCAGGTTTACACCGTATACAGGCATCCCTAGTTTTTGTGCAATGGTCATGTAAATGACGCATAGCGTAAGCGGGTTGCCACGCTTGGTCTCCAGCGCCAGATGCAGCATAGAATTGGCAGGAGAATGGAAGTTTTTGGTATTAGCCGAAAATTTCTTCTCGCGGAACAGCACATGGTTTAGCGCTTTTACCTGGTCGTAAGGGTGCATCTCTTCCTGCATGTTGGCCCAGGCATCAAAATACAGCTGCTCAATGTGCTTTACAATGGTAGCCTTGTCTACATCGGGGTACAGGTAAGAGTTTACCAGCCACATGCCTTCCAGCAGGTCCTGCGCCCCTGTTTCCTTCCACTCCTTCAGCTTTGCGAGCAAACCATCGTACTGCAGGCTGTGTATCAGGTCCTCAATTCTTTTTTGCAGGTCGGCATCCAGCGTCTCCTCCCACTCTTCTTCCAGAAAAGGAATAATACTTACTCCTAACGACACTATCTGCTGCTCTACATGCGTCGAAACTTCGTAATCCGGGTCTTCCAGAAGCGAAATCAACGCCTTTATCTCGTTTTTAGTCACTCTTTTGCGCTTGTATTGAAATGCAAAATTAAAAATTTGAAAAGTCAGAAACCACAATTAACACAAGATTCTAAATTTTAGATGCGAGCTAGTAGATTCTGATACTAATCAGAAGCAGATTCCTGCTACTCGCATCTCTCAATCATTCAAAGATCTTAATATAATCACGGAACAATTTACCAATGTGCAACCATCAATTATTCTAATGAAAACAGCCTTCTGAAGGGAAAAACCTGGTTTAGAGGTCAAGGGTCAAACTAGCAGCATCAGGTCTGAATAACGCCTACGTTATAGGGTTTTTCTATAGGAGCATGGTTGGCGGCTTCTATGCCCATCGAGATTACCTTGCGGGTTTCCAGCGGATCTATAATGCCATCGACCCAAAGCCTGGCAGCTGCATAATATGGAGAAAGTTCTTCGTTGTATTTTGCAGTAATCTTGTCGAGCAGTTCTTTTTCTGCCTCCGGTGTTATTTCCTCGCCTTTCGCCTTTAGGGCCGATACCTGAATCTGGAGCAAGGTTTTAGCGGCGGAGGCTCCACTCATTACAGCCAGTTGCGCTGTTGGCCAGGCATAGATCAGGCGTGGGTCGTAAGCTTTGCCGCACATGGCGTAGTTGCCGGCACCGTAGCTGTTGCCGATCAGAATGGTAAACTTTGGCACCACGGAGTTAGCCATGGCATTTACCATTTTAGCGCCATCTTTTATAATGCCACCATGCTCAGCTTTGCTGCCCACCATAAACCCCGACACATCCTGCAGAAACACCAGCGGAATTTTTTTCTGGTTACAGTTCATGATAAAACGAGCTGCTTTGTCGGCAGAGTCTGAGTAGATGACGCCCCCCATCTGCATTTCGCCTTTCTTGCTTTTCACGATTTTGCGTTGGTTTGCTACAATGCCCACAGCCCAGCCATTTATGCGGGCAAGGCCGCAGATGAGCGTCTGCCCGTAGTGGTCTTTGTAAGGATCGAACTCCGATTTGTCCACCAGCCGCAGCACAATGTCCATCATGTCGTAGGGTTTGGCGCGGTCGGCTGGCGTAAGGCCGTAGAGCTCCTGCTCCGACAGCTCCGGTTTTGCAGCCTCCGCCCTATTAAAGCCAGCTTTTGGAGTATCGCCCATTTTATCGAAAATGGCCCGAATTTGATCGAGGCATTCTTTATCGTTTTTGCACTTATAGTCGGTAACACCCGAAATTTCGCTATGAGTGGTGGCACCGCCAAGGGTCTCATTGTCTACGGTTTCGCCGATGGCTGCTTTTACCAGGTAAGACCCAGCCAGAAAAATAGAACCTGTGCCTTCCACAATCAAGGCTTCGTCGCTCATAATAGGCAGGTAAGCGCCTCCTGCCACACAACTGCCCATGATGGCCGCAATTTGCACAATGCCCATAGCGCTCATAACCGCATTGTTGCGGAACATGCGCCCGAAATGTTCCTTATCCGGAAAAATTTCATCCTGCATCGGCAGAAACACCCCGGCACTATCGACCAGGTACACCACAGGCAGCTTGTTCTCAATGGCAATTTCCTGGGCACGCAGGTTCTTTTTGGCCGTTATCGGGAACCAGGCACCTGCTTTTACAGTAGCATCGTTGGCCACTACCACACACTGGCGACCTTTAATATAGCCTATACCAGTTACTACTCCGCCGCTGGGGCAACCGCCTACCTCCTGGTACATACCGTCTCCGGCAAAAGCACCGATCTCCAGAAAATTCGCGCCATCGTCCAGTAGGTACTCCAGGCGTTCGCGGGCAGTCATTTTACCTTTCTCGTGTTCTTTCTGAATCCTTTTCTCGCCGCCGCCTAGGTAAACTTTCTTCAGTTTTGTTTGCAGCTGATAAACCAGCTGCTTCAGTGCGTCTTCGTTTTTATTGAATTCGATGTCCATGCAGTAGTATTAGATGTAGGTGGTAGATGTTACGCGGAATGACTTTTAAATTTACACACCCTCTTGCTTTGTTTGTCAAAAATGCCTCCGGAAGGTCTTTTTCATTCAAATAATTTAAACCGGCTTTTTAAATCATCTGCAAATGGTTGCTCCCCTAGAAACGAAAAATCCGCATGGAGAGCGGATCTTTCGTTTCTAAAAAATACATTTTGTTGCTGACCATTTAATAAGGCGGCTTGCTATAAGTATAATGGTTTACTTTTCGGCAGTAGAGTCGGCTGGGGCAGGCTGTCTGAATTCCTGCGGGTGCTCGTCCTGCATCTCTTTTACCTCATCGAGAGTTATAACACGCCCGGTGGCATCTACTTTATACTTGTCTTTGCGCCCAATTACAGAGAAGCTCACGTACCGCTTCGGGTTCGTTTGTATATCGCGGAGCAGGAGGTTGAGCGATTCTGTAGATCGGCTCATGTTACGGTAGAGAGCTTCGTCGTTCATCAGTTTGCCGAGCGAGCCCTGGTCTGAGTTAAGCTTGGCGACGGTAGTCTGCAGCTCCGACACTGCCATGTTAGCATTGTGTACCAATTGTCTTATTTCTACCTGCTTCAGCGTATCGGTTATTTCGGCCATATTGCCGGCCAGCTTGTTTATGTTGCGTTCAGTTTGCTTAAGTGAATTGGTAAGCTGAACCAGGTTGGCCGTAATAAGTTCTATGTTACGCTGGTTCATGTGCAGAATGTCGTTAACGGCAGCGGTTGTCTCTTTTACGTTTACCAGAATGTCCTGCACGTTGCCTTTGGCCTCACTGTCGAGCAGCCGGTTTACACGGGCGAGCGTGGTATCTACCTTATCAATTACCGGTACCGATTTAGATGAGAGCATGTCGGCGATGCTGCTTTCCTTGTAAGCGATCAGGCGCTCTCCTCCGTTGTAGGTTTTGGAGCTGTTGCCAAGGTAAAGCATAATGGCCTTGCTGCCTAAGAGGTCGGAGTTGGCCAGACTGGCGATGGTAGAGTCACCGATCTGCAGATCTTTCATCACCTCTATCTCCACCATAATGGTGTTACCCTCCTTCAGGAGCAGTTTCATATCCTGCACCCGACCCACGTTTATACCGTTGAGCAACACCGGATTTGAGATCGTTAGTCCGTCTACATTATCATAAACTACATAGTAGGTTTTAGTGCTGGAAAACAGATCTGCGCCCTTCAGGAACATGTATCCGAAGTACAGTATAACAAGTGCGACTATTCCAAGAAGCGCAACTTTAATTTCTTTTGATATTCTCACGTAGGGGGTGTTTGGCTTATGCGTTAGTTCATAGCCTCCAATTCTTGTTTGTACTCTTTGAAGGCCCGATATATACCTGATGCCATATACGTCTGGCCGGATTTATCGTTAAGAAATTTTTCTTCTGTTGGGTTTGTCAAAAATCCGCATTCTATTAGTACACTTGGCATAAACGATTTCCAGAGTACCAGAAACGGCGCCTGTTTTACGCCCCGGCTGTTGCGACCGACCCTCTCTTTGAACTCCCGCTCCACTTTGTCGGCAAAACGCAGGCTGTTTTCCATGTAGGCGCTTTGGTGCAGCGAAAACAGAATATGGCTTTGGGCTGAGTTCGGATCGAAACCGTTATACTTCTCTTTGTAGTTATCTTCCTGCAGAATTACAGCGTTCTCTCGTTTAGCTACCTGCAGGTTCCCCTCCGACTTCTGCAGACCCATGGCATAGGTCTCGGTACCAAAGGCGGTAGCTGGCCCGGCATTTAAGTGAATGGAGATAAATAGGTCGGCATTGTTTTTGTTTGCAATACCGGCACGATCTACTAGCTCTACAAAGGTGTTGGTTTTGCGGGTATAAATAACTTTTACATCAGGCAGGTTCTTTTCTATAAGAGCGCCTACCTGCAGGGCCAGTTGCAGGGCCACATCGGCCTCGTGCGACATCTTGCCGTTACAGCCTACATCTTTGCCGCCATGGCCAGCGTCTATTACTACTGTGCGCAACTTGTAGGCTTTGCGATATTCGAGTTTACCGGCGCTACAAACCAGAAATAAAAATGCTAATACCGAAACAGTAACAATATTTTTCACAACTTACGTTAGGTTAAAAGCTAAAACAATAACTTTGTACAAATTAAATAAAAACTTTAGAGAAGTCTGAAGAAGTTGCGATACAAAATCTTTTATATACTGCTATTGCAGTTCATCACAATTGCTCCTTTCCTGGTATCGGCGCAGGAGGTGATCAGTCCGGCTACACTACCGCAGGACACTATACCGACCAGCCCTGACTCGGTGGCTCTTGCTGCTCCGCAAGGCGACATTCAGACCACTATCAAATATTCGGCCAGTGATTCTATTGTACTGGAGGCGAACAACAAAATTGCCCACTTATACGGTAATGCCAAAATAGAATATGGCACTGTATCGCTTGAGGCAGCCTACATCGAGATCAACTACGATACCCACGTACTTTCAGCTGCCCCGGCCACAGATTCTACCGGCAAAGAAATTGGAGTGCCTGTGTTTAAGGACGGAGGCGAAACCTTTGCCGCGAAGAAAATTGCCTACAACATAAAAAGTAAAAAAGGACTTATCTCTGAAGTAGTAACGCAGCAGGGCGAAGGTTATATACACGGTGAGGTCGTAAAAAGAAACGAGAAGAACGAATTCTCTGTTTTTCATGCCCAATATACAACTTGTAACCTGGAGCACCCGCACTTTTACATTAATGCCGGAAAAATAAAAGCTATTCCGAACGAAAAAGTACTATCCGGTCCCTTTAATCTTGTAATCGGCGATATTCCTACACCGCTGGGTTTTGCATTTGGCCTCTTTCCTACCCCCAAACAGAACCGCTCCTCTGGCGTTTTAGTACCTACTTTTGGCGAATCGCGGGCACGTGGCTTCTTTTTGAGCAACGGCGGCTATTACCTGGCCCTGAACGACTACATCGGCACCAGCATTACCGGCGACATATACTCGCTGGGTGGCTATAAGGTTAACATGAATAATTCTTATTTTAAGCGTTATGCCTATAATGGTAACCTCTCTATCTCCTACGATTATTTTAAAAACGATGAGGCTGACATAGAACAATCGCGCGCACGGGCAGCAGGAGGTCAGATGCTCATGCCCCCCACTACACGCTCCATCTGGATTAACTGGAGCCATAGCCCGGTCCAGAAACCAGGACGCGGCAGGTTCTCCGCTAACGTAAGTGCTGGTAGTTCGCTGTTTAACCGCGTAAACATGACCAGCTCGAGTAATTACCTGACGCCTACATTTACCTCCTCTATTGCTTACCAAAAAACCATACCGAACTCGCCTTTCAGCTTCGGTATAACCCTGCGCCAGTCTCAGCAAAACGGTGGCGCAACCACCGACCTGACGCAGCGAAGCCCTACCGTTATGAGCTTTGTATTGCCAGACATGAACTTCGCCATGACGCAGATGAGTATTTCGGAGATGCTGACAAGCAAACCGCCAACCGGCGAGTGGTACGAGAAGTTCACCTTCGGCTACAATGTTAACTTAAATAATACTGTCGTAAACCGAATAGATCAACGGCCAAATACTATTCAGGTATTGCCTGTAAATGGAAATTTGAGCTCTGCACCCATCGTAGGTGAAGCCGATTCAACTCGTGCCTTTCCGCTTAACTTCAATAACCTGGGACAAATGTGGCGCAATGGGAAGCGCCAGGCAAACCATAACTTTAGCATAGGCCTGGGTAACTACAAAGTAGCACGCTACTTTAACCTGACACCAAGTATAAACTACAGCGAAATCTGGACTGATGAGCGTTTTAGCTACACCTACATTCCTGAGGCGAATGCGGTACGCGTCGACACTACCAGCTTTGGCCGTGTTTACCAATATGGGGCCGGTGCCTCTCTAAGTACCAACGTGTATGGCACCGTGCAGGTAAAAGGCAAGCGAATAGAAGCTATACGACACGTTATGCGTCCTACTGTTTCTTACGCCTTTAGCCCTAATTATGGTGGCCGTGGGTTCGACTATTACCAGGAGGTGCAGATCGGGGTGACAGACACCATCACGAAAAACCCAGTTTATGGCAGGGCCAGGCGCTACACCAACGTACCCGGCGGGGGCTTGCAAAGCGGCTTATCCTTTAACGTACAAAACAACGTCGAAATGAAGGTCCGCAGCAAAAGCGACTCTACGGCCAACAGTTTCGAAAAAGTAAGCCTGATCGACAACCTGGGAGCCAGCACCTTTTATAACTTCGCAGCAGATTCTTTTAAACTTCAGAATATTAACTTAAACTTGAATACCCGCCTGTTCAAGATATTCAACTTTACAGTAACCTCTGTTCTGGACCCCTACCAGTACAATGCGAAAGGCCGCCGATTAGACAAGTACACATTGCCGAGGTTTGCTAACGCCAGTATGTCGCTTGGTGCCAGCTTTAATCCGGCTTCGCAAGGAGCATCCCCAACAGCGCCACCTACTAACCTACCGGCACTGGAAGATGGCATTGGCATGCGGCAGAATTTACCGTCTTATGTCGATTTTAAAATTCCATGGACCCTAAGTATGGACTTTACGCTATACTATGCCAGGAGCATGACAGCCGAAATGTCTACTACACTCACCAAAAACTTTGGCTTTAACGGTTCTGTTAATTTAACTGAAAAGTGGAAAGTAGCCTATAACGCTTACTACGACTTTACGAACAACAACATTGCCAATGCCAGCCTGAACATACACCGCGACCTGCACTGCTGGGACATGAGCATCTCGTGGATACCATTCGGTTTTATGCGCGGCTACAACTTAACTATCAACGCCCGGTCATCGCTGCTGCGAGACCTGCGCCTGACTCGAAACAGATCAGGTTGGAACCGATAATACAAAAACAGCCACAGGCCACCGCCTGTGGCTGTTTTTGTATTATTCTGATTTATATATCAGGTAATTCGTACAACTCCCAGGTATTTACTGCTTCGGCAACAAGACCTTTAAAGAGTAATTAACTGAAGGCGAGCACTCCTCCATTCTTTCTGTAAAAAAATCCAGACCTGCTTAAATAAGTTTTTTACTTTTACAGCATCATAAATCAATTTACTTATGTCAGTTCATAAAAGTGCGGCTAAAATTATAACTACCCACCAGCTCCAGAACATGAAGGAGCGTGGCGAAAAGATTTCTATGCTTACGGCCTATGACTTTTCTATGGCAACCATTTTGGATGCAGCAGGTGTAGATGTGTTGTTGGTAGGCGACTCAGCGTCTAATGTAATGGCGGGTCACGAAACCACCTTGCCCATTACCCTGGACCAGATGATTTACCATGCAGCCTCGGTGGTAAGAGGTGTAAAAAGAGCATTTGTAGTGGTAGATTTACCTTTTGGCTCCTACCAGGGCAATTCTTCAGAAGCCTTGCGTTCTGCCATTCGGATTATGAAAGAATCTGGCGCGCACGGAGTAAAGCTGGAAGGTGGCGCAGAAATAAAAGACTCTGTAACCCGCATCTTGAGTGCCGGTGTGCCGGTAATGGGGCATTTGGGCCTCACGCCGCAATCTATTTATAAATTTGGCACATATAGCGTACGCGCCAAAGAGGACATAGAAGCACAAAAACTGCTCGACGATGCACAACTGTTGCAGGAACTAGGTTGCTTTGCCATTGTACTGGAAAAAATACCTTCAGAACTGGCTCGTAAAGTGGCAGAAAAGCTGCATATACCTATTATTGGCATTGGTGCAGGCCCTCATGTAGACGGGCAGGTACTGGTGGTGCACGACATGCTGGGCATTAACAAAGAGTTTAAGCCACGGTTCTTGAGACGCTATGCCGATTTGCATACCATCATGACCGATGCCGTGACCAATTACATTACAGACGTTAAAAACAAAGATTTCCCTTCTGAACAGGAAGCATACTAACTAAAGTAGCAAGGCATTAGCAGCAGGATAAGATTTTTTTTGGAACTTTTGGCCGTAACGTTCCAAAAAAATCTTATCCTGATAAATTATTCTAATGAAAATGGCCTTCCAGAGCCCCAATACACTAAGAAGCACTAAGCTCTGCGCCTGCAATCCTGTTCACAACATAAAGCACCTCCCATGTTAGATGTACTTTACGAAGATAATCACCTGCTTCTCGTAAATAAGCCCGCCGGCATGCTGGTGCACGGCGACGAGACAGGCGATGTGCCACTGGCGGAGGTGGCAAAAGAGTATATTAAACATAAATACAACAAACCCGGCAATGTATTTATAGGGGTAGTGCACCGCCTCGACAGGCCGGTGAGCGGCGTTGTTCTACTTGCAAAAACATCGAAGGCACTTACCCGGCTGAACGAGCTGTTTAAGAGCAAAAAAATGCAAAAGACCTATTGGGCTCTGGTGCAGCACCGGCCTCAGCAGGAAAGCCAGACGCTGGTGCATTGGCTCGTAAAAGACAGTGGAAAAAATGTAACCAAAGCCTTTGCAAAAGAGAACCCGGCAGGGCAACGCTCAGAGCTTTCGTACCGGCTGCGCAGTCACCAGGAGGAGAAGTATCTGCTCGAGGTGTATCCGATTACAGGACGGCCTCACCAGATTCGTGTGCAACTGGCTTCTATGCGCTGCCCCATAATTGGCGACCTGAAATATGGCGCGAAACAGCCCCTTCCTGATAAGAGCATTGCCCTGCATGCCCGTGAGCTGGTATTTGAGCACCCCACCCTTAAAACAGAAATTAAAGTAAGTGCACCTCCTCCAATATCTGCCGTGTGGACACCCTTCCGAAATCTCAAATAGCAACGGCTGTTACCTCTCCATAAAAAATGATTTTCATCAGTTTCTGAACTTTTATTGGCTCCACTATATTTAACTTAAAAAAACCCGTTGTAAATTTGCAACCTGCGGCGCGTAGTTTTCGAAAAACCTGCAATAATATAGACCTAATCAAAACTTAATGGCAATCCTCATTTTCTTTGTGGTACACTGGTACCTTTCTCTGTTCGTACAGACATTTTACCTGCACCGTTATTCGGCTCACAAAATGTTTACGATGAATCCCTTTTGGGAAAAGGCATTCTTTCTGCTTACCTACGTAGCACAAGGTTCTTCCTTTCTTTCGCCTAGAGCCTATGCTATCTTACACCGTATGCACCATGCTTTCTCCGATACGGAGCAGGATCCACATTCTCCGCATTTCTCGAACAATGCTTTTACCATGATGTGGAAAACAAAGGAAATCTACAACAACGTGCTTAAAAACCGTGTGGAGCCGGAGCGCCGTTTTGATGGCGACTATCCAGTTTGGAACCTTATAGAGCGCATTGGCGATACCTGGGGCTCCAGATTGTTCTGGGGTACTTTTTATGTGCTGTTCTACATTAACTTTGCTACCCAGTGGTGGATGTACCTCTTGCTGCCAATCCACTTCCTGATGGGACCGGTACATGGTGCTATCGTGAACTGGAGCGGCCATAAGTACGGCTACCAAAACTTCGATAATAACGATAAATCAAGAAACTCTCTTTTCTTCGACTTCCTGACCGGAGGCGAACTGTTCCAGAACAACCACCACAAGTTGCCAAACCGCGTTAACTTTGGCGTGAAATGGTGGGAGGTAGACCCAACCTGGCCAGTGATCTGGACGCTGAACAAGGTCAATATCATTAAGCTGAAACCTGTAAAGGAAACCAGCAAAAAATCTAAAGCGGCAGCTTAATAAAAAGCTCTTCCTCTCCGGAAGGGCTTTTTGCTTTTTATAACCTTCTGTTGCTGCAACCTAAGAGACAACTCATTTATCAAATTCTGAAATATGACGTAAGACACAGAAAAGCCGCACCTCTTACGCCTAACGATACATGCAGCCATCAAACCAAACAACCACACGCACAGCAGCACCTACTGTAACCAGCTCGGGATACAAAAATGCGCTTACGCTTATGCGCATACCGTTCTCAGTTTACCTGATGCCTATTTTCTGGTTTGCCTTAAGTACGGTAACTGGCTACGAACTAGTAATGGCTGTAGCGGTGTTTTTAATTCTGCATGTGTTGGTGTACCCAGCCAGCAACGGCTACAACTCCTATTGCGACCGCGATGAAGGAAGCATTGGAGGAGTGGAGCGTCCTCCTAAAGTTACGCGCGAGCTGCTTCACCTGGTCATCCTCTTTGATGTGCTGGCAGCTGGATCGGCGTTCTGGCTTTCGCCCTTGTTTGGGTTTATAGTAGTGCTGTACCTGCTGGTATCAAAAGCTTATAGCAACGAAACTACCCGGCTCAAAAAGTACCCACTACTAAGTACAGCAGTAGTCACTGTATTTCAGGGGGCCTTTACGTACGTTATGGTGCAGGTGGGGCTAGGGTTTGAGCTTGCAGAAGTACTACAAACGCCTAATAGCTGGTATGCCGTGGTGAGTACTTTATTTTTATGCGGCTCTTATCCGCTTACTCAAATTTACCAGCACGAAGAAGATGCCCGGCGCGGCGACAAAACCCTGAGCCTGCTGCTCGGCATAAAGGGCACCTTTGCATTTGCTGCTGTAAGTTTACTTGTTGGCACATCCCTCCTGCTCTGGCTTTACCTGGCCGCAGATCAGCTTGAACATATTTTTATATTTTTACTTTGTACAGGGCCGATTGTATATTTTTTTTCAACTTGGGTGTTACGTGCCTACAAAGATCTCGGCCAGGCTAATTTTAAAAATACCATGCATATGAACAAAGTTTCGTCTGTCTGCATCAGCCTGGCCTTCATTTTCATCATAATCGTACGCAATTTCTTCTGAGCTGTACAGAAAAAGCAGGTGCCGCGGGAACTACGCTAAGGAAACATCATTCATCCACCACGTTCTTCGTAAAATATCTATAGGTATAATTATAACGCCACACCTCATGAAACTTGTATACATCACATTGGCCGGTTTAGGTGCCACTGCCGCCATGACTGCTTTCATGTACCTGCTCACGCTCCTTACCAAGCGGACAATGAAAGTGATTAAGATCTTGGGCACTATGGTTACTCACCAGACTCAGCCAGACGGTAGCCTCTCTGGAAGTATGAGTTCGGCCATTGCAGGTACTCTTGCTCATTACGCTCTTGGTATTTTGTTTGCGCTCGGATACCTGGCCTTCTGGCATTCGGATGTTGGAGCACCTACTGCAGCCTGGGGCGCCTTGTTTGGACTTGCGCATGGGCTCTTGGCAATGGCAGGCTGGTACTTCTACTTTATGTTACATTCGCAACCACCTGTTATTGCCTTAAGAACCTATTTGCTTTCTCTAATATTTGCCCACATCATTTTCGGAATTGTGGTAAGCTACGTATATTATCTGCTGGTGCACCCTAATTTCAGCTTCTGGAGTTAATCCTACTATCCAGCCTAGAGACATATACCAGTTTTTTAGCTCTGGAAGGTCTTTTTTATTAGAAAAATTAAACAGCTACTCTTACTCTCTCATTAATAAACATACCATTGCTGCTACACCTAAACAACAACGGCCCGTCTGCTTTTGGAGCAAACGGGCCGTGTGTATAATATTATGAATTTCTAATATAAAATTGAAAGATGCTCTTAGCTGTTCATGGAAATCAGGAACTCTTCGTTGCTCTTCGTCCCAGTCATTCTATCTTTCAGGAACTCCATGGCTTCAATAGCATTCATATCAGACATGTACTTGCGCAGAATCCAAACGCGGTTCAGTTCGTCGCGGTCCATGAGCAGGTCTTCACGGCGGGTACCAGAAGCAGGCACATCAATAGCAGGGTACACCCGCTTGTTGGCCAGCTTACGATCCAGCTGTAGTTCCATGTTACCGGTACCTTTGAATTCTTCAAAAATTACCTCGTCCATTTTAGAACCTGTGTCGATAAGGGCAGTCGCGATAATGGTAAGTGAACCGCCATTTTCTACGTTACGGGCAGCACCAAAGAATCGTTTCGGTTTGTGTAGCGCATTGGCATCCACACCACCAGACAAGATCTTACCAGACGATGGAACTACAGTGTTATAGGCACGGGCTAAACGGGTAATAGAATCCAGCAAGATAACTACGTCGTGGCCACACTCTACCATGCGCTTAGCCTTGTCTAGTACAATGCTCGAAACTTTCACGTGGCGCTCAGCTGTCTCATCAAAAGTAGAGGCAATTACCTCTGCCTTCACACTGCGGGCCATGTCTGTCACCTCTTCAGGTCGCTCGTCTATGAGCAGGATCATCAGGTATACTTCCGGATGGTTTTCAGAAATGGCATTGGCTATTTCTTTTAGCAACACGGTTTTACCTGTTTTTGGCTGAGCTACAATCATACCACGCTGGCCTTTACCTATAGGAGCAAACAAGTCCAGAATACGGGTAGACAGTTGGCTAGGGCGACCGGTTAGTTTCAGGCGCTCATCCGGGAAAAGCGGTGTTAAGTGCTGAAACGGAATACGGTCACGAATCTCTTCAGTTGTACGTCCATTTACTGTCTCTACTTTCAAAAGGGCAAAATACTTTTCACCCTCTTTTGGTGGTCTGATTTGGCCTTTTACCGTATCTCCAGTTTTAAGCCCAAAAAGCTTTATCTGCGATGGCGAAACATAGATATCATCAGGACTGGCCAGGTAATTATAATGCGTAGAGCGTAAGAAGCCATAGCCATCTTGCATAAGCTCCAGTACGCCTTCATTTAGAATTATTCCGTCAAACTCTTTAAAGTTACTGGTGCTGGCGTTAATCTGCTGGTTGGGTCGGCGCTGGTTGTTATCGCTACCACGGTTATCGCTTCTGTTAAAGTCGCGCTGGTCGCGGTTATCGGAGCGGTCTACCCGTTGCTCACGATTCTCGTTTCGTTCTGGCCGGTCCTGGCGCTCATTTCTTTCAACTCTTTCAGGGCGCTCGGCGCGTTGCTGCTCTACACGCTCAACTCGTGGCTGAGGGCGTTCATTGCGGTGTTCAGGGGTATTGTTTTGGTCGTTGTTCTCGCGGCGTGGCTGCACCCGCTCCCGTTGCTGAGGGCCATGGTCTTTGGCTGGTGCTTTAGCAGGCACAAATAATTGTGGCTGGGCTTCGGAACGGGCGGCGTTTGCTCTGGCAGGCTTTTTGGCGGCTGGGGCCGCTTTTATTGGTACAGATACGGTGGGTGCAGCTACTGCAACTGCTGCTGGTGCTTCTACGGCCGGAGCCGCTTCTGCTACTGGTGTTGCAGGGGTAGTAGTTGTACTTTCAGGAGCAGGAGATTCTACCGGAGTAGCAGCACTGGGGGATTGTTTGATCTTTTTTGGCAATTTTTCGGGAGGGGTAACGGCTTGCTGGTCAAGGATCTTATAGATCAGGTCTTGTTTACTCAATTTCTTGAAATTCTTAACACCCAGGTCTTCAGCAATTTCCTTGAGCTCTGAAAGAAGCCTATCTTTCAATTCTTCAATATTGTACATAAATAATGGTATGGTAGTTAGCTTAACTTGCCAGGTACGCTTGGTGCGAACGCAGCGAGAGATTTAATAATTAGACTAGGAAAAAGGTTAGGTTGTGAAAGAGTATGTGAGGCTCAGGATACGCGCCTTCTCAATTTGTAACGCAATGTTATCGCAATACAGCTTAATTTACAAATATTACCGTGTTTTTTATCTAAAATGTTTCAAGTTTTGCCTAAAAGATTTTAGAAAAGCAGCAAACTACTCAAAAAAGTATATTTTTGTACCACTATTTAACGACAAACGATGCTACAGCTAACCGTTTTAAGAGAGCAGACAGACCTGGTAGTGGCAGGCTTGAACAAGAAAAACTACAAAAATGCTGCCCAGGAGGTAGCCGCTTTGCTGGAGTTGGACCAGCAGCGCCGTCAGGTTCAGAGCGAGCACGACGAAATACAGGCAAATGCCAATAGCCTATCGAAAGAAATAGGTTTGCTTATGCGAAATGGCGAACGCGAGAAGGCCGAATCGTACAAAGCCCAGACGTCAGAACTCAAGCAAAAAGCCAAGGGGCTGGCCGACCAGATGAGCACGCTTGAAGAAGAAGTACAAAAAGCGCTTTATAAGCTGCCCAACCTGCCGCACGAGAGTGTACCAGCCGGCAGATCGGCTGAAGACAATGAAGTGGTGTTGGAACACGGCACTATTCCGGTACTGCACGAGGGGGCGCTACCACACTGGGAACTGATTCAGAAATACGATATAATAGATTTTGAGCTAGGAAATAAAATTACCGGTGCCGGCTTCCCAGTTTACAAACGCCAGGGAGCCAGGCTGCAGCGCGCACTCATTAATTTCTTTCTGGATGAAGCCATAAAAGCCGGTTATATAGAAGTGCAGCCTCCGATATTGGTAAACGAAGCCTCTGGCTACGGCACTGGTCAGTTGCCAGACAAAGATGGGCAGATGTACCATGCCACCGAGGATAACTACTACCTGATACCGACAGCAGAAGTACCTATTACCAACATGTACCGCGATGTTATTGTGCAGGCAGAGCAGCTACCGATCAAAAATGCAGGGCACACGCCTTGTTTTAGAAGAGAGGCTGGCTCCTGGGGTGCCGATGTGCGCGGCCTGAATCGCCTGCACCAGTTCGACAAAGTAGAGATTGTTCAGATTACGCTGCCAGAAAAGTCGTATGAGGCGCTGGAAGAAATGAGCAGCTATATACAAGGCCTGTTGCAGAAACTGGAACTGCCTTACCGTGTGCTGCGCCTTTGTGGTGGCGACATGGGCTTTACCTCTGCCCTCACTTACGACATGGAAGTGTACTCTGCCGCCCAGAGCCGTTGGCTTGAGGTAAGTTCTGCCAGCAATTTTGAGACTTACCAGGCAAACCGCCTGAAGCTGCGCTATAAAAACGAAGCAGGAAAAACCCAATTGCTGCACACCCTCAATGGAAGTGCACTGGCACTGCCTCGCATCGTAGCTGCTATTCTGGAGAACAACCAAACTCCAGAAGGCATTAATCTGCCCAAAGTCCTGCATCCTTACCTGGGGTTTGAGAAGATTAGTTAATATGCTGATACTTTCAATTTGCTGTAGTGTTAATAAAACCTTTGCGATTGCATTCGCACGTTCAATAACTTACCAGCTGATATAAAAAGTAAAAAACAGTTTATATAAAAGCGCCACTGAATAATTATCAGTGGCGCTTTTTATTTCAGCTTATAATTCTTTCGACCAGAATCATAGGAAAAGTATTGTTAAATGCCTTTTCATTAGCACATCAGCACATTAAAAATTACCACATTAACCATACTGCTCCAGGTACTGCTGATACTGATTCTTGAGTTTATACTTTTTAAGAGTAGCATTTACTTCCTCCAGGCGTTGCTCATCAAGGTCTTGCTGTTGCAGCAGTTTTAGGAGGGGTTTCTGCTCATCTTCTTCTACAATGCCTTCGCTCAGAGTTATTTCTTCGTAAGCCTGCAAAAACTCAGGCGCCAGGTAAAGCTTGTTTTTCTGGATAGAGACGTAGTCTACCGCAAGCAGCTTTAATAAAGCCTCCTCCACTTCCTGCAGGCTTAGCACCACACCATCAAGGGCATCGCTCATGAGCAGCACTTCCTGCAAGGGCGCCCCTCCCTCTCCGCCTGTAGCCAGCAGTAGAGCCTCCAGAAGTTGCACATCCGTTTCTTGCCAGGTCAGGTTGTATTTTGGCATCATGCTTCTTGTTCAAAAAAATAAAAAATGGCGACTGCTGTAAAAAATAAAGGCAAATTGATACATAATGTTTAAAATAGCAAGTGTATTGCTCTACTCGCTATCCTTCGCCTAATAATTAACCCTTATAGCATATAAAATGAAGCCTTCTTTTTACCTGTTCCTCCTGATTGCGTTGCTATGGCAGCCAGCTTTTGCCCAATCTTCTAAAGTAAAAGAGCGGAAAGCCAAAGCAAGTGCAGCAACACAAACGACCTCTGCCAAATCTTTGCTTTGGGAAATTAGCGGCAATGGCCTCAAACAGCCATCTTACCTCTATGGCACGTTCCATTTGCTCAACGACAGCTACCTGAACTCCGTGCCAGAGGTAAAACAGCACTTCAACAAAAGCAAAGCGGTGGTAGTAGAGGCCGAAATAGACTCCTCTAAAATGATGCAGCTGGCCGGCTACATGATTATGCCCGACAAAAAAATATCGGAGTTGTTGAGTGCGGAAGAGTACCAATTGGTGGCAATAGAAACCAAAAATATTTTGGGCTTCGACCTGGCTATGTTAGAGCACATGAAGCCCGTTTCTCTTATGCTAATGCTATCGGTAACAGAGTACCAGCAGCTAGAAGCAGTAAAACAGTATGACGGTCAGGCGCTCGACATGTACTTTGCCAGCCAGGGCCGCAATACCAATAAGAAAATGTATTTTCTGGAAACTCTCGAACAGCAAATGCAACTTCTCTACAGCCACCACACGCTGGAAGAGCAGGCCAAGCAACTGGTGGAGTTTGTGACAGCCAAAGATTCTGCCCTATCCATACAGGAAGACCTTACCAAGCTTTATTTCGATAAAGACCTGGAAGCTATGATGGCCGCAACAGAAACCTGGAACAAAATGATGGGAGAAGAAGATATGACCTACCTTTTGGATGACCGCAACAAAGCCTGGATGACAAAGTTACCGCAGATCATGCAGGCGCAGCCGACCTTTATAGCCGTAGGTGCCATGCACCTACCGGGCGAAAACGGGCTTCTGCAGCTCCTCCAGAAAGCTGGCTATAAGGTAAAACCGCTTCAGTAAGCGGCAGCTATTCAATTCTTCTAACGAAAATGGCCTTCCGGAGCTTTTCTGGTTGTTTTCAGCTTAGGGGCTTAGTTATACTCAAGCTCCCTAAGCTACTGCTCTTTTAAAGCCTCCAGCAAAACCTTTCTTTGCAATTAGCTAATATGACTCTGGAAGGCCATTTCCATTGGAATAATTCAGTTGTTTCACACTAACCTAACTGGTTGCTGGAGCAGCACTTGCTGCATGATCTAAACAAGTTGAATAGAATAAATTAATCGGAATATCCTTCCAAATAGGTACAGCTGCAGGCGATATAACATATTGCGTATTGTTTAACGACTACAAAAACAACCCACCCCATCGCCTAACCTAATTATTTTTTACAGGTTTTTTATAAATAAACTTTGCCTTGACTAAAATTATTATCTAATATTATATCCATAATTCAAATTAAACTTATTCTGTTAAACTAATAGGTTACCAGCACACTTACCTTCTTCTAATTAGTTAGAAGGCTAAGGCGCTACTGCCTGTTTATTATTTACCTGCTTTGTGAATTTACTACAAAACCGACCCAAAAATTTCTTATTCTTATTAATCATTTGCTGCCTCTTTACAGCTTCGGGATATGGGCAGGCCCATAAATTTTTGTTGCCTGTGTTCAACAGCCCCGACGACACAAAAGGATTTATTGTGCAGGGGAAAACCTACACCCAAGGCTTTGTTTATTTTGACCCAGCCAAGCCGGCACAGGTAGAATTTAGCACCAGCCGTGGAGGAAAGCTTACCACCTACACCACCGACGATGTATCGGAGTTTGCTTATGATGAGAGCCGTAGGAAGTATCTGGCTAAAACAGTAACCCACAACGGCCAGCAAAGGAAGGTGTTTGTTGAGATCATTAGGGAGGAGTCGTTGTATTACATGCACAACGAGAAGTTATTTCTGCATGACGACAATGGCTTGCAAACACTTACAAAAGAAAGCCTGCTTCCTTATCTTAAGTCAGTAACGGAGCCATCGGCTTCGTGGAACAAAGAACTTAACCTTATAAAACTGAGGCGTAACTCGCTTAACTATTTTGCAAGAAACCAAGCAGAAGGAAAATCGCCGACTGTCATGTTTACTCATTTCGGCCTGTTTTTAAGCAACAACACCTCCGTACTACAGCCATCTTCAGGAGCTGCCTCCAAAACGACCCATCGGTTTAAACAAACCAGCTCCCAGAATGTAGGAGCAGGTCTGTATGCAGATCTGCCTGCCTGGCCCTTGAACAACCTATCGCTCTACACCCAATTAGGCTTCGGAAAAATGCGATTCAACGAAACTATAAACTCCCAAAGTACCCGCTACGACACTAAAATAAACATGGATTTTATCCGGTTTGCCATTCAACCAAAGTACACGCTTAGTTTTTCAAAGCTACGGCTCTTTGCTCAGGCAGGACCTACTGCTAACTACAATGTCAAGCGCGAGAGCCAGGGATTAGAGAGAACGGTGTCTGGAGACCGGGTTTATTACAGTAGGGCAGCATCGCTTCCAATAAAGGAGTGGATACTTGGCTTGGAGGCCGGCGCAGGCGTGAGCTATTTCTTTGTTCCTAACCATTATGTCGCGCTACAGGTAAGCCAGGCGAAGAACTTTAGCAGCCACTTTAACATCAGCAACCAAGCCATAACGGTTAGTGTGAGTCTATGACCAAAAATTTACCAACTCTCGCTTTATACTTGCTGTTCATCTGCCTCTGCAGTTGCGCCAAAGAAAAAGATTTTCCTAGCCAGAACCCTTACCCCCTACTCCAGGTAATTAGTGCAACCGCCGATAGTACGGGCATTAAGGTTTCGGCCGAGGTAATTTCGACAGGCACTGGTGCAATAAAGGAATATGGCATTGCTTACCACCCGGTTTCTAGAGCTGAGAAGGAGCTAAAAATTCCAGCCTCCGCTTTGGCTAATAACAAATTTGACATAGCCATAACAAATCAATTGATTGGCCAGACATCATATGAGGTTAGGGCTTATGCATTGGTAGATGACAAAACCGTGTATAGCGACTATGTTATTGCCAAAAGCGTGCTTTCAAGCAAACCTATTATTACTGCCTTTACGCCAACAGCAGGCGCCTCTTATTCGGAAGTAACTATAACAGGAAACAACTTTGGCGAGGACCGATACAAGGTAGAGGTATATATTGGCACTAGGTCGGTTTCGGTTATATCGCATGAAGTAACTAAGCTTGTGGTGAGAGTGCCAGAAGGCAGTTATTTTGGATCGTACCCTATAAGAGTAGTCGTTAACGAGATAGAGGTTATTACCAGCCAAAAATTCGAAATCTTTGGCCCTTATATTACAGGAATCTCCAAGACAGAGGCAGAACCCGGAGACACCCTTACATTATTTGGGAGAAATTTCGACAAAGGCAACTGGCCACGTGTTCTACACAACGACTTGTACAATGTAGTTTTCACGGTAGTTTCAGTTACTGATTTTAAGTTAACGCTGCAAGTGCCCTTTACTATTGGCTACCAGTACGATAAGCCTTATCCTATCTCATTAACTCTAGGTGATAAGAAAGCAACCTCTCCTTTTAACTTTACCATCCGCTCCAATTTTGATAATGTTGTTCTTTTACCTGAAAAAAGCATAGATTCTTATATGCCAGCTTTTGAGGCAGATGGCAAAGGTTATTTCTTTGATTTTAACCATGTCAAGAGCTTTGACCCAGGCACAAACAGCTGGCGGGAAGAGAGCAAATTTCCTGGCGTTGCGCGTTATAATGCCATTTGGCAACGTGTAGGTGACAAAGGGTACCTGATAGGAGGCTACGAAAATTGGCGCATTTATGGCGATGCCTGGGAATATGACTTCAGAAACGGAAGCTGGAAAAAATTGCCGAGCCTGCCCTTTGCAGTACAGAATGCGGCCAGCTTCGTGCTCGACGGAAAAATTTACATAACAGGAGGAGAAAACAGTAGAGGTAGCTTTACACTATGGAGCTATGATCCAGCCACACAGCAAGTGCGGGAACTTAACAGGTTACAGAACAGAATTAGTTATGGCAGTGCCTTTACCCGGGCAGGCAAAGCGTATGTTGTATCTGGAAAACAGATACTGGTTTATAACCCAGCTTTAGATACCTGGCAGCTAGACAGTGAATTCGAGGGAGGCAAGAGTTATGCCTTTACCATTGGCAATAAAGAGTCTTACTTGATCTCAGGAAGTCCTAATCCAATTTTATATCACTATAAAAGTTCTACGCGAACCTGGCAAAAAGCTGGTACATGGCCAGGGTGTTCTCAAACATATTATACCAATTTAGAATTCTCCGGATTTGCTACAGAAAAATCTTTGTACCTAGGTTCATTCACCACCATTTCGCAAGTAGGCAAGTGCCAAGGCATGTATATTTATACTCCTAAATAGCAATTGCATCAAACGAAATATCGCGCATGCATTTAAAATGACCTTTGGGGCATCTACTGTAGCCTATTTTGGAGCAGGGGCGGCAACTCAGCCCCTGTACCTCCAGCACCTGAAACTCTGTGCGGTAGGGGTACATACCAAACTCCGGTATAGTGTTGCCCCACACGCTGATGATGTTTTTACCAAAGGCTGCCGCTATGTGCATCAGGCCGGTATCGTGACTCACGACCTGCACCGCCTGCCTTACCAATGAAGCCGACTGGTTGAGGTTGTATTTACCACAGGCGTTGTAGATAACAGTAGCCCCCGCTTCTCCTGATTTAAAAGAAGCCGCTATCTCCTCTCCCGCTACTGCATCTTCTTTGCCACCCAACAACATAACCGGCCGTTGCAGCCGCTGGCACAGTGCTATGATGCGTTCCGTTGGCAAGCGTTTGGTGTAATGCTGCGCCCCAATGGCAAAAGCCACATACCCTTGCCGGAAAGGCTCTGGCAGCGATTTAAGCTCCACTTCGTCCTTGGCAGGAATATAATAATCAAGGCCCTGTCCATCGTCTTGTACACCCAAAAGAGCAGCTGCAGCCAGGTACCGGTCTACGATGTGCACATCGGGTAAGCGGTTTTGCTTAAAATTCACCATCAGCCACTTCTCATAGTTGAGCTTATTAAAGCTCTTGCTCGGCTTGCCCAGCCTGAATTTAATAATCCGTGTGCGCAGGTTGTTGTGCAGGTCAATTACAAAGTCGAAGTTTTCGGACTGTAGTTGCTGCACAAGTTCCTTCAGACTATTCTGCAGCACATGCACCTTGTCTACATAGGGGTTGCTCTCCAGCATCGCCCTGAAGCCCTGCTTTGTACAGAAGTGTACCTCCGCCCCCGGTACCTGCTGCTTTACGCAACGGATAACAGGCGTAGTAAGCACAATATCGCCAATAGAAGAGAACCGGAGAATTAGTATTTTGGGCATACAGTTATTTCTGATTTACCTGATTTAGAGCAAATAAGTGCTGCGCGTCATAGCCGGCTTCTACCCTATCTGCTCCTTGCGTTTCTGGAAATAACTTTCCACTTCCTGCAGCGTTTTAGCATTGAAAGTCATTTCTTTGGTGAGCCCTCCTTTACGGCCCATGTACACGCCGTAGCGCATGTCGTGGTAGCCGCTGGTGTGGTGGGCATCGGGGTTTATGCTGAGCATTACGTTCTGCTCCAGCGCATACTGCACCCATCGCCAGTCCAGGTCGAGGCGCCAGGGGTTGGCGTTTATTTCAATGATTACCTTGTTGGCAGCACAGGCATCTATTACAGCTTTATGATCGATTGGATAACCTTCGCGGCGCAGCAACAGGCGGCCGGTTGGGTGACCGAGCATGGTGGTGTATGGGTTCTCAATGGCCGTGAGGAGGCGGGCAGTAGCTTTCTTCTCATCCATATTGAGGCTGCTGTGAATGGAGGCCACAATAAAATCGAAACTGGCCAGAATATCCGGATCGTAATCAAGGGAGCCATCGCCCAGAATGTCGGACTCTATGCCTTTGAATATTTTGAAAGGTGCCAGTTTTTTGTTCAGCTCCTCAATCTCTTTCTGCTGTCTTATTACATCGCCTTCGCGCAAGCCACCTGCGTAAGAGGCTGTTTTTGAATGGTCGCAGATACCGAGGTACTCGTAGCCGAGGTCGCGGCAATAGGTGGCCATTTGCTCCAGCGTGTGCGCACCATCGGAATAGGTGCTGTGGTTGTGCAGAATGCCTTTCAGGTCTTCGAGTTGGAGCAGGGTTGGCAATTTGTTTTCCTGGGCCAGTTGCAGCTCGTTGGTGCCTTCGCGTAATTCGGGCTCTATATAGACCAGGCCTGCTGCTTTATAAATAGCTTCTTCTGTGTCAAAAGCCTCTTTCCGGATAAAGCTGATCAGGTTTTTTCCTTCACCGAGAGGTTGTGTAAGATGCGCCAAGGCCGCAGATTGCAGCAGTACTTCGCCGGCAAACTGCTCTGTTGTAACGAGCTTGATTTCGGTATTGAGGTTGGTGAGGCCATGATTGCCGCGCCACACTTTAGGCCCTGAAAGCCGCACATCTTGCTGCAGCGCCTCCAGTTGGTTCAGTTTTTCGGCAGCAGCTACCGGGGCATCTGTAGCCACTACGTACTGCAAACTTTCTACAATCTCCAGCTTGCGACGAATAGCTCCTACTTGTTCCACCTGTGCATCGGGCAAAGCTGCTTTAATTGCCTGCAGCAGATCCAAAGCTCCTGCCTCAGCTTCGGCATACAACATTTTACAACGGTTCTGTTGCGTAAACAGCAATGCCTGGCGGATGTTCTCCTGTGTTTTGGCTCCAAAGCCTTTCACTTTGCTCAGCTTGTTTTGCTCACATGCCTCAAGCAGATCTTCTACGGTTTCGGTGCCAAGTTCTTTCCAGATAACGCGCACTTTTTTAGGTCCTATGCCTTTTATCCGTAGCATTTCTACCACGCCAGGAGGCGTGGCAGCCAGCATCTGGTCAAGCTCAGCAAAAGAACCAGTCTCATTTATTTCAACTATTTTGGCGGCAATACCTTTGCCAACACCATTTATCCGCTCCAGATCTACCTGCTGCTTTCCTTCCAGCGGCTCTTCCACCAGTTCCAGCGCTGCTACGGCATTGCCATAAGATCGTACCTTAAATGGATTCTCGTTGTGCAGCTCCATAAGCTCAGCTGTGAGCTTAAAGAGTTTAATTATCTTTTTGTTTTCCAAAGTCAAGATCTGATTGTTAATACAAAGATAGGAAAAGCCCCCATACCAGCCAGAGGTATAGATTGTAGATAATAGCCACTGTACACTTCACATTCGCTAAGTGCAGAAAATGGTCACCCAAACGCTTAGACAAAACCTTTTACAGGTGATAGTAGCAACAGGATTTTTCGTTCGCATCAGGATATAAAGGGGTAAAAGATTTAAAGGAAACTTTAGGAGCAAGTTCAAAGGCACACGGATTCACTCATCCAGTCACTCTATCATTCACAATTGTTTCAAATTAACAAATCAAATTCTGCTAATGAAAATGGCCTTCAGGAGGCAAAAATGGTTTGCTAAGGCCAGATGCTAACTAGTGCATGGCTGGCACAAGTACACAACATAAAACAGAAATGTAGACCAGCTATACGATTGAATTACTATATTAGCCTTTAGAAACACCCAACACTGGGTCTATTTTTAGCTACTATGAAAAACATATTATTGCTGTGCCTTTTGAGCCTCCTCCTACTAGCCAATACCTGCAGAACAGAGAAACTGGAAAAGGAGTTACTTGAGGTTACCTGGCTCCACTCTTTCGAGGAAGATGAGGGCGATACCCTGGTATTTCGCCCTAATGCGTATGATTTTCCTCCTTCACGTGGCCGCACTGGCTTTGCTATAGAAAACAACGGTGTTTTTAAAGAATATCTGATTGCCCCCACCGATGGCCTGGAGGAACACGTGGGGCAATGGACACATGGAGAGAAAAAAGAACTGCAAATTCGTTTTCCGGGCGAAAAACCTGCTGTACAGGATTATACCTTAGATATTATATCTATAAAAGACAAAGTTCTAAAAGTGAAAAAGACGCCTCTGTTGCCGGCAGAGTAGTTGCTACACCGGAAGCTAAGCTTTTGTAATAGCTTCCTGTTTCTGCACTCATTAGTGAATAAACATCAGAAAACTTTTTATTAGGGCAACAGAAACGGGCAAACTTTACGTACTAAATAATTCACACTTATAATTACTATATTACTTTAAATGCAATACTGGTTAGTAAAATCAGAGCCTGAAACGTATTCGTGGGGCGATCTGGTAAAAGATGGCCGTACCAGCTGGGACGGAGTTCGCAATTTTCAGGCACGTAACAACTTACAGAAAATGGCACCGGGCGACTTGGTCCTTTTTTACCATAGCGTATCAGAAAAAGCCATAGTGGGAATAGCGAAAGTAGATTGTGCTGCTTACCCGGACCCCACCGCCGACGACCCGAAATGGATGGCTGTAGACCTGGTGCCTGAGCGCGATTTCAAAGATTCCGTTACACTGGACCAAATAAAGAAGGACAACCGGCTAGAACAAATTGGCCTGCTCCGGCAGTCGCGCCTTTCGGTTATGCCTCTACGACCAGAAGAATTCGAAGTGCTGTTGTCGTTAGGAAATTAACACCAGGAGCGGCTGGTGTCGCTCCTGATAGCCAAAACTTAGTAAAGTACTCTAAGTAGCACTACTGCCAGTGCTTCCTAACACAGGCTTTAACAAAGTTACGGCACGCTATCTTCCTCCAGATTGCCGCCCCGGGTAATTGCATGTTGTGTATGGTATCTAAAAGAGACATTATCTTATGATCGGATTACGTATACTGCTTTTCATTTATCTCATGCTGGCTACGGCTCCTCTCTTTGCACAAGAAAAGGAGAAGGATGAAGATGCGCCCAACCAACCAGTAAGATTGGAAATTGAGTATGGCTCGGATAACATGCAGTTTGAATTGTTCCCGCTGGCCGAAAGCAGCCTGCTGCTCTACAGTAAAAAATCGGACCTCTGGAATAGGAAAGCCACACATTTGTTTGAGCGGCTCAACTCGCAACTCGACCGGGTCTGGTCCTGCACCCACGACCTCAGCCCAGACGATGAATATGTTCAGGCCTATGCCGAAGATGATTTCCTGTACATGGTATTTGCTGGCATCAATCCCCAGAAATATAAATTTCTGAAGATTAACACCCTTACCGGCGATGCAAGCACCACCACCCACACCCTGGATGCCATCCGGAATATCTATGAATTTAGCGTACTAAAAGGACGTTACTTCCTGATCGGGACCAGCAAAAGAGATTTTAAGCCCCTTCTGCTCTACATAGATCCTGCACCTAACCTTGTAAAGCTGCTGCCAGCTTCCTATGGCGATGAATCTAATTTCTCTGACCTGCAGCCTGCCCCGCAACACCAGCGCATGGATGTGGTGCTAACAGAGTCGAATAACAAAATTTCGCGGTTGCAGGTGAAAAGCTTTAACGTAAACGGGGAGCTGATAAGCAATCATTTTATTTTGCAGCAAGATAACAAGAACCTGCTCAATGCCGAGGTTACCCCTGTAGACACCCTGTCGCGGCTGCTCATTGGCTCTTACAGCACCAGCGGCCTGCAACTTAGCAATGGCTTTTTTACATCGCCAGTGGCTTCGCAGGTGGTAAACGGGGAGTTTTACAGTTTTCTTCAGTTAAAGAACTTTTTTAAGTTTATGACGCCCCGCCGCGAAGAGAAAATCCGGCGGCGCGAACAGAAAAGGATTGCAGAAGGCAAACAGCCATCTAACCGGTACCGTATGCTCCTGCATAACCTTGTGACCACACCCGAAGGCTATATGCTGGCAGCAGAAATTTATTATCCACAACGTCGCCGTAACTCCAACTACTTTGACCCTAGCCTGTATGGCACGCAGTTCTTAAGGCATAGTATGCGCGACGACGAGGAATACAAAAGAACACACGCAGTTGTGCTGGGCTTCGACAGAAACGGGATACTGCTCTGGGACAATAGCTTTCTGCTCAAAAACCTGGTGTCTGCATCTCTAACGCCAACCGTAGAAATTGCCTATGGAAAAGGGGGCAAAATAATACTTGTTTACCCTGAAGAAGATAAAATATCATACCAGGTAGTATCTCAAGACAAATTCTCCGACGAAAAGAAGAAACTTGAGATACTTACTTACCAAGAGCAGGAAAAAGTGCTCTCAACAGAACAGCTTGGTATTATACCCTGGCACGATGACAATTTTGCAGCATTTGGTTTTCAGCACATTAGGCGAGCAGGCGGAGAATCGCAGCATGTTTACTTTATAAACAAAATAGCTTTCTAATGCTGCAACGTACCGTTTGCAACTCCACATGCTTATTACCTGGTCTAGATCGCATTACCGCTTTTGGGGCTCTGGAAGGGTAATTTCATTAGAATAATTTACTTGCTGGCTTACTGTTGATCTGTAGGTGCGCCTTCGCCTTTAGGTTGACTAACCTTGATGAATGAGCTTATAAAACAGAAAGGCCCACACACTGATTAGGAGGTGGGCCTGCTGCAAGAGGTGTAAAGATTATTTTTTTTCAGCCAGCACAGTTTCTGCCTTGGCAGCGCCAATATAAGCAGCTAATTGAGTTGGCTTCAGAATTTTGGCTGCCTCTGCAAGAAACTCACTATTCAGGCTTTCGAGCTGGCTAGTTCTATCAGTTGTTTCCTGCAACTCAGATAGATTCAGTTTGTACTCCGCATAAAGCGCTTTAAGTTGAACATACTGACTTTCGTTCAGCTCTAACTGCTGAATTAGTTTACTGTTAACCTCTTTGATCTTTAAAGCTGCGGCAGTTTCATTTTCCACATTGTTTGTGGAAAAAGCAGTCGCGTTGGCAGTAGGAAGTGTACCAGCTAGTAAAATAGCGGAGGCAAGAATAGCGAATTGCTTTTTCATTTTTATATAGGTGTTGAATGTTACGGTTATAGTGTACCGAAACATTGACAACACCAGTGCCAAAATGAAAAAACGGCTTTTACACTTCCTTATTGAAGGTTAAGCAGCTTAGTTCCATATCCGCTAATCCCTAAATGGGAAAAACAATGCGTTTTTGGGAAAATATTTATACTTTAGATGCCAACAAATATAAAACGGCCATTCTAATGGCTACTCCGTTTTCTACCTGGTTTAATATAATAGAGTGATGAGAATCTGCGGCATCGCTGCTAAGTTCTACACCACGGTTAATTGGGCCAGGGTGCATAATGGTAATTTCCTTATCGAGGCTATTAAGCAGCTTTTTGTCTATGCCATAGTACAGGGAGTACTCGCGCAACGATGGGAAGTACTTCATTTGCATACGCTCCAGCTGTATACGAAGTACGTTAGCTACATCGCACCAGGCAAGGGCTTTGCGCACATCTAATTCCACTTTAACTCCCAACGACTTTATATGCTTAGGCAACAGCGTAGAGGGCCCACACACCATTACTTCTGCGCCAAGTTTCTGAAGGGCAAAAATATTGGACAAGGCCACACGCGAATGCATAATATCTCCAATAATCACCATTTTTTTACCAGCCACATCGCCCAGTCTTTCGCGAATGGAGAAAGAATCGAGCAGCGCTTGGGTGGGGTGCTCGTGGGTGCCATCTCCGGCATTAACTATGTTGGCTTTGATATGGCGCGACAGAAAGTGGGGAGCACCAGGGCTGGCATGGCGCATTACAATCATATCCACTTTCATGGCCAATATGTTGTTGACCGTATCAAGCAGTGTTTCGCCTTTTTTTACGGAGCTGCCGCTGGAAGAGAAGTTAATAACATCAGCGGACAGTCTTTTCTCTGCCAGCTCGAAGGAGAGACGGGTACGGGTAGAGTTTTCGAAGAAGACATTGGCAATGGTAATATCTCGCAACGAGGGCACTTTTTTAATGGGTCGGTTTAGAACATCTTTAAAGTTATCCGCTGTTTCGAAGATAAGGCGAATATCTTCAGCAGTAATGTCTTTTATTCCTAACAGGTGCCGCGCGCTAAGCTCTTGCATGTGAAATTTAGTCTTCGTTTTTGGTAATTAACCAGATATTGTCTTCCTGTGTGTCTTGCCCCTTCCACTCTACCAGCACTCGCTGGGATTGAATAGAATTAACACGGCGCCCAACATAGGTTGGCTCTATGGGCAAATGGCGGCTGTGTAGCCTATCAATCAGCACCAGCAACTCTACGTTGGCCGGTCGACCAAAAGCAATCATGGCATCCAGAGCAGCCCGTACGGAGCGTCCTGTATAAAGCACATCATCCACGAGTATTACTTTTTTTCCTTCAATCAGAAAGTCAATGCGGGTGGCATTGGCAGTGAGCGGTGTATTTCTTCTCCTGAAATCGTCGCGGTGAAAGGTGGTATCGAGGTAACCGGTGGGTACCTGTACGCCTAGTATAGTTTCCAGGTTAGCCTGCAGGCGCTGTGCTACCTGGCGGCCTCGGGGCTGTAAACCAATAATCACGGAGTCAGAAAAATCGCCGTGGTTCTCGATGAGTTGGTGGCAAAGGCGCATCACCATTATCTCGAGCAGTTGGTGGTTAACGATAAGTCTTTTCTGCATAGCCGGAGTTCTAGCTGCAAATATAGAGAGTTCAGCTAAAGAATCTAAAATTTTAAGCTAGGTAATCTTTCCAATACCTGATTTATGAACAGGCCTTCTACATGATTCTAATGAAATAAGCCTTTTGCCAGATTTCAGATGCCAGACCTTAGGACTAGTTCTACCTATAAGTAATTCAATTACTCATTATCCTTTTTATCTAAATCAATGATCAATACATCAGCTCATTACAGAATCAACACCCTAAACAAATTTGTCTAATAAAAATGGCCTTCCGGAGGCAAAATTTGGAAAAACAAGACAAAATAAAAGGGGGCTGCAGATTTCTGCAGCCCCCTTTTTGGCTTATGGAGTTATTATTAGCTTATGGCAAGTCTAACTTCATATCTGGGGTGTTCATCTCAAAGCCAACTCTTCTGTTCTGAGAACGAGCTTTAGCAGTTCTTGCTTTAGAAAGACGAGTATTAACTTTTACGAGTGGCTGCGTTTCGCCGTAACCTCTGGTCACGAGTCTGTCAGCGTTTCTTACACCTCTAGAGATTAAGTAATCTTTTACAGCTTGTGCACGACGCTCAGACAGAGCCTGGTTGTACTCTTCAGAACCAATGTGGTCAGCATGACCTTTGATCAGGAGTACATGGTCAGGGTATTTCTCAAGCGCTACGATAATGCTGTCAAGTAACTGCTGGTATCCGTCCTGAACTCTTGATTGGTTAAATTCGAAACGAACTTTCTCTTCCATTAACTTCAGAGTAGCGGCATCAAGATCTGGGCAACCACCTTTTTCAGCAGGTCCAGGAGTGTTAGGGCAGATATCCTGATCATCTGGAACACCGTCACCGTCTGAGTCTACAGTACAGCCATCTGGGCCAACTTGTACGCCTGCAGGAGTGTCTGGGCATTTGTCATCAATATCTGGAACACCATCACCATCTGAATCTGGGCAACCACGCAATGCGGCAGAACCTGCCTCATCTGGGCAACGGTCATCTTTGTCAGCTACACCATCACCGTCACGGTCTGGGCAACCTTGCGTTGCAGCAGTTCCTGCCTCAGTTGGGCATTGATCAAGGTAATCAGGCACACCATCACCGTCAGAGTCGATAGGGCAACCATTTTTGTCAACTTGCACACCAGCTGGAGTGTCTGGGCACTTGTCTCTTCTGTCTGGCACACCGTCACCGTCTGTGTCAGTGGCACGGCCTAAGTTAAAACCAAGACCAACATTATGCATTAAGAAACGGTCGTTATCACCGCTAGATGGCTGATTATCGAAACCATCGTTTCCTGTAATCACATAGTTAGACTGAATAAAAGCGCTAACAGCATCAGAGAAACGAAAACGGATACCAGCACCACCCATGGCAGCAGCTGTCACAAAGTTGTTTTTAGCAACCGCAGCACCGTTTGTCGCACCTTCAGTTCTTACATGCATACCACCACCGGCAACTTGTAAGTATGGTCCGATAAAGGCATCCTCTTTCAGAATAGTACCATACATTTTAAGGCGTAAGCCAAGCATAGCGCTTCCTACTTGTGCATCAAAGTTGTTCTGATCGCTCTGGTGAGCTTCGGTGCTACCATAGGTCAGGTGAAGACCAAGATCAAAAGATGGGCTCAGGTAACGGTTTACTGATAAACCACCGCCCCACTCGAGCCTGTTGCTTTCGAAAAACTGGTTTTCTAATTCACCCTTATATTGAAGTGCACTACCATAAATCTGCAGGTTAGTGCGCCGATCTGCATTTTGTGCAAGTAAGGCTGTACTTGCTGACAGCAGGAATACAAGCATAAATGCAATTGTACATAGTTTTGTTAAATGTGTTCGCATAATTCTATGAAATATATTTTGATATGACAATACGTACATGTTTACAGGTTAGTTTTAGTTGATGTACGAAAAAACAGGGTTAATTAAGTTTCTGGTGTTTGAGAGTGTCTGAAATAAGGATAAGCAGTAATGTTCTTTTATAAAAGAGCCCTTAAATTATTCCTATATTCAAGCTATTCCTAAGCGCTTGATATTCTATGATAAAGGTCTATTACTGTGAGCCGGTACCGGACCTATGGTAGCAGATACCATCTAATTAGATTCTTATTTCAACTCTTTGTTTTAGAAAAGGTTTTAAATCGTAATTTTTTTTGGTTTTCAGGTTCTAAATCTCATCAATGTGGCGTGTTTTCATAATTTTCTAGAGTTAAAGGATGGAACTTATATAAAGGCCTGAATTAAAGCACAGGCTATGGCTTCATGAGTTGCTCTATGTCATCTGCCTCCAATGGAATATCCTGCATTAGGTTTAGCGGCCCGTTTTTGGTTACCAGAATATTGTTTTCCAGGCGAACTCCAATCCCCTCTTCCCTTATATAGATTCCTGGCTCACATGTAAACACCATGCCTTCCTCAAAAGGCCTGTATTTATTACCAACATCGTGCACATCTAACCCAAGCAAATGAGAGGTGCCATGCATAAAATACTTTTTGTAAAGCGGCTTTGCAGGATCCTGGTTACGCACATCAGATTCGTTGAGCAGCCCCAGATTTATAAGCTCATTCTGCATAACAGTACCAACAAAGGAGTGGTACTGATCCAGCGAATTACCAGGCACCAGCATTTGAATGGCTGCTTTCATTACGCGCAGCACCGAATCGTATACCTGCCGTTGCCGCTTTGTAAATTTGCCATTTACCGGCACTGTTCGTGTTAAATCGGCGGCATAATTGGCATACTCAGCACCAAAGTCCATCAGCACCAGTTCTCCGTCTTTGCACTCCTCGTTATTATCGGTATAGTGCAGAATGCAGGCATTGGCACCAGAGGCTATAATAGAGCTGTAGGCTGGTCCACGCGACCGGTTCCGAAGAAACTCGTGGTAAATTTCCGCCTCTATCTCATACTCCATTACACCTGGTTTAATAAAACCAAGCAACCTCCTGAACGCCTGCCCTGTAATAGCGCAGGCTTTTTTCATCAGCTCGATTTCAGCCTCTGATTTTATAGCTCTCAGGTGGTGCATAATAGGCGCACTTCGCTCGTACTTGTGCAGTGGATACTGCTGCATGCACCACTTAATAAAGCGTGCATCGCGGGTCTCTACCTCTACCACCGCCCGCATATGCTCGTTGGTGTTCAGGTACACATGTTCTGCCTGCGACATAAGCACATGAAGCACCTGCTTAAACTCGTCGAGCCAGAAAATTGTTTTGATACCGGAAACTTCTGCGGCTTGCTGTTTGGTAAGTTTATAACCTTCCCAAGTTAAAATAAGGTCGTTTGTTTCGCGCAGGAAAAGGATTTCCTGCATGTTGGGGTCTTTGGAATCGGGAAAAAGCAGCAGAATGCTCTCCTCCTGATCTATACCCGTAAGGTAGAACAAGTCGCTGTTCTGCCTGAAGGCCATTGTGCCGTCCGCATTAGTTGGCATAATGTCGTTGGCATGAAAAACAGCAATAGAACCAGGTTTCAGCTGCTTTCTGAAGTTCTGTCGGTTTCGGACAAACAACTGATTCGTAACGGGCAAGTATCGCATGTTTTATAGCTTTTCTTGATAAATTAGGCGTTCCAAAAGTAACGCCCCCCTCCTTGTCGGCACAAATGTAAAACAATATACCGAAAAAACTATTATCAAATTTCAAAGAAAGTACAACACTCTGAGGTTCAGGCTCCATATGCCCAATTTTAGATCACAGAGATAAAGTGTAATTTTGAAACTGAAAAAAAGCAACTATATGATCAGAATCGGCTACGATGCCAAACGCGCTTTTAACAACACATCGGGGCTTGGCAACTACAGCAGGTTCGTAATTTCAAGCATGATCCGGCATAATCCTGATCAGCAGTATCTACTTTTCACTCCTAAAGTCTCGTCTCTTTTCGACCAGTTTTATCCATCTGCGCCATCTGTGCAGGTGGTGCGACCAGTGCGGGGGCTTCAGAAAAAGCTTGCCTCCTTGTGGCGCGTATTTGGTATGCAGCGTACTTTCCTTAAACATCCAGTAGATATTTACCATGGGCTTAGCAATGAGCTCCCGATTGGGTTAACGCAAAACTATCCTAAAACGATTGTCACTATTCATGACCTTATCTTTTTACGGTTCCCGGAGCTATACAAGCCTTTAGACCGGCTTATATACAGGCAAAAAGTAAAGTATGCTTGCCAGCACAGCAATCATATTATCGCGATCTCGGAGCAGACTAAGGCCGATCTTATATCATACTTTAACGTAAGGAGCTCACATATTAGTGTCGTGTATCAAGATTGCGACCCGGCTTTTCATCAAAAATGCACGCCAGCACAACTGCAGCAGGTTAAGCAGCAATACAGGCTGCCCCAGCAGTATGTATTAAGTGTGGGCACGCTTGAGCAGCGCAAAAACCAACTACTGCTGCTTAGGGCCTGGCATGGCCAAGGCCTACATCATTCTACCAGCATCGTGTTTGTTGGCCGCAGAACACCTTATGCTGCGCAACTAGAAGCTTTTGTGCAGCAACATGGACTTCAGCAAAAGGTGCACTTTCTACCTTATATTCCGTTTCAGGAGTTACCTGCCATTTTCCAGCTTGCCAGTCTGTTTGTTTACCCTTCGCTGTTCGAGGGGTTTGGTATACCTATCGTAGAAGCGCTCAACAGCGGTATACCAGTCATTTCCTCTACTGGCTCCTGCTTTCAGGAAGCCGGAGGCCCTCGAAGCCTGTATGTAGCTCCTGGTGATACAGAGGCACTGGGGAAAGCCATGCAGCAGGTATTGGAAGATCCTGCCCTGAGGGAGCAGATGATTTCGGCAGGGTATGCACATGCCTTAAAGTTCCGGCCCGAGCACACTGCCGCGCAGCTGCAAAAACTTTATGAGCAGGTACTCCTAAAATAGCTGCTGGCAACGATTTTGTGTGAGCAGTTCTCATGTAGTGCCTGTAGTATGGTACATTTTTCGTACCTTTGTCCTCCAATTTTCCTACTGAATGCTTGATTATCATATCCATATATTGTCGAACGGCATCCGAATCGTTCACAAACAAGTACTACATACCAAAATTGCACATAGCGGCTTTATTTTAGATATAGGCAGCCGCGATGAGTTACCTGAAGAACTAGGCCTTGCGCACTTCTGGGAGCACATGGCTTTTAAGGGAACCACCAAACGGAAGTCTTTCCATATTCTGAACAGGCTCGAAACGGTGGGAGGCGAACTTAATGCCTACACCACCAAAGAAAAGCTCTGCCTCTACAGCTCTGTCCTCGATAAGCATTTTGAAAAGTCATTCGAATTGCTCACCGACATTACCTTTCACTCTATTTTTCCGGAGAAAGAAATAGAAAAAGAGCGTGGCGTTATTCTGGAGGAAATGGCCATGTACCTCGACACTCCCGAGGAGGCTATTGTAGATGAGTTCGATAACGTGGTTTATAAAAACCATCCACTCGGCAACAATATTTTAGGTACCAAAGAAAGCGTCTCGAGCTTCAAGAAGAAGGATTTTCTGGATTTTATTTCTAGAAACCTGAGCACCGATTCGCTTGTATTCTGCTCTGTGAGCAACCTGCCTTTTAAAAAGGTGGTGCAGCTGGCCGAGAAATACCTGTCGGAAATACCTGTTATCAGTAAACAGCGCGATCGGATTCCGTTCAAGGGGTATACACCACACGCAGTCACCTTCGAAAAGCCTATTTCGCAGGCGCATTGCGTATTAGGCGGCCCTGCTTATGCGTTGAATGATGAGCGCCGCATCCCGTTTTTCCTGCTTGTGAACCTGCTGGGTGGTCCTGGCATGAACTCGCGGCTTAACCTGGCCGTGCGCGAAAAACATGGCCTCGTGTATACCATAGATGCCAATTACGCTACGTATATAGATACAGGCCTGCTTTCAATTTACTTTGGCACAGAGAAAAAGCAACTGAACCGCACTACTTCATTAGTTTTAAAAGAACTGAAAAAGCTCCGCGAAAAACCACTGGGCTCGCTGCAACTCCACACAGCCAAGGAGCAACTCATGGGCCAACTGGCTATGGCCGAAGAAAGCAATATGGGCCTGATGATGATGATGGGCAAAAGTATTCTCGACCAGGAGAAGGTAGATACGCTGAATGAAATCTTTGATCAGATAAGAGGCATTACCGCCAACGACCTGGTAACGATTGCCAACGATGTGCTACGCGAAGACCAGCTAAGTTTCCTGAACTATGTTCCGGCGTAGCTGGGAATTAAAAATCAGAAATTATGAATTAAAAATGAGGAGACAACAAGCTTTTCATTACCAAATCTTCAAACTAACAACATGGAATTCTTAGACGAAGAGTTGCAACGCTACGCCGAAGACCATACTTCAGCAGAAAGTGAGTTGCTGCACAAAGTAAATAGGCAGACGCACCTACAGGTGCTGAAACCCCGCATGCTCTCTGGTCACCTGCAGGGGCGTTTGCTGGCCATGTTTTCGCAGATGATTCGGCCAAAGCAGATTCTGGAAGTAGGCACCTATACTGGTTACTCCGCCCTTTGCCTAGCCGAAGGGCTGCAACCAGGCGGCACCCTACATACCATTGATAAGAACGAGGAATTGGAAGACCGGGTACTGGGCTACTTCAAAGAGGCCGGTCTAGAAGACAGCATTAAGCTCCACATCGGCAATGCACTGAAGATTATCCCGTCGCTCGATACCGCTTTTGATCTTGTATTTCTGGATGCTGACAAAATAAATTACGCCAACTACTACGACCTGGTGTTCGACAAAGTAGCTCCTGGCGGTTACATTATTGCCGACAATGTACTCTGGAGCGGCAAGGTACTCGAAAAGTACCGCAAAAAGCTCGACGAAGACACAGCTGCCGTCATCGCCTTCAACAAAAAGATACACGACGATACACGCGTGGAAAACATCCTGCTACCCGTCCGAGACGGCCTGCTCGTAGCGCGAAAGCTCTAAAATAACCTCCGGAAGGCCTTTTTCATTAGAATAATTTGGTTGGCAGCAAGCTACAGGGCAGACTGCTTTGCCAGGTGCCCTTATTGACGATTTTTTGTTTGAGCGTTCAGCGAGTTCAAAATCGTCTTGATTTTTTTGGTTCTTTTTGTATCAAAACAAAAAGAACAAGGAAGCCAGCAATACAACAGCTTCACTCCAAAGTCACAGCAATAAAAAAAGCTATGCGAACTTAGACCAAACCAAAAATAGCAGAAGCTAACGAATCTCGCTCACGATAGAAGGTTAAACCGTTGGCATGAAAGTACGAGCTACAAGCTCGCACTAGCGAGGGAGTCAGTAGCCATTGCTGACGGATCTAGCCCACAAGATCTTCCTCCTAAGACGACAAAAATAGGACTACCCGAAATATTGGAGGAGAAGAGAAAAGCTGGCATCTGAAATTGTCAGTGGGTTAAAGGAAATCTGTGCATCAAGTAAGCTCTAGGTAATACATCCTCAAAAAATCCTCCGGAAGGCTAATTCCATTAGAATAATTTTACCACAGGTGGTAACGCGCTTCCGCCACATCAGACAAATGTCGCCACATATTCTAAGTTTGGCAGCTACACTAATGCAACACAAACACTAACAACAGCTTAGCCTTCTCCCCTCTCTGCACGTTCGCCTTCGCTCACACACTCAGAACCGGCTTCAGCAAAAAAAAGTCAAATATCTTTCCTTCAGATTTTAAAATAAGGGAGTAATTCTGTTAATTTCGCAATAATATCACTACATATAGAACAGCCTATATAATAGCTCTTTACCTGCAGTTCGTTAAACAGAAAGTAGAGATATTTTTCCTTTAGCCAAATAAAATAGCCTTATTTTTTAACCTATGAGAAAGAACCTGCCCCTTCTCCTCCTAATGCTGCTTATGCTGCCTGTCCTCGCACTGGCACAAGCCGTAATTGTTCCTAAAAATGTTACCGTTGCCGATATCCAAATTAGAATATCAGACAGGGCACAGCAGGAAATCCAGAAAAAAGTGGATGCCCTGCACCGCAATCAAACATACTTCAGGAACCGGGTGGAACTGGCTGATGCGTATTTCCCCTGGATAGAGCGCACATTTAAAGAAGAAGGTGTTCCGGATGATTTTAAATACCTGGCACTGCAGGAGAGCGGACTGATCGGCGATGCTGTTTCTACCTCGAATGCCGTAGGTTACTGGCAGTTTAAAAAAGAGGCGGCCTCCGACTTTAACCTCCGCATGGACCATATTATAGATGAGCGCAGGCATATTATAGAAGCCAGCAGAGGGGCGGCCAAATATTTCAAGCGTAGCAACACCTACTACAACAATTGGTTCAACACCATTCTTTC
This sequence comes from Pontibacter sp. 13R65, assembly GCF_047525655.1. Classification (NCBI taxonomy): domain Bacteria; kingdom Pseudomonadati; phylum Bacteroidota; class Cytophagia; order Cytophagales; family Hymenobacteraceae; genus Pontibacter; species Pontibacter sp. 13R65. The sequence continues at coordinate 81,207 of NZ_JBLIQL010000006.1, forward strand.
GTACTACCTGGGGCCAACTGGCGCCAAAGCGGCCACCAAAACCTCTGATATAGGCAGCAAGAGAATGGAAGTAACTGAGAAAACACATACCTACCTGCTTACTTACCTGGCGCATAAAATAGCCTACGAGAACTTTGTAGGCAAAACCACCAGTCCGACGCTGATGCTGAGCGAAATGCGCTGCACTCCTGGTCAAAGCCTGCTCGATATTGCACTTGCAACCAAAATAGATGCAGGAGAGCTGGAGAAATACAACAAATGGCTTTTAGGCGGCACTATTCCATCAGACAAAGATTACTACGTCATGATACCGATGCGTTCCGGTCAAGATCCTACTTTACTGGCTTCTAAAGGTCCTGTAGCCAGAACCGGCAACCTGGCGGGATATGCCACCACCACCTCTATCACCAAACTACATGGCCTCAATGCCCTGGTAGCCCGTAGAGGAGACACCAAAGAAAAACTCGCCAAACAAAACAACATATCGCTGCGCAAATTCCAGAAATACAACGACCTCTACAGCTTCGATGAAGTAAAAGAAGGAGGAATTTATTACCTGGAGCAAAAGAAAACAAGTGCCGATGTGGCACAGCATGTGGTGCAGCCCGGCGAGACCATGCACATGATATCGCAGCATTATGGCATTCAATTGAGCCACCTGGTGTTTAATAACCGCATGGACCGCAGCGAAACCCCAGTGGCAGGCCGTGTGCTCTGGCTACAAAAACGCCGCCCCGCCCGAACTCCGGTGGAGGTGCGCGACCTGAACAAGTCCGCTGTTGCGGCTGCGCCTGCTCCAATTGCTTCGGCTAAACAAGCACCTGTAAAACAGACATCAGCACCACAAAAGCAGGCCCCTCAGCAGGAAGAACCAAAAGGCAACTTCTTTACCAGGCTCATCAACAGCCTAAAAGGCAAAAAAAATGAGCCTGAACCTGTTCCAATGGAAGAACCAGTAGACGAACCGGAGGAAGAGCAAAAAGAAACTGAACTTGTGGAGACTGAACTAGACGAGCAGGAATCAACATCTCCTGCTCCCGCAGCCAAAGTAAAGAACGAGGCCATATACCCCGGCAGCCAGTCGCAAAAAGCAACCACCACTGCTACAACACCAGCAAAGCAAACAGAAACCCCGGCAGCCACTCAACCAGTCGGCACTATAACGCCTGCGACTGTAGCAAAAACCAAAGTAGTTGCCGATACGGTGCTTTTTGAGCGAGGCGTTTCCTGGGAATCTGAGCCAGGCGCTACAACCAAACCGCAACCAAAACCTGTAGAAACTCATTTGCCCCCTCCCGCACAGGAGCCTCAGCCAAAACCAGTGCAGGAAATAACAATAGAGCCGTTAGATGAAGAACCCCTAAAGGAACAAGAGGTTGAGCAGCAGGAAAGTACAGTTGTGGAGCAGGGAGACCTACCGGCAGACAACCCTGTTGCAGCTCCGGCTGTTGCACCTGCCCAGCATACTGTAAAACAAGGGGAAACGCTTTATAGTATCTCCAGAGCCTATGCTGTTTCTATTAATGATATTTCTAATTGGAATGATCTAGGAGAAACGCCTATCAAAGTAGGGCAGGTACTGCTTATTGCTGAGCCGCAAGTAATACCGGCAGAGGAGCCCGGGGCAGCTGCCCCTGCCACACAGCCTGTTCACACGCACACTGTGGTGGCAGGCGAAACACTCTACCAAATCTCCAAAAAGTATGGTATATCGGTAGATGAACTAAAAGCCTGGAACAACCTGACAGCAACCGGCCTCTCTATCGGGCAGGAGCTACAGGTAACAGCCCCAGCCGAGGTAGTCGAGGAAGCTCCAGTCGAGAATAAGCCATCTGGCACAGCCGGAGGCAATCAATCGAAGTACCACACCGTAGCAACCGGCGAGAGCCTGTACCAGATTTCCCGCAAGCACGATATCACCATAAAAGAGATTATGGAATGGAATAATAAAAGCGACTTTAGTGTGAAAGTAGGCGAAAAGCTTCTCATCCGGAAAAAATAGTTCTGCTGTTGTCAGATAAGCTTCTACACCTGCGCCTGCCCCTCCTGGAGCAGGCGCAGGTGTTTTTTATAATCTGATATTTACTAGAGTTGGCCTTAGAGTAAATTATTCTAATAAAAATGGCCTTCCGGAGGCTTTTTTGATGTGGCTGCTTATACCCTCTTCCTCTCAAAAACCATCTTTTAAGGTCTTCCCTTCTGGTTTGGCCAAAAATCATCTCTCTTCAGGTGGGGCAGTAAGGTTAGAGGCAGATTGCAAACCTGTGGCAATCTCCGGAATGATACCGAGGCGCTGGTAGATCGGGTAAACGAGTTTGCGCAATTTGGCGAGGTTAAAAGCAAATGGTACTATGCTGATGGCGACCAGGAACCCACAACCTACCAGTGTATACGATACGCCAATATGTTCTGCTACCGCTCCTGCCAGCATGCTGCCAAAGGGTGCCATGCCCATAAAAGCCATGCTGTAGAGGCTCATTACACGACCACGTTTGTCGTCTTCCACAATCGTCTGCAGCAAAGTATTACAAGAGGCCATCGACACGATCATGCCAAATCCGCTCACAAACATACACACCAGCGATACCAGTAGCACTTCCGATAACGCAAAAGCCATTAGGCCCACCCCAAACAGCAGCATCGTAAACACAATCAGTTTGCCCATGCCCAGCACCGACTTGCGCTGCGCCAGAAACAAGGCCCCAACTAATGCTCCCACACCCGATGCTCCCATCAGGTAACCAAGTGTGTTAGCCCCGCCATGCAGAATGTCGCGGGCGAAAACCGGCATGAGCACACTAAAGGGCATCCCAAACAGGCTCAGCTGCGCCACAATGAGTAGCAGCGCACGTATGGGCGCAAACCCGAAGGCATAGCTAAAGCCTTCTGTCAGAGAAGCCCATACCTTTCGTTCCTGCTTCACTCGCTCCACAAACTTAAGCCGCATGAGCAGCAGCGACCCAATTACGGCCACATAGCTCACTGCATTGAGCAAAAAGCACATGCCCTCTCCTACCAGCGCAATCAGAATACCTGCAATAGACGGACCTACCAAGCGCGCCATATTAAACATAGAAGAATTCAGGGCAATGGCATTGCTCACATCCTCCCGCTTCTCTACCATCTCGATCACAAAAGCTTGCCTGGCAGAAATGTCGAATGCATTAACGGTACCCAAAAAGGCACTTAGCGACAGAATATGCCAGACCTGAATCTGATCTGTCAGAACGAGTGCGGCCAAGGTAGAAGCCTGCACCATAGAGAGTGCCTGCGTAATAAGGAGTGTCCGGTGGCGGTTAAACTTATCAGAAGCCACTCCCGCAATCGGACCCAAAAGGAAAGCGGGCACTTGGTTGCAAAATGTTACAGCTCCCAACAAAAAAACAGAATCAGTCAGGCGGTACACCAACCAGCTTAGGGCAATCTGCTGCATCCAGGTGCCGATTAGCGAAATACCTTGCCCTACAAAAAATAGCCTATAGTTGCGGTACTTTAAGGCCCTGAACATGCCACTTAACCTGCCAGGAGGTTCTTGCTGCTGTAGTACTTCTTTATCCATTCTGTTTTTAATCTTCCACACCGCCTCTTGCTTACGCAATATGCCTGCTATCAAGTTATCTGATTTTTGATTTATTGCATGCACCTTATAACGGAAGTGCAGAGCCCAAATTATTTAAATGAAAAGGGTCCTCCAAAGGTGTCTGCACCAGCTACTGCTGTAGGAAAACCTGTCTGTATTAAAAAAGTAATTGCTTTTCTCCAACGCTCCTTCTACCTTTGGAATACACTTTAGGGGTGTTCTGCCACAAAAACAAAGCGCAGAACTGAGATATACCCTCTGAACCTGATACAGTTAGCACTGACGAAGGGAAAAGTATATGAGAAACACACCAGTCTTCCTACTTCTTCTTGTTGCCGCTCGGCGCACCAGCGTTCATGCTACCTGCATCACATCCCGAGCAAACCATGAAAATATTTATTAACAACCAGCCGGAGGAGCTACAGCTTCCCCAAACCGTTGCTGCTGTCCTTAACAGACTGCAGCTGCCCCACACGCGTGGCATCGCCATTGCCGTGAACAACCAGATTGTGCCCAAAATACAATGGGAGGCACACCAACTGCAGGAAAACGATAAACTCACCGTCATCAAAGCCACACAGGGCGGGTAAGCCAAACCGCTTCCTCCTGTTGCTGGTGCGAGCTTGTAGCTCGTACCTCCTATTTGCTCTATTGAAAGATTAATCGGCTGTAGTCAAATTGGCAGCAAGTCTGGTTTTAAAAGTTGAAAGTACGAGCTACAAGCTCGCACTAGCAGTGAGACTCATGCTAGCCTTTCCTCCAGCACCAGAATCAAAGAAATAGATAGGACAAATCATTTTGCATCACTTGAAAAGTCCTGTGTCTTGTGTACTTCCAAAAAATCTAACATCTAGTATCTAAAAAAGATGAGAAAAGAAAAAACACCAACCGCCAGTGCCATTACGCGCTCTCCTTTTACAGGCTCCCGCAAAGTTTATGTGCCGGGCCAGCTGCACAATATTAAAGTTGCCATGCGTGAAATTGTGCTGGAAGACACTGTGCATAAATTCCTGGGCGAGGAAACCCGCGAAACCAATGCACCGGTAACCGTGTACGACACCAGTGGCCCCTACACCGACCCTAGTGTCGAGATTGATGTGCGTCAGGGCCTGCCACGCCTGCGCGAAGAATGGATTCTGAACCGGGGTGATGTGGAGGAACTGCAGGACGTGAGTTCAGCCTATGGCAAAGCCAGAAAAGAAGACAGCAACCTCGATGCTTTTAGGTTTGAACACATCCGCAAACCGCTGAAGGCGAAGCCGGGGCAGAACGTGAGCCAGTTGCATTATGCCCGCAAAGGCATTATCACGCCCGAGATGGAGTACATCGCCATCCGCGAGAACCAGCGCATCCAGGAACTGAAGGAGCTGGGGCATCAGCACGAAGGCCACAGCTTCGGAGCTAATACACCCAAAGGCTTCATCACACCCGAATTCGTAAGAGCCGAAGTAGCAGCAGGCCGTGCCATTATCCCGAGCAACATCAACCACCCTGAAAGCGAGCCGATGATTATTGGCCGGAATTTCCTGGTGAAGATTAATGCTAACATCGGCAACTCTGCTGTTACCTCCAGCATTGAGGAAGAAGTAGAAAAAGCCGTATGGGCCTGCCGCTGGGGCGCCGATACCATCATGGACCTTAGCACCGGCAAAAACATTCATGAAACCCGCGAGTGGATTATCCGCAACTCACCTGTTCCGATTGGCACCGTACCTATTTACCAGGCGCTGGAGAAGGTGAACGGCAAAGCCGAAGACCTGACCTGGGAGATTTTCCGCGACACCCTCATTGAGCAGGCAGAACAGGGTGTGGACTATTTCACGATTCATGCAGGTGTGCTGCTGCGCTACGTGCCACTCACAGCCAAACGTGTAACCGGTATTGTCTCGCGAGGTGGTTCTATTATGGCGAAATGGTGCCTGGCGCATCATAAAGAAAGCTTCCTGTACACACACTTCGAAGAGATATGCGAGATCATGAAAGCTTACGATGTGGCCTTCTCGCTGGGCGACGGACTACGCCCCGGCTGTATTGCCGATGCCAACGATGCCGCGCAATTTGCCGAACTGGAGACGCTGGGCGAGCTGACAAAAATTGCCTGGAAGCACGATGTACAGGTGATTATTGAAGGTCCCGGCCACATTCCGATGCACCTGATCAAGGAGAACATGGAGAAGCAGCTGAAGGAGTGCCACGAAGCACCGTTCTATACCCTCGGCCCCCTCACCACCGATATTGCGCCCGGCTACGACCACATTACCTCGGCCATTGGTGCCGCTATGATAGGTTGGTTTGGCACTGCCATGCTTTGCTACGTTACCCCGAAAGAGCACCTCGGCTTGCCGAACAAAAAAGATGTAAAAGACGGTGTCATCACCTACAAACTGGCTGCCCACGCTGCCGACTTAGCCAAAGGTCACCCCGGCGCACAGTACCGCGACAACGCCCTGAGCAAAGCGCGCTTCGAGTTCCGGTGGCAGGACCAGTTCAACCTGTCGCTCGACCCAGATACCGCCCGCGAGTTCCACGACGAAACCTTACCTGCTGAAGGTGCTAAAGTAGCCCACTTCTGCTCCATGTGCGGCCCCAACTTCTGCTCCATGAAAATAACCCAGGAAGTACGCGACTACGCCGAAAAAACAGGTGTAGCCACAGAAGAAGTGCTGGACAAAGGCATGGCCGAAAGAGCAGAGGCATTTAAGGCGCAGGGATCAGAAATTTATTTATAAACCTCCCGATGAAGAACATAGCAAAACTGCACTACATCACGCAGGCGCTGAACAGCAACACTCATGCACAAGCCGCTGAAGTAGCCTGTGCCGCCGGCGCGGACTGGGTGCAGTTACGGGTAAAGGACCAGCCATACGAGGAATGGAAAGAGGAGGCCCTGCAAACGCAGGCGATCTGCCGCACCTATGGCAGCACCTTTATTATAAACGATAATGCAAAGTTAGCCGCAGAGGTAGGCGCAGACGGTGTTCACCTGGGCAAAACAGACATGTCGCCGGTGGAGGCACGGGAGCTATTAGGTGCTGATAAGATTATAGGAGGCACAGCTAATATCTTCGAGGATGTGCAGCAGTTGGCAGCGGCCGGAGTCGATTATATTGGCCTCGGTCCTTTTCGCTTCACCTCCACCAAACAAAACCTGAGCCCGATTCTAGGCCTGAGCGGCTTTGAACAAATCCTGCAGCAGTGCCAGCTTGCAGGTATTACCACACCTGTTGTAGCCATTGGTGGCATTCTGGCAGCAGATATTGCTCCTTTGCTGGCAACAGGGGTGCATGGTGTGGCGGTGTCGTCGGTTATAAACCTTGCAACAGATAAATTGGGTGAAATGCAAAAGCTTCGGAAGGAGCTGCAGCTGAAGCAGGATAATGTTAGACCTCGCAGCGTCTAAAATACCTGCAAGCGTCTTTAGCTAACAGAACAGCTGAAACTGATCGGGCACTCAAATAAATAATGATAGCTTTTGAAAGCAAAAAATACTGTTGCTAGTAATACAGATCAGCAGAAGTTACTGGCACAGACACTCCCAGGTCTTTTAGGCGCTGCGAGGTCATGTGAAAAACATTTTTCAGGAAGAACAACATGCAACAATTAACTATAGCAGATAAAACATTCAGCTCCCGCCTTTTTACCGGCACGGGCAAGTTCAGCTCGAGCCAGCAGATGGAGGAAGCGCTGCTGGCATCCGGCTCGGAGCTGGTAACGGTAGCCCTGAAGCGAGTAGATGTGCACAAGCAGGACGATGATATTCTGCAACACCTCTCGCACGAGCAGTTTAACCTATTGCCCAACACCTCAGGCGTGCGCAATGCCCGAGAAGCTGTTTTCGCCGCACAATTGGCACGCGAAGCCCTCGAAACCAATTGGCTTAAACTGGAAATTCACCCGGACCCAAAGTACCTCCTCCCCGATCCCATCGAAACACTGAAGGCGGCGGAAGAGCTGGTGAAACTGGGCTTTATTGTGCTACCGTATATCCACGCCGACCCTGTACTGTGCAAGCGATTAGAGGACGTAGGTACAGCAGCCGTCATGCCACTTGGTTCGCCCATCGGCAGCAACAGCGGCCTGCAAACACGCGAGTTTTTGAAAATTATAATTCAGCAAAGTCATGTGCCGGTGGTGGTCGATGCTGGCATTGGCGCTCCTTCGCATGCTGCCGAGGCTATGGAGTTAGGAGCCGATGCGGTGCTGGTAAATACCGCCATTGCCGTTTCGCCGAACCCGGTGCAAATGGCAGGAGCCTTTAAAATGGCCGTAGAAGCAGGTCGTATGGCTTACGAAGCCAAGCTGGCTCCAACAGGTAGTGTAGCAGAAGCCAGTAGCCCGCTGACGGCTTTTCTTGACGAGATTTGATTGTTGAATGATTGGTTAAGGTCCTTTCGCTGGTGCGAGCTTGCAGCTCGTACCTTTTCAGTACAGAACAGCAATTACCTTCAGATAAAGACAAATTATTCTAATGAAAACAGCCTTCTGAAGGTAATTAAGCTGTTTCCTATCAAGGGCACACAGCATATGATACGAGCTGCAAGCTCGCGCCAGCTAAGCAACAATTTAATCATCAAACAAACAACAACTAACAACCAGCAAAACTTTTAACTTTTAACTATACCAAGTGACTTTCGCAGACATATTTGAGCAACAGAACTGGGACCAAGTAAAGCAGAGCATCTATGCCAAAACAGGTGCAGATGTAGAACGGGCACTGGCAAAATCGTCACGAGATTTGGAGGATTTTAAAGCTTTGATTTCTCCGGCTGCCATGCCCTATCTGGAGCAAATGGCACGGCTAAGTCAGCAACTGACGCAGAAGCGGTTCGGCAAAACACTGCAGATGTACATTCCACTCTACCTCTCTAACGAGTGCCAGAACATCTGCACCTACTGCGGCTTCAGCCTCGACAACCCTATGCCCCGCACCACCCTCACCGACGAGCAGATACTCGAGGAGGTGAAGGTGATCAAAAGCTACGGCTACGACCATGTGCTGCTGGTAACCGGTGAGGCAAACAAAACGGTGGGAGTCCCTTATTTTAAAAATGTGCTTCAGCTCATCCGCCCTTACTTCTCGCATATCTCCATGGAGGTACAGCCGCTGGACCAACATGAATACGAAGAGCTCATACCATTGGGGCTGAACACGGTGCTGGTGTACCAGGAAACGTATCATCAGGAAGATTACAAAAAGCACCATCCCAAAGGCAAAAAATCTAACTTCCAGTACCGCTTCGACACTCCTGACCGTTTGGGCAAGGCAGATGTGTATAAAATCGGCTTGGGTGTACTGATTGGCCTGGAAGATTGGCGCACCGACAGCTTCTTCACGGCGCTGCACCTGAGCTACCTCGAAAAGAAATACTGGAAAACGAAGTATTCTATTTCGTTCCCGAGGCTACGGCCTTTCTCTGGCGGACTGCCACCCAAAGTAGAGATGAACGACCGGGAGCTGGTGCAACTGATCTGTGCGTACCGGATTTTTAACGAGGAAGTGGAGTTGTCGCTCAGCACCAGGGAGAGCCAAAGTTTTCGTAACAACGTGATCCGGCTCGGTATCACCTCCATCAGTGCCGGCTCCAAAACAGATCCGGGCGGCTATGCTTCCAAAGTTAATGCGCTGGAGCAGTTCGAAATCAGCGACGAACGCACCCCCGCTGAAATCATCAGCATGATCCGCACCCAGGGCTACGAAGCTGTTTGGAAGGATTGGGACAATGTATTGAGTTAGAAAGTTTGAGATTGAATTGGGGAGCAGCTATTGAGCAGGCTAAAATTTCGGTTTACTTTGAGTATGCTACTTCCACTCCTACAAAGCATTCTATCATTCTGCTCAAATTACGACACTTACTTCTTAGGTGCTATACTACAGGCTTTAATTTCCAGAGGACAGTCACTATTCTTAAATATAATACAAAATTAGCACTATATTTAGAAATCCTTATTTATATTGTAGCACGTTTATAAGATGTTATATAGACACAAAATTTGCTATGATTTTTAGAACTATAGTGCTTCTTTCCGGATTCCTATTCCTTCAGGCGACAACAGCGTTTAGCCAGTATTTTGCAAAAGAAATTCTTGTTGACCAAGCTTTTAAAGCTCCCTGGGCCATGGCAGTAGAGGACTTTAACAATAATGGACGTCCGGATATAGTTACATCTAACGACAATCACACGGCCTCATACTACATCCACAACGCAAATGGCACATTAACTGAAAACATCCTTACCGAATCTAACAGGCATGGAGCAATTGTTTTTTTAGAGGCCATTGACTTGGACGGAGACGGTTATAGAGATATAATCGCGCTTACCGGGAACAGTGGCTCCAATAAAGTTATGGTGTGGTACAACAACAAGGGCAGTTTTACAGATGCGCCACAAGTACTTATCCAAGGTCTTAGGAGTAATCTGGGCAAAGGAGCCATGTTGCAACTATACGACATGGACCAAGACGGTAAAACTGATATCGTGCTTCCGAACCTGCATAGCTCCTATAAGGTGATTTGGCTTCAGAACAGGGGCCGGAACAGCAACTGGCCAGTTAAAGAAATTCAACATATAGCAGCAACAGACCATCTGGTAGTAGGGGATCTAGATGGGGTGCCCGGGCCTGAAATCCTGACTGGTACTACTTTATATAGCGGGAAAGATTTTTCAGTTTCCAGAACGGTGAATATCGGGTCTGCGAAAATGATCTTAAGTGATATGGACCGTGACGGCGATTTGGATGTCGTGGCAGGACCTTATAGTTCTGGACAAAACTTAGCTTGGTTCGAGAACAAGGGAAACGGCGAATTCCGGCGGCACGAAATTGCCAACTCTGCGGACAACTACAGTTCTATACTTGTACAAGACTTTGATCAGGACGGGCTGCCAGACATAGCCGCCGGGTGCCCAACTACCTGCAGACTTACCTTTTTCCAGAACAAAGGTAACGACGGATTCACATCCACCTACCTGACAACCAGTACTCCAGGATTCTGGACCCAAACCTCCATGCGCGGTGCAGACATGGATCAGGATGGGAAGCTAGATCTTGTTACAGCTGAATATGGTTGGCGACTTATTGGCATGTACAAAAGTCTGATACCACAGTTCGAAGGAATACAGGCTGACTTCAACGCAGAGTTTACCCCGTGCTCCTTGACAGAAGTTAAATTCCGGGATAGGAGCTTAGGACAGGGGATAATACGTTGGGAATGGGATTTTGGCGACGGCAGTACTGCCTCGGTTAAACATCCAGAATACACCTATTCAAAAGCAGGAACCTACCAGGTAAAACTGCACGTTACCTCAGGCTCAGGCAAAACCAGCACCATTACCTATCCGATCAAGGTAACATCAGCCCTAACCATTGAGGATAGCCTAGAGTTTTGGTTTTGCCCTAATCAGGAACCATTTGTTCTCTCGATGAAAAATCCAGGTGTAGGCAATTTCTATACTTGGTATGATGCCAGCGGCAGTCCCTCCTCCTATTCAGGCAATACACTGACATTACCAAAAATTGAACAAACGTTGCTCGTCGAAATAGGAAACCAGAATGGCTGCAAAAGCAAGCGCGTGCCGGTTTACATAAAGGTAACTGCCAAACCTAAGGCACCCATTGTAGAAGATGTTGTGAGCAAAGAAGGCCCTGCAATTATGCGACTTCAAGCCTCTGACCCTGATGGGCGTCAGGACTTGGTTTTTCAGTGGTACAATGACAAAGGAACGCTTATGCATACCGGGCCTTTTTTTGAACATATGTTTACCCACGATCAGTCATATTATGTGCAGTCGGTCAGTAGCTCAGGTTGCCAGCCATCCGACAAAACATCGGCCAGCGCTTACGTGCTGAAACATCCTGTTGCTGTGCCTGAATTTTCTTGGGCAACAACAGTGGAATCGGCTGTCAGAACGCGTAGTTTCGATGCTATAAGCGATTCAGAGGGCAATACTATTATTTTGGGCGCTATTTACGGGACCGATTCGCTTTATTCTGGGGATATCACGCTTCACCCGGTAAAGGAGTACATGAATGGTCCTGTAAACTTAAATTATTTTCTGCTTAAGTATACTCCTGACGGAAAAGTCATCAATGGTTCGCTAATTTTAAGACAGAACCATATGACTAATACAGTCAGCACTCTCACCAACATTCAAACTGACGAGGAGAACAATATCTATCTAATAGGATCTTTCTGGGGAGTTATTGCAACCGGAGACATATTGTTTCATGCTGATGGTAACCGCATAATGCTTAAATACGACTCTGATTTTAATTTAATCTGGTATAAGCCTTTAAAAATAGAGAAGGCAAAGTCGTCCACAGCAGCCGTGCATGTCAATAAGGATGGAAGCTTTAACATAGAATTCAGCATTATTGGGCAGGGCACAATTGATGGCAAAGAGATAGGGATTCCTGTTACCCCGAACAACTCCAGATGGAGCCAGTATATGTTACAGTACTCCAAAGATAATGTTTTAAATACAGTGCGGGAGATTGCTCCATTTGATTATTACATCAGAACCTATTCTTATTCAGAGTACAAATATGTGGATAATTACCAACTGGGGATTTCAAGAATAACCACAGATGCACAAGATAATGTTTACCAGTTGGGAGCGTATCAGGAACAGATTGCCAACCAGCCAATCTATAGTGCTTATCCTGTAAAAGCTTTTAAAACAGTACTACAAAAATATTCAAAGCAGGGGCAAGTACTCTGGTATAAAGAAATTGCAGTAAACGAAAAAGGTGTGGAGCCGCAGAAAATTGTGCAGCATAATAATGCCTTGTACATGGTGCTGACTTCCTCTGTAAAAAAGACTGATGGAACGCTTTTTCATAATGAGTATTACGAGACCGGCAGCGCATTCCTGTGCAAGTACGATCTGGATGGTAATATGCTCTGGATAAGACCCATGAAAGTAGGACAATCCGAAACAGGATGGCTATACGATTTGCGGCTCGACAAAGAAGGGAACTGCTATGTAGCTGGTGCGGCATCGGGGCCGGTGAATCTAAATTACCTGCAGTTGCAGCCCGAGATAGATACTGAGCATCCTTACTCATTTATTGCAAAATATACACCTGACGGTAAAGTAGCTTGGTCCAAGATAATCAGGAATACTTCTACGGTTGATAACCCAACAAAGCTTTACATCGCATTTGATAAACAGGATCAGGCTATTGTTCACAGTAATTTTGTGAGGAGTGTAGCACTGGATGATATTGCATTAACAACCAAGCAGCAAATAATTTTTTTTCCGCAGGCTTTTGTTGCCAAACTGGAACATAAACTATTGGCAGCTATGTTGTTGGAGGGTGCTTGTGAAGGAGATCCAGCTAGCTTTAAAGATCGGACTATCATAAATTCATCTGAAAGCATTGTAAAAAGAATATGGCACTTCGGGGACGGCCTAACATCTGAAGAAACTAATCCTACCCACACCTATGTCAAAGCGGGGCGTTATAAAGTAGAGCTCGAAGTACATGGGCAGAGAGGCACTGTGAGTGCTGCAGAAGACTATATAACAATTAAGCCTATCCCAGTCGCTGCCATTACCATTAACGATACTGAACTAACCGCCTCCGCCGGCGAGGTATACCGCTGGTACAGAAATGATACTCTGCTTGTGGACTCTACTAAAGTATTAATTGTAGACCACAGTGGTCAGTACAGAGTAGAGGTAGGAGCAAATAACTGTTTCAACACGTCGGATGCCGTCTCCATCAAATTGCCTGAACCGGAGATAAACAGGCAGATAGAAGCATATCCAAACCCGGCCTACGATCAGCTAGTGATCCGCTCGAACGAGCATTCTATGCTTGAGCTAACTATTTATAATGCAAACGGGCATTTATTTAGGAAACAGCGCCTAAATGGAATATTTGAGGTAACCGTGAACATAATAAGTCTACCACCCGGGCTCTACTTAGCGCAGGTTGAACTGGAAACAGGCGAAATAGAATTCAACAAATTTATGAAGCTATAGCTAAAATATTTCAACTAATTAAGTAATACTAAATTTAAAGCGGGAAACAGATAAATGATTAGCTAACAAATTGGAAGCCAAAATTTCTTTAACTAACAAAGTACATTAACTCTAAATTCTAACTTACATAAAGCATGTTTTCCCCAGCCGAATACAACCGATACAACCGTCAACTGATACTGCCAGAAATAGGTGCTGCTGGTCAGCAGAAGCTGAAGGAGGCGCGGGTGCTGGTAATTGGTGCAGGCGGACTGGGTTGTCCGGTGCTGCAGTATTTGGTAGCAGCGGGCGTGGGCACAGTTGGCATTGCTGATTTTGATGTGGTGTCGGAGAGCAACCTGCACCGGCAGGTACTGTTCAACTCAGAAGACGTAGGACAGCTCAAAGCGGAAGTAGCAGCACGAAAGCTGGCGCAGCAGAATCCGTTTGTGCAGTTTCAGGTGCACGGGCAGGGTATTACGGAGCAGAATGCGCTGGACCTGGTGCAAGCTTATGACCTGGTGGTAGATGGCTCCGACAATTTCCCGACACGCTACCTCGTAAACGATGCCTGCGCCATACTGCAGAAGCCGCTGGTGTTCGGCTCCATCTTTAAGTTCGAAGGACAGGTAACAGTCTTTCATTACCAGAACGGCCCCTCCTACCGCTGCCTCTTTCCTGAGCCGCCCCTGCCAAACCAGGTGCCGAATTGTGCAGAAACAGGCGTGCTGGGCGTGCTGCCCGGCATGATTGGCACTATTCAGACCAACGAGGCTATTAAGATCATCTGCGGAATGGGCAAAGTTCTATCTGGTAGATTGTTCATGCTCAACGCCCTGACCCTGGAAACCAGCGCCATTAACTTCCGCAGAACAGCGCAGGCAGAGATAACAGAACTGCAATCCGACTACGAAGCTTTTTGCTCTCCTCCTACTGCCGCTTCGGAAGAAGTAAATGAACTCTCTGCTGATGAACTAAAAGATCTCTTCGACGAAGCTGCCGACCTTCAGCTGCTGGACGTGCGGGAGCCGAACGAGTACGAGCAATATAACCTGCAAGGCCTCCTGATTCCGCTAGGCATATTAGAACAAAACCTTGACAAGGTGGAGCCGCACAAAACAGTAGTGGTGCACTGCCAGAACGGCAACAGAAGCCGGGCTGCTGTACAAATCCTGCAGAGGCACTTCCCTAACACCACCTTTTACAACCTCACCGGCGGTATTGAGCGGTACCCTTACTAAAGCTGCGCCGAATTAAAATGTCAAAATTAGAAATTAAAAACATACACCTCGTATGACCTCGCAGGGTCTTCCACACCTGCGAGTGTCTTGCTGGCGACGAAGCAGATTGTCTGAATCAGAATTTACAGAATATCACCAGGAGCAGCAAAACCTCTGGAAGGCCTATTTCATTAAAATAATTTGCGCTGTAGCACCTAAAACGCTCGCAGGTCTGAGAGACGCTGCGAGGTCATGCAGTTTGCTGCTGCAGCTCTAAAAACGCCTTCACCGGCTCCGCTGCCTGCCATACCGCTCCTAATACGGCTGCGCCTGCAAACCCCATCTCCCGGACAGCTGCCAGTTTATCCACACTCACACCTCCTAAAGCCACTACAGGTACAGTTGCTTTTTGCAAGGCTTCCTGAACAGCTTCAGGAGTAAAAGCAGCCTGGTACCCTACCTTGGAGATGCTGTTAAAAATAGGGCTGAGAAAGGCATAGTCGAAAAGGGGCTGTGGCTGATACAGCTCTCCTAGCTTATGGAAGGAGGTGGAAAAGAGCAGCTGCTGTTTCGGAATGGTCGTGGCTGTGGCGCGTGCTGCTACCGGGAAATGAAGGCCTTTTAGCTGGCACTCCTGCGCCAGCTCGTGGTGGCTGTGCAGCATCAGGCGGGAGTGGTACGGAAGGGGAATTTCATTCAAATAATTCTGCATCTCCTGGTAGGAGAAACCGGGCTTGCGCACATGCAGCGTTTCCAGGCCCAGCTCCAAAAGCTGACACACGAGCGGGATCTCCCCTGCAAAAGGTACTGGTGTGGTGATAACGATGAGTTTCATGTGCGGCAGGTGTTGCATCAAAAGCGGTGGCAGAACAGCGGCCTTATTCTAAAAAACTTTATCAAGCTCACACAGAACGCCTTTCATTAAACTGCTGTTGTAAAGGTAGCAAGTCCGGCGACAAATCGTTTCGATATCCGGCCGATTTTCCTTAATTTTAACATCCCGAAAAGGACTTCTTAATATAGTTTTTCACTAATGCAGAAGTCTTTTCCAATTTATATTTTCTAATTTTAATTCTCCAGAACCTTGCCTGTATTTTCGCATTTACATACGCACACGCAGTACTCGCTGCTCGATGGCCAGGCCAGCATTAGTGCCCTTATGAAAAAGGCGCAAGCCGATGGCATGCCAGCTGTAGCCATGACAGACCACGGAAATATGTTTGCCGCCTTCAACTTTGTGGCGGAGGCAAACAAGTATAACGTGAAGCCAATTGTGGGCTGCGAGTTTTACCTGGTGAAGGACCGCCACCTCAAGACCTTTACGAAGGAGCAGAAAGATGTGCGCCACCACCAGCTGCTGCTTGCCAAGGACCAGGACGGTTACCAGAACCTGGCCAAACTCTGTTCGCTCTCTTATATAGAAGGTGTGTACAGCAAATGGCCGCGCATCGACAAGGAGCTGCTGCAGAAATACTGCAAAGGTCTTATTGCCACCAGTTGTTGCATTGGTGCGGAGGTGCCACAGGCCATTCTTTGGAAAAGCGAAGAAGAAGCAGAAGAGATATTTAAGTGGTGGCTCGACCTCTTTGGTGAAGACTACTATATTGAAATACAGCGCCACGGTCTGCAGAACATAGACGGCACCGGCAAGAGCCAGGAAGACATTAACCAGGTGCTGCTGAAATGGGCGGTGAAGTACAACGTGAAGGTGATCTGCACCAACGACTCTCACTACGTTGATCAGGACGATTGGAACGCGCATGATATTCTGCTGTGCGTGAACACTGGAGAAGATCAGAGCACGCCTGTAGGTGATTTCCAGACACGCTACTACCGCTTTCTTTCGGATGACCAGAAAGTGATTTATGATACCGTAGATAATGTGCGCAACAAGTACGGCAACAGCCAGAACATTCGGCAGATGCTGCAGCGCATAGAGGATGCCGGCCCGAGAACACGCTTCGGATTCCCGAACGATCAGTTCTATTTCAAGACGCAAGCTGAAATGAACGAGCTGTTCAAGGATGTGCCGCAGGCGGTGGATAACACCAACGAAATTGTAGATAAGATTACGCCGCCCAAACTGAAGCGCGATATCCTGCTGCCCAATTTCCCAATTCCGCCTGAACACGCCGATGCAGATGCGTTTCTGCGCCACCTGACGTACGTGGGGGCCAAAAAGCGCTACACCGACATTACACCGGAAATAGAAGAACGCCTCGATTACGAACTGCGCATTATCCAGACGATGGGTTTTGCCGGTTACTTCCTTATCGTGCAGGACTTTATTAACCGTGGCCGCGACATGGGAGTAGCCGTGGGTCCTGGCCGTGGTTCGGCTGCTGGTTCTGCTGTGGCCTACTGCATTGGTATCACGAACATCGACCCGATTAAGTACAAGCTGCTGTTCGAGCGATTCCTGAACCCGGAGCGTGTATCCATGCCCGATATTGATATTGACTTTGACGACGTGAACCGCCAGCGCGTGATCGACTACGTGGTAGAGAAATATGGTAAAACGCAGGTAGCCCAGATTATTACCTTTGGTACGATGGCGGCTAAATCATCGATAAAAGATGTGGCCCGCTCCACCTCGCTGCCACTTTCTGAGGCGAACGAGTTAGCTAAGATGGTGCCAGACACCCCGGGCACAACCCTGGCCAAAGCCTTTATGGAGAACCTGGAGCTGGCAGCTATCCGTGAAGGAAATGATGCACGCGCTGCTGTGCTGAAACTGGCTGAGAAGCTGGAAGGCTCTGTTCGGAACACGGGTATACACGCAGCAGGTGTGATTATCGCCCCGGATGATATTACGAACTACATTCCGGTATCAACCTCCAAAGACGCCGACCTGCTCGTAACGCAGTTCGACGGTAAGGTAATTGAGAGTGCCGGTATGCTGAAGATGGACTTTTTAGGGCTTAAAACCCTGACCATCATTAAAGATGCCATTGAACTCATCAAGAAAAACCACGGTGTGGAAATCGATATTGATGAAATTCCGATAGACGACGAGAAGACCTACCAACTCTACCAACGCGGCGATACCATTGGTACGTTCCAGTTTGAGTCGGAAGGTATGCGGATGTACCTCAAGGACCTACAGCCTACTAACATTGAAGACTTGATTGCCATGAACGCCCTGTACCGTCCGGGCCCGATGCAGTTCATCCCGAACTTTATTAACCGGAAGCATGGCCGCGAAGAAGTAGAATACCCGCACGAGCTGCTGAAGCCTATTCTGGAATACTCCTACGGCATTATGGTGTACCAGGAGCAGATCATGCAAACGGCCCAAATTCTGGCTGGTTACTCACTGGGTGGTGCCGACTTGCTGCGCCGCGCCATGGGTAAGAAGGACATGAAGAAGATGGCTGAGGAGCGGGAGAAGTTCATTAAAGGAGCTGGCGAAATCCACAAAATTCCGGCGAAAAAGGCCTCTGAGGTGTTCGACGTGATGGAGAAGTTTGCCCAGTACGGCTTTAACCGCTCCCACTCTGCCGCTTATTCTGTAGTAGCTTACCAAACCGGCTACCTGAAGGCGCACTACCCGGCCGAGTACATGGCGGCCGTGCTTACCAACAACATGAACGACATCAAAAAGGTGACGTTCTTTATTGAGGAGGCACGGAAGCAGGGCGTGGCCGTACTTGGCCCGGACGTAAACGAATCGTTGCTGAAATTTAACGTGAACGAGCAAGGGCAAATCCGTTTCGGGTTGGCTGCTATCAAAGGTACCGGTGAGGCCGCTGTAGACGCTATTATCTCGGAAAGAGAGAAAAACGGGCTCTATCAGGATATTTTCGACTTCTCGAAGCGCATTAACCTGCGTGCCGTGAACAAGAAAACCTTTGAGAGTATGGCATTGGCCGGAGCTTTCGATTCGTGGGGACTGTACAACCGGGCGCAGCTGATAGAGGTGCCGGAGGGTGAGAACATCAGTTTGCTGGAGAAAGCAGTGCGCTATGGCAACAGCTACCAGGCAGAGCAGCAGGCGGCACAGCAGTCGTTGTTCGGAGGGGGAGCCGCTGTGGCAGCGCCTTTGCCTAAAATACCGGAAGTAGCCCCCTGGACGCAGGCAGAGATGCTGCGGCGCGAGAAGGAAGTGGTAGGTTTCTATATCTCCGGGCACCCACTCGACCAGTTCAAGCTCGAAATTGACTCCTACTGCTCCTGTTCCCTTGATAAAATTGCGGAATACAAAAACCGCGACATTAATGTGGCTGGTATGGTATCGGATGTAGTGATCAGGACGGCTAAGAATGGGAACCCATTTGCGCTGTTTTCTATAGAGGATTATGACTCTACCATGCAGATGGCGCTGTTCGGCGAAGATTATGTAAAGTTCTCGCCTTACCTCAAAATTGGCTTGTACCTGTTCATTAGGGGCAAAGTGCAGCTGCGCTACCGCACCGAAGACCAGTGGGAGCTGAAGCCAACCAACATCCAATTACTTGGCGACATCACCGACAAAATGGCACAGGGCGTGCACATTAATATTAACCTGCAGCTCCTGAACCAAGGCCTGGCCGAAGCGCTTGAAAATGCGATTGTAACAAGCCCGGGTCAGAAGCGGCTGGAGATCACGCTGCACATGCCGGAGGAGAAACTGGCGCTCCCCACCTACTCCCGCAAATACCGCATCGACCCGAAACTGTTCCTGGAACAGATCAAGGAGCTGGGGCTGGGAGAGTGTAAGCTGATTTAGTTTTTTTGATTTGGAGATTTGAGAGTTTGAAGATTTGGGAATGAGCATTACCCTAGTGCCGCTTAACTCATTTTCTGCTCCGGAAGGGTATTTTCATTTAAATAATTTCTCCATCACGGAGTATAAGGATTACTTAGATTACACAGATTAGAATAGCAATTCTAATCTGTGTAATCCTTGAATCAGACAAATGAAAAAAGCCTCTGGAAGGCCTTTTTCATTTAAATAATTTACAAGCAACTAAAACAAGAACCCCCTGGAGCGGCTATTGCTCCAGGGGGTTCTTGTTTTAGTTGCTGCTCTAGCTGTAGAGATTATGAAGCGGCCAGAGGCCTCGGAATAACAGTCACGAGTGAGGACGCTCGCGCCATGATCGCTTCCAATTCTTAGTTTATAATGTGTCAAAGTCCTGCATCAGTTACCGGTTCTGTTCAACTCATCTAAGTTAGTGTTGCGGCTTTTGGCGTCAAACTTGTTGCCTTTGTTGAAGTTGTAGCGGAGGTTCAGCCGAACACTTTGTATGCCCTGGTACTGGTTAATGGTATTGAAATTGCCATTGATGTTGGAGTCAATCAGCAATTCGCGGGTTCTGAAAATATCGGTAAAGTTCAGAGCAACAGAAAATTTGTCTTTCATAAAAGACCGCTTTAGGCCAGAATCTACCCACCAGTTTGCCTTTATAGAGTACAGACCGTATACCGCCGGACCCTGATAACCGCCATTTACCTCCATCTTTAAACCCCAAGGCAGCTCTATGTTGTGGTTCGACTGCAGCATAAAAGTAAATTGGTCGTTAATAACAGGGCTATCGTTTATGGTTTTCAAAAACTCCTGGTAAAAACCATTGATCGTGTTGTTCATCTGCCACTTATCAGAAACCTTGATAGGCAAAATGAGCGTGGCCCCTGCACTTTTCATGTTATCCACATTCTGCTGCTGAAACACTGTAACCTCCGGACTGTACTGCATGGGTACCTCCGCCATATAATCTTTTGTAAGGCTATAACTTAGGACCAGCGTATAATTGTTCTTTAAGGTCTGAGTCAGCTCAAAGGTGTTGGTGTACTGTGGCCGGAGGTAAGGATTTCCTTCAGACCAGGTGTAGGGGTCGAGGTAAAAAATAAACGGGTTCAGCGCACCATAATAAGGACGGTTGATGCGGCGGTTTATCTTATAACCAATTTTATAAGCCTCGCTCACCTCCTGCTGCACAAATAAAGTGGGGAACAGGTCGAAGTAATTGCGGTCGGTGGTTTGGTTTGTTGTTTTGGAATAACCTTCTGTTTGGGTTTGCTCTGCTCTTAAACCAGCCTGCACGCTCCATTTTTTACCCAGATTAGTAGTAAAGCTGGTGTAGGCCGCAAAAATGTTTTCTTTGTAAATAAAGTGGTTGCTCCTGTTGGGGTCCAGCGTTTCGGCCTCTCCTGCATTCAGGTAGAACAGCAGCTGGTTATCGGAAATAACATGGCTCGCTTTTGCACCTGTTTCCAGTTTTCCGTTTTTTCCTATTTTTTTAGCGAAATCTACCTTAGCAGAATAAATGTTGTAGCTGTTAGGGTTATGGCTCCGTAAGCGGTCGTTAGTCGCCGGGGCGCTGCTATGAAGAGTTTGGTAAGTATTTCTGAAAGACCCATTATCTCTGCTGTTTAGAATTACATAATCGAGGTCAGCAGATAAGGTCGTGCCTACGGTATCGAGCTTGCCTGTGTAGTGCAGGTTAAAGGTACCATTGTTAGATTCCTCAGCTGTGTTATTCAGCGCCTGCACATACAGGTTATTTGCTGGGTTGTTTTCACGCAGGTAAGAATCAGTATTGAACATGCCGTCGAAATTTGTATGCGACAGGTAGGAGGTAAAGCCGATGCTGTGGTTGTCGTTTAGGTCGTAATCAGTTCCAAGGCGCAGGGCTGGTGCAAAACGTCGGGTTTCTTCGTAGCCATTCTGGTCGAAAAAATGCGCCTCTTCTCCGCTATTAAAAATGCGCCCCATGTACATGTCGCGGTAATTTACGCGCCTGGCAACATCCAGGCTAGCCGTTGAATTCCACTTGCCATTTTTGTAGTTTATATTTCCACCGCCGGTATAGGTGCTCAGGCCATTGTAGCGGTAACCGCTGTACACGCTGCCGTTTATGCCAAAGACCGGATTCTTTTTCAGGTTAATGTTGATAATACCAGAAGCACCGGCTGCATCGAAGCGGGCCGAGGGACTGGTGATAATCTCCAGGTCCTTCAGGTTTTCGGCTGACATGCTCTGCAGCAGGTTCTGCAGATCCTTGCCTGACATGTACGTCTGTTTGCCATTAATCATGATCTGCACCCCTGCTTTACCGTTGAGCTGAATATTCCCCTCCTGGTCTACCCACACCCCTGGCGATTTGGCCAGCACCTCATAGGCGGTGCTGCCTTCTGCCATGGCTGTTCCCTCCACACTTACTACCATTTTATCAGGATGGGTTACAATAGTAGGGCGTAATGCCTGCACATTTACCTCCTGTAGTACCTTAGCATCAGATTTAAGCTTCAAATCGCCAAATTTTTTAGAATATCCCTCACCACTTACCTCAAAAGGTTCTGTTAAGAGTTGCATAAAACCCAGGCCACTTACCTGTAGTTTATAAACACCTTTTGCCGGGGTCTTTATCTGGAAGTAGCCGTCCATATCGGCTACGGCACCTGTCACTACTTTTGCAGTCGAGGCATCCAGTACGGCCACATTCACAAAGCCGATTCCCTGCTTCTTCTCATCCAGCGCCCTCCCGCTGAGCATTCCTGCCGTTTGGCCAAAGCAACTAATATAAACGTTCACGAGCAGGAACACCAACAGAAAGCAATACAGTTTTTTCATGTTTTATTTGGTTAGTAGGTTGGTAAGCGAGTTTGATGAAGGAAAATACAACTGCCAGAAGAGCTGCTATAATTAATAGATGTAAAAAAGGTGTGGGTAGTTGCTTGGGGCATCCTAAAATTTAATAAATTCTCACTTTTCTGCTCTTTGCTCTTTCGGACTTGCAAGTCTGAAAGCTGGCTGTAGGGGATTTACAAATTCTTTTTTTGGAACAGGGATTACAGAATCTGCAATAGGAAGAATTCTGGACCAGCAAGTACTGATCAGCACAACACGCCCATATCCCAATTATTCTAATGAAAAAGCCCTTTCAGCCATTCTGATGCTGTTGATGCTGCCAGGGCAAATTATCCGGCGAGGCTGCTAATGACTTGATAGCTCTCCCTTCCATAATTTTTCTGCTTTACGTTTTGCTTCTGAATCTTTTATTTACAACATTTGTTTATACAAATGAAGTACACCTATTCAGCAGGTTATATCGTAAGTATAGATTGTTGAAGCGGAACGGGAAGCAAGTTGTAAGACAGCTTGTCATATTTTTAGTATTTGGGCGTATATTTGCCCATTCTTTTTTTAATAAATTGCAAAACAGAATTATAATAACAAACTGTTAAAATTATGGCTAACAAAGCAATAGAAATCACAGACGCAAATTTTGATGAAATCATCAATTCAGATAAACCTGTTTTAGTAGACTTTTGGGCTGAGTGGTGCGGACCTTGCCGCATGGTAGGACCAATTGTTGAAGAACTGGCTGGCGAGTACGAAGGCAAAGCCGTGATCGGTAAAGTTGACGTAGACGCAAATCCACAGACTTCTGCCAAATTCGGCATTCGCAGCATTCCGACCCTACTCGTATTTAAAGGCGGACAAGTAGTTGACAAGCAAGTAGGCGCAGTGCCTAAAAACGTACTTTCTCAAAAATTGGAAGCACAGATAGCTTAATTTCTGAGACACTCAAATAAAAGCGAGCGCCACTACCCAACAGTAGTGGCGCTCGCTTTTTAATGCAGATTTTAATTGTCTTTCAGAATGACACTTATTTTGCCGCTTCGCTCCAGATAAGCTGCCTTCACTTTTCCTAGATCATCTACAGTTCCTTTGCTTCGAAGCGCCTCTTTTAAATCATCTTCTGTTACAGTGCTTTTCTCCAGCGCATCTCTCAGAATTTCTCCGTTTTTTATAAGTACTACGGGTTTGCCTTTAATAAAATTGCCAAAGCCAAAGTTGGAATGGTAGGCTGCCACGGCCAATCCTTTATGTAATAACATTAACACGAGGGCCGCAACTAGGGTCGGGAAAAAAGGAGAGTTACCTGTTATAGCCCTGCTTAGTACCGAGCCATAGATAATGCCAAGTACAATATCGAATGCCGTCTGCTTTCCGAAGATACGGTTACTCCCGATACGCAAAATGAGCAGCGCCACACAAAAGACCACCACAGCTCTAATCGCCATTTGCCACCAGGTAAGGGAGTCGCTATTAATACCTAGTGCTGCCTCTAAACACGCCTCCATACATTCGTTTTTTATTAAAAACAATATACCAGAGAATGGAGATATGTATTACCCAGCCTCGCAGTTGCAGATTTTCTTATCGATGCTGTAGATCATGTTATAGTCATTCTCTACATCTTTCATAAGCTGCTCCAGCCTCAGGTTATATTCCTGTACGCGCTGCAGGTTGGCAGCATTTAAATCCTGCTTATTATATTCGTCGAGGAGTTTAATGTTATTTGCCAATTCTGTATTTTTTTCAGAAACTCTGTTAATGTAAAGGTCAGCACCGCCATTTAAGGAGGCTACAGCAGCCTGCAGGTTGTTCTGGATGCAAAGCTGACGCTTCAGGTAGTTAAATACCTGTTGCTCAGCCTCCTGGTTTAGAGCATTCTTTTTCTTTAGGGCCTCCTGCAGCCTGTACACATCATAACGCTTGTTATATTCGGTTACGGCATCTTTTACCTTATCGCGGCACGACTGGCACTTGGTAGCAGCCGATTTTTCGAGTAGGGCGTTACGCTGGTCAATGGTCTGGTCGGTGGCCTGCAGCTGCGCAATCTTCTGCACGTCCTGAGCAAATACCTCCGTAAACTGCAAATCTTCCAGCTTTTTGGTGAGCCTTACCACGGCTTCTCCCTCCACGGAGGCTGATAGGTACTCTGGCTTTGGCAGCTCTACGGCATAAAGCTTCGCAAGGGCTGCCTCACGTAGCACAGGTGTGCTCCAGGACTTCGGATTGTTTTCTAGTTCGCGCAAGGTATTAACCAATCCTTTTCCGCCTTTCAGGTTGTGGTCGCTCTCCAGGTACAAATCGGCATTACTCAGAATGGCGGTATATTCCGGCCTGAAAATAGTTTTGTAGGTACTGTTAGTGGAGAACTCCTGCTCCCGCGCATCAAAAGTGCCTTTCAGGCGTTTGTACTCCTGCATAATGGCAAACAGGTTTTTAGCGTTTATCTCAGGGCTGTTGTTGCGGTAATTCAGACGGTAAGAGTTCAAGTGCTGTTTCATGTCGGCAAAGGTGCGCAGAAACTCCACGTACAGCTTTTCCTGGCGGTAGGTCTCATCGTTTACCATGTGGTTGTTATGAGCAGTTTCAATCTTCTGCTTTCGTTTCTCAATTAGATCCTGCGTTACTTCATCGCCCGTGAGCACATCCATTTTGTAGAGCGACTTGTAATTAACCACCACCATATAAGGATAGTCTTTATAAGCTATCAGATCTTCGAGCTGCTTACGCTCCAGTTTCAGCACTCCTTTGTTAAGGAAGCCCTCCAGCTTTGCCGGTTTTATTGTAACGGCTTTTACCTCGCCTGGCACAAATACATAAATGCGTACAGAATGAAGGCGCGTGTCGAAGTCCTGCCCTTCGTAGAGGCGGATGGTGGAGCTGAACTTGTACTCTTTGCGTTTGGTACGGGCACTCAGCAAATTGCCAAACTCCCCTACCAGCGACAGCACTGCCGCCGGAGGGCTGCTGGCCAATTTAGAGATATTGGTAAGCTGCGTGGCTACCAGCCCAAACATCTGGTCGCTTTGGTCGTTGGTGATGGCTTTGGCCTGAATAAGCGCATCGATGCTGTTGTTGGTAGTAGTAAGAGGCATCTTGTCTATAATCCGCACGACCTCCTGATGGTCCGAAACCTGGGTACTGTACTCTTTCTTGCTGTCGGTGGTAACGTTGAAGTTGTAGAGCGGGTACACAATTTCGTCGTTGCCGAAGAGTTTAATGTTTTTAAGCTGAGCTGTAATGAAAAGATACTCTAGGTTATCGGAGTAGTTTTTCTTGTTCTTTTTTACACCGCTTTCCACTTCGTTTAGTACGCGGTTGAATTTGGAGCCGTTAAAAAGAAAAAGGTCAGTTGACAAATACTGCCACTCGTCCGAAAATTCGAATTTATCGTTATACGTATAGCCCAGGCGAGTTTCGATGGCTTGTTGGGCAAAGAGAGGCTGCCATACCAGTGTGAACAGTACGAAAGTGTAAAGAACTCTTTTCATATACTACTTAAGAATCATTTTGTAAGGTAGTTCAAAGCAAAAAGTGGCATAAAAGCTCACGTCCCAACATCAAAAAAAACAATAAAGTGCATTCAAGTTAGAAATAAAAAACAGAATTATATAGCAGTTAAAAAATGAATCATTATAGCATAAAATTTAGTTTACCGGCTTTGCTCCTGCTCCTATTTTCTACTTCGCCTGGGGCTCTTGCACAACAGGCTCCTGTAGCCCGCAACCAACAAGCTTCAACAGCTCTTTCAGAAAATGAGAAAATCAGTAGGTTAATAAGCTTTGTAGGAAACCTGCAGGGAGCTACTTTTATTCGCAACGGAAATAAGCACTCTCCTAAGGATGCTGCGGCACATCTGCGATCAAAATTCGATAAACACCATGCCAAGATTAAAACGGCGCATGAGTTTATAGAACTATTAGCCACAAAATCTTCTGCATCGGGGGAGTATTACAAAATAAAAATGGCAGATGGCACAACCACAGAGACTTACAAAATACTGAGCAACGAATTAGTGAAGTTAGAAGCCGAAAAAATGGCTAAGTAAGCAGCAGCAGCACAAGATATTAGCTGGCTATTACAAGTTTTATACTTACATTACGTTATAGATATATAAGCATAATAACTAATAACCTACACTAACCGCTACAGAAAACATGCTTCAGATATTAGAAGAATCTAAAGGTGATTTATTTGCTGTGCAGCTTAGCGCGCACATAGATAAGCAGGACTACGAAATTATGCTCCCCATGCTCGAAGAAAAATTAAAGCAACACGGCAAAATAGACGTGCTGGCTGAGATTGTGGACATCAAGAACGTATCGCTGGAGGCGCTGTGGGAAGAGATCAGGTTTGACTTCCGGCATGCTTCCGACTTTAGAAAAGTAGCTGTTGTAGGTGAAGCCAAGTGGCTTGATTGGATAACACTGGCTGCCTCGCCTTTTACTACCGCTAAAATAAAACACTTTCCGCCGGAACAGCGACAGAATGCACTGAGCTGGATAAAGGAAGAAGAAGCCTGATGTAGCATAAAAGGCCCTTGGCCTTCCGGATACCCTAGAGCCTCCGGAAGGCCAATTTTATTTAAATAATTTGGTGGCTACTCTTTATAGATAGCCACTTCGCTTTTGCCATTTCGGATGTAGCCACGGTACATGCCAGCTGAGTTAAAGGGCATCGCAAAATTACCGTTTCTGTCTAAGGCTATTACACCGGCTTCGCCACCCCGCTCCACCAGCTTTTTAAGCACAACCTCTTCGGCTGCCTTTTTAACAGAATACTTTTTGTACTCCATGAGAGCCGCAATATCATGGGCTACTACTGAGCGAATAATAAACTCCCCGTGGCCGGTGGCCGACACAGCACAGGTGTTGTTATCAGCGTAGGTACCGGCTCCCAGCACAGGCACATCGCCCACCCGGCCATAGCGCTTGTTGGTCATGCCCCCGGTAGAGGTTGCGGCGGCCAGGTTTCCAAAAGCATCCAGCGCAACGGCTCCTACCGTTCCGAACTTATTGCCTTCAATAAATATCTTTTCGGTACTGCCAGTGCCGCCGGAGTGGTCCAGTTCGGTTTTCTCTTTATTTTTTAGCCGTTGCAGCTGCTGGTAACGGGTTTCGGTGCGGAAGTAGGCAGGGTCTACGATCTCCAGGTCATGCTCCTTTGCAAACTTCTCAGCACCGCGGCCAATCATCATCACATGCTCCGACTGCTCCATTACAGCACGTGCGCCACTTACCGGGTTTTTCACTATCATGACTCCTGCTATGGCGCCGGCGTTACGGGTTTTGCCATCCATAATGGCGGCATCCAGCTCGTTGGTGCCATCGTTTGTAAAAACGGCTCCCTTGCCAGCGTTAAACAGTGGCGAGTCTTCCATTACCCGCACGGTGGCCTCTACTGCATCCAGGCTGCTGCCCCCTTTCTTCAGGATATCATACCCAGTTTGCAGTGCCAGGTTTAGCGCCTCTTTATACGCTTTCTCTTTTTCGGGAGTCATGTTGGCTCTTGTAATGGTGCCGGCACCGCCGTGTATGACGAGTGTGATTTTGCTGTAATCGGGTTTGGCTTGTTGTGCGAGCACCGCAGCAGTGGCGGCCAGCACAAAAATGCAGGAAAGGAAAAGTTTTCTCATTTTAGGATATTGTACTGTAGCGTATATGTTGGGGATCTTTGGTGTACGAAGATACTATTATTAGGTAAAGCAGGAAATGAAGCAATATGCGGTACAACGGCCATTACCATCAGAATAACACAAGATACTAGTAGTAAACTACTTGCATTTTTCGGATAAGTAACTAAACACCGCCAGCTTATGCCGGGCACAAACTCTCATAAATATATTTTTTAACATAGCATTAACTAAATATATCAGGCATTATTTTTGAAACAGAAATAGCGCCAGCAAGCTGTATTTTTTAGCATTTAAGATCAACGGTGGTACTGCCAGATTAGCTTTTGCCGCTAATCGAATAGAAGAGCTCCCAGGAACACGATCTTTTTAAATAGTGCGCCTAGTACGCCAAAACAAATGCTTGCTAATACATTAAAATTCGACAAAAAATTTGGACATATATTAATTCTGCACAATATTTGCTAAGAACACACATTAGCAATTTACCCGCACTTAGCGGGCCTTTACGGAACAGATTAGTACGACTTAGTATCTTTTACGATATTTGCACCCGAAATTAAAAACCAATTATTTTCAACCTAACCTTAATCAATCCATGAAATTCAATTTTTTCAAAGCATCTCTTTCGTTGCTGCTGTGCACGAGCTTACTTGCTTCTTCCTGCGTATCTTCTAAGAAGTACGACGAAATGAAAGCCAGCAAAGAAGCCCTGGAAAAAGAACAAGCTGCCAGCCGTGCCAAAGTAGATGAGTTATCTAACAGCCTGAAGGAGCGTGAGCAGAAACTGGCATCTATGGAGCGCGCCATGAACGAGCAGCAAAAAATGCTCGACGACCTGCGCAACCAGGTAAACAGCGCCTTATCTGGCTTTAACCAAGGCGACCTGAGCGTGAGTGTTCGCGACGGAAAAGTATATGTTTCTATGTCTGACAAATTGCTTTTTGCTACTGGTAGCACTAAAGTAAACACAAGCGGACAGCGTGCCCTTGACCAACTGGTGTCTGTACTGAAGAAAAACCAGGAAGTGGGTGTAATGGTTGAAGGCCACACCGATGACGTAGAAGTATTGCCTGGAACAAGAAACATTGCCGATAACTGGGATCTGAGCGTACTGCGTGCCACAGAAATTACTCGTCTGATGACTACACGTGGCTTGTCTCCTGACAGAATCACACCTGCTGGCCGTGCTTTCTTCCAGCCTGTTGATACTGGCCGTTCTGCTGACGCGAAAGCGAAGAACCGTCGTACTGAAATTATCTTAACGCCTGACTTTACTGAGATCTACAAGATCCTGGGTATCAAAGCTTAATTTTAAAGTTATCTTAATAAAAACGCCAGCAGCCTGTTTGGGCTGCTGGCGTTTTTATTTCTAGGCAAATTGGCTCCGGAAGGGCAATTTCATTAGAATAATTGCCTTCTGGTAATTTTAAAGACCTTTCTCTTTACTGCCACCTAACCAATCTTACTGTTTTACTTATTCAGGCTCCCTCCGGATGCTCCTGGCTTGCGTAATGGCATTGAAGAGAGCATCTGGGCGTTGTGAGCCTATAAGCAAAGGTTTTCGGTTGTAGAAATGCAACAGCACTCCTTCGTTGCCCGACATGTTGAAGGCTTTGCCTTTAAAACCCCACCTAATGCCCCATCCGCCATAATCACCGATGGGGTTATAAGTTACTTTTTCGTAGTCGCGCACCAGGTGTAAGGGTATTTGCAGAGGCTTCAGCTGAAACGGGAAAAACCGGACACTGATATACCCGGCATGCACCTCCGTGGTAAGCGACATTTTATAGAAGAAATAAGGAAGCCCAATGCCTATCAACACAAAAAGAATAGCTGCTTCTACTCCTACAATCGGGTTTTGCCCAAAATTATTTCCAGAAAACAACTGGTAAAAAAAGCCAATCCAGAAAATAGCCGCCACCCCCAGCAACACCACCCACAGCCATACCTGCGTAAAGTGCTGCTTTTCCTGAAAAAGTTTGTCCTGAGACATGGCTTAAGATTTAAAGTGGGTAAACGAAAGCAAGATAACATAAAACATGCATACCAAAAGGCTTAGCCCCTAACATGCCGAATTACCTCTGGAAGGGCATTTTCATTAGCAGAACTTGATTGCTTATGGTAATTGTTGCTTGTTTGTTGCTGATTGTTGAATCGCTAAATGGTTAACAAAAAAGAAGGAATTTCTCGCAGCGTGCGCAGCTTCTGAGGAAGTTGATAGAAAGCATACTTGCAACCAGTGAAGCCTTATGCCCTGTGCCTTAAGTCCTAAAAAAAGACTCTGAAAGGCTAATTTCATTAGAATAATTGCAAGAGCCAGCTTAGCAAGCGCAGCTATATTCTAAGTAATCATTGCTGAAGAGAAACAACAGTAGCAAGGGTTAAGATTTTTAGCCCCTGCCACTGCTGTTATTAAATTAACCGATGGCTTGCTCCAGGTCGGCTAGCAAGTCTTCGATGTCTTCTATACCCACGCTCAGGCGGATCAGGGAGTTACTGAGGCCACCTTTTAGGCGTTCGGCAGCAGGTATGCTGGCATGTGTCATAGAAGCCGGGTGCCCGCATAGCGATTCTACCCCACCCAGGGATTCGGCCAGTGAGAAATACTTCAATCGTTCCAGCACCTTAATTGCGTCTTCCATTTTATCGCCCTTTAGCACAAAGGAAATCATGCCGCCATACGATCGCATCTGCGCTTTGGCAACTGAGTGGCCCGGATGATCTTCCAGCCCAGGCCAATAAACCTTCTCCACCTTCTCATGGTTTTTGAGGTACTGCGCCACGGCTCGTCCGTTTTCGCAATGCCGCTCCATCCGGATGTGCAGAGTTTTGATACCACGCAGCACCAAAAAGCAGTCCTGAGGACCTGGTGTGCCACCGCAGGCATTCTGGATAAAGGCAAGCTTCTCGTGCAGCTCATCGTCCTTTACAACAACAGCTCCCATTACCACATCAGAGTGGCCGGCCATGTACTTGGTAAGCGAGTGCATCACTATGTCGGCGCCCAGGTCGAGAGGTGTTTGCAGGTATGGCGTGGCAAAGGTATTGTCGGCCACCAGTAGCAGGTTGTGCTTTTTGGCAATGTCCGCGCACCCTTTTATATCAATAATGTTGAGCAGAGGGTTGGTAGGTGTTTCTACCCATATCATGCGCGTGTTCTCATTTACCAACGCCTCCACCTTGCTCAGGTCGCTCATATTGGTAAAGTGGAACTTGATGCCGTAGTTCTGGAAAATTTTGGTAAAAATTCGGTAGCTCCCCCCGTACAAATCGTTTGTAGAAATAACTTCGTCTCCGGGCTTCAACATTTTTATAATAGCATCGATGGCCGCCATGCCGGAGGCGAAGCAGAGGCCGTGCTTCCCGTTCTCCAGTTCCGCCAGGGCGTTCTGCAGGGCAGTGCGGGTTGGGTTGTGGGTGCGGGAGTATTCGTACCCTTTATGGTCGCCGGGCGACTTTTGCACGTATGTGGAGGTCTGATAAATAGGCGTCATGATGGCGCCTGTTGATGGATCTGGCTCTATGCCAGCGTGTATAGCTTTGGTTCCGAATTTCATATGAAGTCCTTTTTTTGTTTATACAATAAACGATATGCTGCAAGATACTAAATTTACATTTTTAAGAAGCCTCCTGGTCGTCAGGCTGCCAGCCTTAATTTGTTTTTCTTGTACCACCCGCATTGCCTGCTAAGCCTCTACCCGTTAAAAAACAAGTATTAATTTTACGCATGTCTGAACGCCTAAACCTGCTGAAAAGCTTTATCCAGAAAAATGCCTCTACTGTTGTATCTATGCTGCTGCTGGTGGTGGTACCCGTAGTGGTGAGTTCTACGCTGGCTATCATCCTCTACTCTTACCAGGACCTGCTCCAAAACCTGACGCTGGGGCAGATGGCCCTATATTTTGTAATTATATCCTTTACTATGGCCCTTGCCCTTACCCCTACCACCTTTGTGGCGCTGGTGAGTGGCTTTTACCTGAGTTGGGTAGGCTTTCCGGGCTTAGTTGTTGCCTACGGTATAGCCGCGCTCATTGGCTATAGCCTGGCCCGCCAGATCGACCATGGCAAAATGATGAGTTTCCTGAACGGCTTTGAGAAGGCACGCATCCTGATGCAGGAGCTCCGCCACCAAAGCTGGAGCCTCATTTTTCTGACACGCATTTCGCCGGTGCTGCCTTTTGCGCTGATGAACTTTGTTCTCTCGCTGCTGCAGATTAACAAGCGAAAATTTTTGCTTGCAAGCATGGTAGGTATGCTGCCGCGCACCTTATTTTTCTTCTGGATCGGTACGCAGGCAAATAATATTATTAGTTTATTAGAGAGCCCCGACAGTGGCCGCAACGGACAGCTGCTCATGATCGCCCTGATAATCATATCGATAGGCGGTTTGTATTTTATTTTTGACCGGGCCCTGAAGAAAGCACTCCGAAAAGCTTCTCATCAAAATGAATAAAACTTAAAAAAGGGCTTGCGTATTACAAAAAAAGGCATTTACTTTGCATCACAATAACGGAATGGTCACGTAGCTCAACTGGATAGAGCATCTGACTACGAATCAGAAGGTTAGGGGTTCGACTCCCTTCGCGACCACCAAAAAGCCTCTCAGCGTGCTGAGAGGCTTTTTTATTTGCGCAAGCAAAGATGCCGCAGGGTAAGGTTATCCTCTCTCATGCATAATACTGCTCCAAGTAAACTTTAGTCTATCAGGTGCCGCAACTATCTAAGGCTGTATTCTAATTTTCTAACCACCTACTCTAGAATCTAAGCACAAAGAGTCTGTCTAATACATCAGGATAGTGGAAAACCCACATTTAAATTATTCTAATGGAAAGTGCCTCCCAGAGGATTTTCATCAGAATAATTTTAAGGATCAAACTGCCTTTTCTAGTTGCAGGCACGCAAAGTAACTGGATATTTTGCAAGCTAACCAATCAAATTCCCTCATAAACTCATTATTCTACGTCTGCATCAGTAGCAGGCAACCTTCTCTCCCATCCAGCACCTTTAACCAAGCTGCTTACAAGAATTTCTATCTCCTACGGATCTAAAGGCTCAAAAGGGTTAACCCGAAGTGCCTCAGGTACGGGGTAGAAAGCGTTTGTCTCGTCAGTTACCTTTTTCATGTCCCGGAAAGGTAAGTAGCCTAATTCACGCATGCACCTGTCACTGATAGTTAGTGTGTGCTTGCTATGTTCGGGGTTTGTTAAGGTGAGCACGGGTTTCTGATCAGGTATACTGAACCTGTAAAACATCCGGCTGATATTCCGCAGGTTGGTAGTGGTATGGCGGGCATGCGGCTCTATAAAAACAGCTTCATCCGGAATTCCCAACTCACTCACCAGGTACTTCTTCATCTCCTCCGCCTCATTGTAAGGTGTTTTATAAGGGTGCGCATTGCCCCCGGAAACAACAATAAAGGGAGCTACGCCTTCCTTGAACATCTGAGCGGCCACTTCGCAATAATGGGCCCCGCCTTCGTCCAATACAACAGCAGGATCTTCGGGCCCGTGCCCCAATACCAAAATCATGCTGTATGGGTATTTACTCCAGTCTGTCCGCTTACTGGCTTCATATGGCTTTCTGTTGTAGCCATCCTGCAGGGGTTCATAGCGGGCGGTCTCATCGCGGCCATTCAATTGCAGTGCTCCTAAGGCCGCTTCCACAGGCAGTTTGTAAAACAACTCTTCTTGATTTTGACCACGGAAGCTCTGCTCAAGCCCCTGCTGTATGGAGCTTACAAATTGCTGATCTGTTGTATTAAAGCTGATAGAATCTATGGCAGGATACCGTGCGCCCGTTCCTCCTATATAAACATCTAAAATATGATTTAAGCCCAAGGCTGTATCGTTCCAGGCTTTCCGGATGGTTGTTGAATCTATTTCTCCTTTATATTTAAGATGGTAAGATTCTGCCTGAAGCGCCGTGGTAAGCGCCTTCCTAAAGCGCTTGTGCTTTGTGTACAGGCTGTTAAGTTCTTTTGTAACGGATGTTATTTCTTGGTCTTGCCACTTTAAAGCAGAAGCATAGCAAGTGGCATCGTGGCAGGAACTTAATGCCTTCTCGACTCTACCTGCATACTGCCGAGCTAAGCCCCGAAGTACAGCACTTTGCTTTATCTCTTTTCGCAATACATCAGATTCATCTATAACTTCCAGAAAATTGAATGTCTTGTGGAAGACTATTTTCCTTGGAAAAGTATCTGAAGAAGCTGTCTGCCCCGGCAATATGGCTTGAGATTGCGCCAGCGTATTTGCTGCAGCAGAAAGTCCAATAAATACAGTTAGCAGGAGGGTGAGAAATCTTTTTGAATAATACATGGTGTTGTATTTTTGAATTTTGATTGCCAGAGAATTATGTAGGCCAGGTTCTTATATTCTGACTTTCAGGACGACTTTAAATTGAATTACATTAAGCTGTCATCCTCCGTATAAACCTTTTCAATCCTGTTGTTAAAATATAAAAGGCTTGTGATAATTATTTACTTCCGGATATTGAGGCTGGGTACAAACTGGTTTTGGATTCCCCAGCTTTTATCTGGTGTATCGGAGGCTGTTATTACAAGCTCCCCTCCTGCCATAATCTCTTCGTGTGTTAGCCAATTGCGTTCGAGCTTTACTCCGTTTAAAGTAACTTGCCGTATGTAGCTGTGTTTGTCAGCATAGTTTTCGACCCGAATTTCAAACTTTTTCCCATTCAGCCATTTTATCTCGGCTGATTCGAAAAGAGGGGCATTGAGGTAATATACCGGCCAACCCACACAGGCAGGCTGAATACCCAAGGCCGTTAATACAAACCAGGCCGACATAGCACCTGCATCATCATCCATTGTCCTTATATAAGCATCCGGCTGATTTTTGTAGATAACACCGATGTAAGAGCCAATACCCCTGCTGTTGTCGTTGAAGTAATGCTGCACCACCGTGTCTACAGCCAACTGATGCATCAGTGCCTGCGATTTCCAGGGTTCTGATGTTGCATTGTACAGCAAAGGCACCTGTAGATCCGGCTCATTCGCACGATTATGATAGTCATTGTTAAAAAACGTATCTAACTGATTCAGAAAAGCTTTCTCGCCACCGGTCAACTCTATCAATCCTTCTACATCAAAAGGAACAGACCACCTGTATTGCCAGATCGTGCCCTGGTACATGCCACGTGCCGACATTCTGTTAACATCGTCGCGGGTTAAATCTTTGAAATCTTTCTCCCAATAGTTTTTATACTCCAGGGCTTTCTGCTTGTACTTCTCACTCAGTTTGTCCTGCTTTAGTTCTTTCAATATCTGCGAAAGGGCCCAGGCATCGTAGGAAGATTCCAGGGCTTTGTCGGGAGTTGTATAATCAAGCCTGTTTACTTCTGCCTGAAGCGAATCCAGTATGGAGGGGAAATCAATTTTATATCCTTTTCGGTGTGCATCCAGCAGCACCACAAGGGCATGTTCGGTACGCACGGTGTTGGAGGGCTCATGTGCCGTAGCAAAATCTTTTTTACCGTAAGGGTAAAGGTTAGCTATAGACGAAGCGATATCCTGAAACTTCTCCGGGTAAGCAAAGGAGAGCAGTGGCAACTGTGTCTTGTAATTATCCCAGATGGCCCAACCGTTATATACTGTGTTCTTTGAAGTTTGCAGGGAACCATCTATAGCGCGATACTTTCCGTCCTCTTCAGAAACAACATAAGGCGATTGCACGGTACGGTAAAGCAACGAGTAAAAAAGTTCTTCCCGTTCAGGATTGCCTTTTACCTGAATACGGCCCAGAAGCTGATTCCAGTCGCTGGCACTTTTCCGGCTCATTTCCTCCAACGTCTCACTGGCTAAGGCAGCCCTGGCGTATGCGACATCTACTGACGAGAAAGCTACTTCAAGCGCAGCTTCCTGTACATCAGAATCGAGCCAGGCAATTAATTCGTGCTTATTTAAAGCTTCCAAACTAACTGGCTGCCGAAATTGCATGGCATAATAAAGCCGATAGGTGCCTGCACTACAGGTGGTTTGTGCATCTATCCAGCCGCTTACTGTATTGCCTGTAGCGGTATGTTCTTCTGCTACAAAGCGCCCAACAAAAACATGACTCAGATCTATGTAAATTCCTTTTTTACCAGCAGGAAACTGGTAGCGGTGCAGGCCATTGTTTTTATAAACAGTAACTGCTGCTTTAATCTGGTTGCTGAAACCAACATTGTAATATCCCGGACCTGCGCTTTCTTCTGCTTTTATCAGTTCTGAAGCATCTGGCTTATCTCCCAGGAAAGGTTTAACCAGAATGTTGCCGCCACTACCCAGACAACCTACGCCTTCAAAACGATTGTGTGTAAAACCTAGAAACTGCTTGGCCAGGTGATCATACCCCATGTGCGTAGTAGGGTAAGTTTGGGGGCCGATGCTCAACATACTGAAGGGGTAGGATGCTGCCGGTGATAGTTGCCCATGGTCACCGGAAGAGCCTAAGAAAACATTTACTTTCTCTGCAGGTGTATTCCTATCCTTTTCCAGCACTGCTTCTTTTTGTGTGCCTCCTACAAACATTCGGCAGCTAGAAAATAGGCTGATAATCAGTATTACTAAAATTCTCATTGAGGTCAATGTAAATGATAAATATGGCAGACAGCCTTTTTACCAGCTGCCTGCCATATCAGGATGTAATTGGTTAAATTATCAGAACAGTAGCCAATTATTCAAATGAAAATGGCCTTCCTGAGCAATTTTATCAGAATTTCCCCAAGGGTATCCAACAGCTTTTACTTGAAGCACTAGCAGCGTTTGCTATTGCATACTCTCCAGAACATCGAAGTACTTCTGTGGTATTGGGAAATACTCGTGGGTACCTTCGGTGAAATTTGCATTGGTCAGGTGAGTGCGTCTTGTTTTTTCAACGGCTAAGTATTTGTTGATTGTTTCTGCCGCTACTCCCCAGCGTACTAAATCGAAGAATCGGTGCCCTTCTAACGCTAATTCTAACCTACGCTCCGTTCTAACGGCTTCGCGTGCGGCAGCCTTATCTGACCAGGTGGCATTGTAGGTTTCAATCTTGTAGTTGGCGGCTGGTGCTGTTCCTGCCAGGTTCATAACATACCGGCTATCACGCGCTCTTCCTCTTACCTGGTTTACCACAGCTCTTGCTCCTTCCAGATCATCCAGTTCTACCAAGGCCTCTGCTTTCCAGAGCAACAAGTCGGCGTAACGGATAATGTAGTAGTTCAGCGCGCTGATGTAAGGCCAGGTATCAGTCTGATAAGGTGACTTAGCAGATACGATGCGCTTTTTAGGTGCAAATGGTCCGTACGTAGATAAGTCGCGGGCCCAGCTTGCTTCATACACAACTCCCAGGTCCAGGTACGGTATACCTGGTCGGCCTACTGTATGGTCCAGCCTTGGGTCCATAAAATCTGCTTCAGCAAGGTTGACATTGTCCAGCACCGGTATGCCACTTGCGTTTGTTTTGTAGGCATTAATTAAATTTTGAGACGGGCGGTGAAAACCATATTGCGAATAAAAAGGACCACCTGGCGCTGATAAGCGGTCTCCTATACTACCATTGTAGTTATCAGGGGCGCCATCGAGCACCGAATGCTGCACCGCAAAAATGATCTCTGAGCTGTTATCGTTTTCCGGAAGAAACACATCCCTGAAATTTGGCAACAGGCTGTACTTGTTGCTGTTGATAACCTCGTTAGCGGCATCTAATGCCTCCCTCCATTGCTTCTGAAAAATATAGGTTTTTGCCAGGTAAGCTTTGGCCGTCATTTTGTTCGGGCGCCCTACCTGCTCCTGGTTCTCCGGCAACCTGTTATAGGCATTGCTGAAGTTTTCCTCTATTTTATCCCAGAGCTGCTCCGATGTAAACTGCGTGTGTGAAACAGCATAATCATTTACTGTGGCGGCTGTCTCATCTATATAAGGAACGGTGTTGTAAATCTTTTTCAGCTCGAAATAATAATGCCCTCTCAGGAAGTACAGCTCTCCCATACGACTCTCTTTTAAAGTCGGGTTATAGTCTTCTGAACTTTGCAGCAGCCTCATGGCTTCGTTTGTTCTTTTCACCCCTTCAAAAAGCGCCACCCATTTGCGCTCCACATCAATAATGGTCGGGTTCACATTAAATATTTCCAACAGGTGAATGTTGTTCTGATCACCGGTTCCTCCTCCGCCTTTGTAGGCATCATCCGAAACCACATCGCCAAAGCTCCAGTTAGAGGCAGGCGAATTAAAAGCACTGCTGGAGGCATCGTACTGTCCATTCAGAATACTATATGCCGCTATAATGGCCTTGTCTACATTGCCTGGACTTGTCATTTCGGTAGGAGAAATTTCGCCGTAGGTCATTTCTTCCAGGTAATCATCAGAACAGGAAGAAGAAAACAAGGCAAGGGCAGCCACTACTAATTTTGCCGTATTGTTATTTCTAAAAAAAGTCATCTTCAACATAGTTTTAAAGTTTAAAATTAACCCCTAATACAAAGGTTCTGGAAGGAGGATAAATGCCACGATCAACTCCTATGTCGAGGTTACGGTTGCTGGAAGTGTAATTTTGCAACCCAATTTCTGGTGTCATGCCACTGTAGCCGGTAATAGTGAACAGGTTAGTTCCTTGCAGGTAAACTCTTAGGTCTAAACCAGCCACTTTTTCTTTAGGAATGGTGTAGCCCAGCTGCATGTTGTATAACTTAAAATAGGAACCGTCTTCCAGGTAATAAGACGAAGGTCTTATGTTATTATTTCGATCATCAAGTGAAAGGCGGGGTACAGTTGCACCAGTGTTTTGCGGAGTCCAGGCATTAAGCACTTCATTGCTTTTGTTGTAAGATGCCTGGTTGAAGAACTCGGTTTTGTATTTGGTCAGGTTATAAATTTCGTTACCAAAACTTCCGTTGAACAACATGTTCAAGTCGAATCCTTTGTAGTTCAACCCTAGTGTTAATCCAAGTATCAGGTCTGGGTGAGGCGAGCCAATATAGGTACGGTCGTCACCGTTCAGTTCTCCATCGCCATTAACATCTTTAAACCGTATGTCGCCGGGCTGCGCATTAGGCTGAATCCGATGAGCGGTTACTTCTTCCATACTCTGGAAAATCCCATCTGCCTCGTGGCCAAAGAAAGCTCCTATTGGCTGACCTACTGTACTTCTTGTTATTTCCTGCCCGAAGTTTACGCTATGAAGAGAAGAGGCTGGTATGCCTAAGTAAGAAATCCCATTCAGCTTGGTGAGCTCGTTTTTGTAAGTGGATGCGTTAGCACCTATCGTATAATCTAAACTACCTGATTTACCGTAATAATTGGCAGCAACGTCTAAGCCGATGTTCTTCATCTGGCCGCCATTAATCCAGGTTCCGTCATTAGAACCGCCATAAGTGGGAGGAATAGGCGAATAAACCAATACGTCGTTTGTGATTTTGCGGTAAACATCTGCTGTTAAAGCCAGCTTCTCATCGAAAAGGCCCAAATCAAATCCTGCATTTGCTTGTTGGGTCACCTCCCAGGCCAAGTTAGGGTTAGGAACTCTTGTTTGTACCAATCCTTTATCTACAGAACCCTGAGAACCGTCTATGGCATAATCAGAATTCCTGGCATTATTATAATAACTGTCTACTGTTGAATAAGCTGGTACCTGCTGGTTACCTGTCTGTCCCCAACTGGCACGTACCATCAGAGAACTTATCGCGCCATCTTTCCCGAAGAAGGACTCATCGCTAACGCGCCACCCTGCCGAAACTGCCGGGAAAGTCCCCCATTTGTTATTAGTAAGGCGCGAGGTGCCATCTCTACGGAGTGTAAAGCTCAGCAGGTACTTCTGATCAAAGTTATAGTTGATCCTTCCGAAATAAGAAAGCAACGACCACTCGTTTGCACTTCCATTATTTAACTGATTATCGGCACCGTAAGTAAGGTAGCGGAAGTTTGGATTTTCGTACAGAAAGTTTTGTCTTGAAGCAGAAAAACCTTCGTAATAATACTGAATTGCCTCCTGCCCTACCAAGGCATCTACGTTATGCTTGCCAAAGCTTTTGAGGTAATTTACTGTGTTCGACCAGGTGAGCTGGTAGTTAAAATTATTCTCGGTGTTGAGGGAGTTTACGTTGTTCAGAGAAAGTATCTCGTTATAAACAGGTGAGAATCCTCTGTAATTTTGACTCTGGAAATCAATCCCCAGGTTCGTTTTAAAAGAAAAGTCCTTTAGCTCTACACCTGCAAACACGTTACCTATAGCCGAAATCCTCTTTCTAACGTTATCCTTTGCCCGGTCCAGGCTACCCAGCGGGTTGCTGATATCATTCAGTGGGTTTCCTCCATAGTTGCCGTTAATATCTCTTACCGGCACAATAGAAGGAAACTGAAAGGCATTGTATACAATGCTACCCAGCGAGCTGTTTGTACCTGCGTTTACAGAGCGGGTTAACGATGCTGTAAAGTTTTCGCCAACTGTAAAAATATCTTTGAATTTATAACTAGAGTTAAAGCGGGCTGAAAATCTTTCGAAGCCTGTATGCTTAATGGTACCTTCCTCATTAAAATAACCAAGCGAAAGTGCGTGATGGCCTTTCTCATCGCCTTTTGATGTTGAAAGGTTGTAAGAGTGCACTACGGCTGACCGCATGATTTCGCGCACCCAATCTACATCGGCACTTGGTATGGTTTGCGCACTGTTGAGCCAGACAGGAATAACTGCATTGTCTGGATTGTTCCCATAAATATCACTACTTGGTGTGCCACCATCATTTTTGGCTGCCTGCCAGAGCATATCGCCATATTGTTGTGCGTTTAGCATGCGAGGCAGGTTAAATGCCTTCTGCACACCCGTATAAGCATCAAAATCTAAGGATGTACGGCCTGACTTACCTTGTTTGGTCGTAATCACAACTACGCCGTTAGCAGCCCTCGACCCATAAATAGAGGCAGAAGCAGCATCCTTTAACACTTGTATGGTTTCTATATCGGCAGGATTGATGGCATTTAAACCATTTGAAACTGGTACACCATCTATAATGTAAAGCGGGTCGTTGTTGTTAATGGTGCCATAGCCACGCACCCGAATACTCACACCTCCACCAGGGCTGTTATCGCTCAGAACCTGCACACCAGGCAGCCTTCCGTCCAGCATTTCTTCCACACTGGCAGTAGGAATGGTTTTAATGGATTCAGGATCAATTTTAGAAACTGCTCCGGTAATTTCCCGTCTGCTCTGCGATCCGTATCCTACTACCACCAATTCATCCAAAAAAGAAGCATCCGCAGCTAAGGTTACGTCTATTCTTGTTCTGCTCCCTACAGTTATCTGCTGTGTTTTATGGCCAACAAAAGAAACTGCAACCACATCTGATCCTGCCGGCAAGGCAAGCTCAAAATTACCATCCATGTTTGTAACGGTACCCACAGAAGTACCAACTACCATAACAGATGCTCCCGGCAAAGGCTCACCTTTCTCGTCAATTACTTTACCTGTTAATACCCTGGCTTGCTGTACTGCTTCAGATACAAATTTTACAGGTCGGTCGCCCGCATGAGCAGGCATGGATCCTAACAGGGATACTACACAAATACCCTGAACAATAGGTTTTAAAAACTGTAGTCTTACACACATATTTCTATTTGTTTACATTAGTGATAAGCACGTTATTAGGCAGAGCTCGGCAGCCCATACTCCAACGCATTAAGGCATTGCCCTGGCAGAAATTCCGGATCTAATCACCGGAGCCTGGGTTGTGACAAAAACAGTAATTACTTTTTCATTTACTGAATAAAACAAGGTGGAAGTTATTAACTCATCAGCTGCAAAACCGGAGCAAACAAAGCCTTTAGGAGGTAAAGAGGCATGATGCTTCTCCTCTTTTTTTAACTTTGGGCAAAAGTATTCTATTAATGTTAAGAGAAAATCACTTAAATATTACTAAAAATCTACAAAAGGGAATCGCAGATTACCAAATCGTTAAAACAGTACTTAACACTGATGATGGTGCACGTACACCTTCAGTTATTCAGGCTAAAATTTCGTACGGGCTCATTTCATAGAACACTTACAGTTAACTATTTAAGCAGAAGAAAGAACTAAAGTGTTATTTATGGGCGTGGTAACTATAGCATCTTGCAAGCTGGTTCTGACGGGGGTGTGGTGTATGCCCCCTTTCGTCATTAACCTAAAAATACCTCCCAAAGGCTATTTTCATTTGAATAATTGGTATCCCAAACCTGTACATACTTAAAGGCAGCTCGAATAAGAGCTGCAGAAATCGGAAATCTATTGAGCCAAAAAAATCAGCGTTTAACTTAAGCACATTATCCAGTCACAGCATTATTGGCTTCAGTCTCGCCCATATAATGCAACAAACTAATTGTGTGAGGCACCTACAACATAGCCTGTAAATTTACAACCTGGCACCAATATCGCTGTTGGTTGCTGAATCTCCGTCTATACCAGGTTCGATAGTATTGTTAGTTAATAGAGCCTTGGGATAACCTCATGTTTCGCTCAGGCACCACATGGTAGTAATAGTACGAGAGATAATTTTTAATGGTAGTAATTTATAAATTTTATTATAAATATTATCATGTTTTTTGCAACACATTACAAAAAATACGTAATTTGCACAATATGGAAGCTGCATTAACAAAGTGATATTTAGTTGATATTGTACACCACCACCAGGAGTGCCTCAACACCGGCTCCTCCTACTATTGCTTATTACTGGCCTAAATACTTATGATTAAAAATTACTACTTACTGCTAGGGATAGAAGAAACTGCATCTCAGGTAGAAATTAAAGATGCTTACCGAAAATTATCTAAAAAAATTCATCCTGACCTAAACCAGGGAGAACGCTTTTTCGAGAATTATTTTAAAGAAATTCAGGAGGCGTATGCCATCTTATCTAACAATGAGAAAAAGCGAACATACGATACCAGGCGATTTAGTCCCTCCGAATTCAGCACCAACGCTGGCTCGAAGCACCTGCAATTCCAGCTTTCACGGCTGGAGCTAAAAATCAGTGAACAAAACCAGCAGCTCGCTACTGCCCTGGAAGAGAAGAAGTCTTTAAACCAGGAGCTGGAGTACTTCATAAAAACCCTGTTTGAAGTAAAAACCGATCGCAACGAGCTGAAGGTGCGTGTGCAGGAGCTTGAAATGGAAGTGGCCAGTCTTCGAAACAACAGCTCTAAAAACGAAAAAGCATCCGGAGCAGAGGTGGCTAAACAGATGCAGAAAAAGCTACACGACCTGGAGCTGGAACACCAACAGGTTCGCAACGGACTTAAAAACCAGCTAGAAGAGCTGGAAAAAGCACTGGCAGGACAGCAGCGTCTGGCTCAGGAAAAAACAACGGCACTTGCCCTCGCACACGCGGAGGCAAAGCAATACCAGCAACAGGTACAGGCGGCAGAACAGCAAGCCGCCCTCCTCCACGCCGAATTAAACAACAAACTACACGCTCTGGAAAAAGAAGCAGCAGCAGAGCGCACCAAAATAAGTGACCTGGAGCAGCTACTGCTGCAACAGGCTCATACCCACCAGCAGCTCCTGCACACGAAAGAACAGGAACTGGCCCAGGAACAACAAGCAAAACTCGACCTGCAGAGAAAACTGCAGGAGCAGGAAGAGGAGGCGGAAAAAAGAAAGAACAATCTGTTGCACGACATACAGGAGCTGCGTGAATCGGATCCTGAGGCATTTCAGGCCCATGTGCTGCAGGCGAGAATAAGTGAACTCGAGACCGAAGCCACCACCCACACCAAAACCCTGCAGCAAAAAATAAATGAGCTGCAGAAAGAAACAAAGCAGAAACTGGAGCTACAGGAGCGTATAGAACAGCTTGACCTACAGGCCCAGCAGCAGGAGAGCAAGTTAGAGGAAATTGTAAAAGAGAAAGAAGCAGAAGTTGTTCACAGAGAGTCGCTGCTGCAAAACATAGCAGACCTGCAACTGCAATTACAAAACCAACAGCACCACCTGCAACTGCAAACAGAGGAACTGGAAGACCAGGAAAAGCAAAAGCAAACGCTCCAGCAAAAGATACAGGCACTCGAACTGGAAGCCGATAGCCAGGAAAGCATAATCCAGCATAAAGTGACGGAGCTTGCTCAGGAGACCTTGAGCAAAAAAGAACTGCAGAAAACACTACTAGGGCTGGAACTTGATATACAGGCCAAAGCAACCGCTCTCGATGCCAAGGTGCAGGAACTGGAGCAGGAAGCGAAAAAGCAGCAGCACCTGCAAACCAAAGTCCGTGAGTTAGAGCAGGAGCAGGTTAAGAAGGAGGCCCTGCAGAAGAAAGTGCAGGAACTGGAACAGGAAACCAGCAGCCAGAAAAAATCACTGTTTCAGCAAGCGCGTGATCTAGACCTGGAAAAAAAACAGCAG
The DNA here is from genome assembly GCF_047525655.1 of Pontibacter sp. 13R65. Lineage (NCBI taxonomy): Bacteria > Pseudomonadati > Bacteroidota > Cytophagia > Cytophagales > Hymenobacteraceae > Pontibacter > Pontibacter sp. 13R65. Next base: position 125,520 of record NZ_JBLIQL010000006.1, read on the forward strand.
CAGCAACTTCAAAGGAAAATAGAACACCTGGAAGGCCTGCAGGCAAATGGCCAGTTAAAAGAGCAGGAGCTGACAAAAGAAATGGCCTCCGTAAAATCTAAAATTGGAGCGATGGCGAAACTCCAACCTTTTATGGTAGAGAAGCTCGATTTCTTTAACTCCAACCAACCGGAGGTATTTTCTGATTCTTTTATAAAGCAAGATATAAAATACATTTTCAGCAGGCTAAAAGTAACTATGCTGGCAGACAAACCAGGTAGACTCAATGTGCTCGTAAAATACATTAAGCCGAATGGAGAACTTTATTTTAATCCGAAATCTTCTCCTACGGGCTATTCCTTTGCTGCCACCATCAGCTATGCACCGCAGGAACAGTATATAAACCTAACTGGCTGGGGAAGCGACAGAGAAAGCACGTTTGTATTAGGAGATCATAGAGTAGAAATTTATACTGAAAATGGCAGACAATTAAGCAAGGCAAACTTTGTAGTAAAAGACAGGTTGCTGAACATATCAAAAATTAGAAGCTTTTTTTAGTGCAGGCACTCTTCTGCTCCCTTTTTGGCTGAAAAACGAAAAGCCCATTTTCTCTGGCAACAGCATATTGCCAACAGCACCAGGTACATTTAAATTTTCACAAGAAGGGCAGGTGTTTCTAACCGCCTGCCCTTCTTGTATTCCGTCGCGCCACCTTTACTCTGCCGAAACTATGGTAACAGGCGCATTTAAAGGCTCGTCAAGCAGTTCTCCCACATGCTTGCGTATGTTGTGGCAAATCTGATCTATCGGGAGATCGTTGGCATCGGTGCCAAAGGGGTTTTCAATTTCCTCTGCAATCAGCTCCAGGCTAGCCAACGCATATAAGATCAGTACCACCACCGGTATCACAAAATAGCCCATGCTAAACACCCAGCCAATCGGCAGCGTCATCACAAAAAAGAAAATAAATTTCTTAATAAATACGCTGTAGGTAAAGGGTATTGGCGTGTTTTTGATGCGCTCACAGGCACCACAATGGTTTGTAAGGGCTCTTAGTTCAGTATCGAGGGCGAGTAGTTGGGTAGCAGATAATTTACCATCGGTATGCAGCTCGTTTACTTTTGTGTAGATGCAGGCGGCAATCTGGTTGGGCAGGTGGCGTTCCTTTTTCAGATCCAGCACCGGGTCAATTTCATGAAAATCTTCGTTTTCGCGCAAAAGGTTTTTAAGGGCAAAGGCATAACTCGGAATGGTTTGCCTGAAGAATTTGCGGTCGGCCTCCTCCTCTAGCATGGCCTGCAGCATAATGGCCAGGTTACGGCTGGTGTTGGTTAAACTTCCCCAGATCTTGCGCCCCTCCCACCAGCGGTCATAGGCGGTATTGGTCCGGAAAACCAGCAGGAGCGAAATAACGAACCCCAGCACCCCATGCATTAGTCCCACATTCCGGATATAGTTCGATTCGGCGAGGTTTAAGTGGTTCAGCTCCAGGTAAGCAATCAGGCCTGAGTAAAAGCTAACGCCAATCATCAGGGGCAGCAACTTCCGAAACGTATCGGCCTTCGGAAACCGGAATAGGAAAAAGAACCAGTCTTTCGGGTTATAATTTATCATGCAGAGTAATGAAACAGAGGCAACAGAAAAAGACCCAATGCTACGCAAATCTACTCATTAGCCTGCTGAATTAAAAAGCGCCTGATCTACCCTAGGGGTGAATCGCTACTAAATACCTCCGGAAGGCTTATTTCATTAGAATAATTGATGGTGTACGAGGGCTGTCGGACAAGTAACCTTGCAGTTAAAAGGGGCATTCGCCTCAACCAGACGAAAAGCAAACGTTCAGGCTCCATCAAGGCGTAACGCTGACCTGATGTACCTGCAAATTCGGCAAAACAAGCATCTGCTGCGTATAGCATAGAACTCATTTTAAGCCAAATTATGCCAGCAGAACAAGCAACACAATACGATGCCGTAATAATCGGAGCCGGGCAAGGCGGCACTCCCTTGGCCAAAGAATTAGCCGGTGCCGGCTGGAAAGTTGCATTAGTAGAAGCAGACAAGGTAGGCGGTTCGTGTGTAAACTACGGCTGCACTCCTACCAAAACCTTGCTTGCAAGTGCTCAGGTGGCGCACACTGTGCGGCAGGCAGCCGTATTTGGTGTGGAGGCGAAGCTAAACCAGGTAAACATGCAGGCTGTAAAAGAAAGGCGCGATGCGGTGGTGAAGCAGTTCAGGCAGGGCAGCCAAACCGGACTCGAAAAATCGGCCGTAGACCTTATTTTCGGGAAAGCTTCCTTTTTAAATAAAGACACGCTCGAGATCCTTTTAGAAGACGGAAAAACGCAACAGCTAACAGCGGAAAAAACCATTATCAATACTGGAGCCAGCCCCAGAACTCCTGCACTTGATGGACTGGAAGAGGTGCCGTACCTTACGCATAAAACCATTCAGGAGCTAACTGTACTGCCAAAGCACCTGGTCATAATTGGTGGCGGCTACATTGCCGTGGAATTTGGGCAAATGTTCAGCCGCTTTGGCAGCAAGGTAACTATTGTGCAGCGCAGCAACCAACTCCTCTCACGCGAAGACCCTGATGTAGCAGAAGCCCTGCAACAGATCCTGACTTCGGAAGGAATCGAGGTACTACTTAATGCAGAGCCTCAGCAGGTAAAAGAGCAGGAAAAGGAAAATATTACCCTCACCTACAAAGATGCGGCTGGTAAGAAGCAGGAGTTGCACGGCAGCCACCTCCTGCTGGCCGTAGGCGTAAAACCCAATACGCAGACGCTACAGCTGCAAAAAGCAGGCATCGAAACCGACGAGAAAGGAAACATCAAAACAGACAAACACCTGCGCACAACCTGCGAGGGCGTGTATGCTATTGGCGACGTAAAAGGTGGCCCCATGTTTACGCACATCTCTTACGACGATTTCAGGATACTGCGCGATGCGTTTCTGCACCAGAAGTCGAGAAGCACAGATGAGCGGCCAATACCTTACTGCGTTTTTACGGACCCACAGCTTGGCCGCATCGGCCTTACCGAAAAGCAGGCCCGGGAGCAGCAAAAAAAATTCAGAATTGCCCAGCTCGACATGAAAACAGTTGCCCGCGGCATAGAAACAGGCAACACACAAGGTTTTTATAAAGTGCTGGTCGATGCAGAGACAGACCAATTGTTGGGTGCCGCCATACTGGCTCCTGAAGGAGGCGAAATTATGTCGGCCCTTCAAATTGCTATGATGGGTAAGCTTACCTACCAACAGCTGCAGGAAGGTATGTTCGCGCACCCTACCTATATCGAATCTTTCAACAATCTGTTTATGAACTTAAACCAGGAAAAGAAGTAAACTTTCTGCCCCTTGCTCCAAAAGCCTATAAATACCTCCGGAAGGTCCATTCCATTAGAAGAATTTGTATTATAGGCTTATTTCCTGGGTTGGAGATTTGATGAAGTAAAAAATTGAAAATTTTAGTTATGTTGGAATGGAATAGTTTGAAGTTCTTAACTTCCTTCTCTCCTGTGTCTTGACCCCTGTGTCGTATACCTCTAAAATAGCCTTTGCAAGGCTGTTTTCATTAGAATAATTCTGGCACATATGCTCCTGCCCCTGCTCTGCATGCCCAAACAGCCAATTGAAAAAGAAAATTGAACAAACTCGTGGGCGGCTATGTTATACACTCAATACGGCCATAAGGCTGTAAAATAAGCAGTTAATAAATTCATAATCAGTTTATTTCGGGCAAGCTACTAAAAGTCTGAACCCTTTTATGTACCTTTGCGGCTCGAAAACTCAATTCAATGCAAAATATTCGAAATATCGCGATTATCGCACACGTTGACCACGGCAAGACTACACTCGTGGATAAGATCATTCATGCTTCAAAGCTATTTGCTGACCACCAGCACTTTGATGACCTGATCCTGGATAACAATGACCTGGAACGCGAACGCGGTATCACGATCGTTTCCAAAAACGTTTCTGTTCGTTACAAAGACGTAAAAATAAACATCATCGACACTCCTGGTCACGCCGACTTTGGTGGTGAGGTAGAGCGCGTTCTTAAAATGGCCGATGGTGTTCTGCTGCTGGTAGATGCCTTTGAAGGTGCCATGCCGCAAACTCGCTTCGTACTTGGTAAAGCCATTCAACTTGGCCTGAAGCCAATTGTAGTGGTAAACAAAGTAGACAAAGAAAACTGCCGTCCTGATGAGGTGCACGAGCAAGTGTTCGACCTGATGTTTAACCTCGAAGCCTCAGAAGACCAGTTGGATTTCACAACACTGTACGGCTCTTCTAAGCAAGGCTGGATGAGCACCGACTGGACCAAACCAACTGACAACATCACGCCGCTTCTCGACGCGATTATTGATGTTATTCCTGCTGCCCCTTATCTGGAAGGAACGCCTCAGATGCAGATCACCTCTCTCGACTACTCGTCGTTTGTAGGTCGTATCGCAATTGGTCGTGTGCACCGTGGCACACTTAAAGAAGGCATGCCTATTAGCTTGTGCAAAGCTGATGGCAGCATCAAAAAAGGAAAAATAGCTGAACTTCAGGTTTTTGAAGGACTTGGCAGAAAGAGTGTTCCTGAGGTATCAGCCGGCGAAATTTGCGCTGTAACCGGTATCGAAGGTTTCGACATTGGCGATACCATAGCTGACCCTGTTACTCCAGAACCACTTAAGCGTATCTCGATTGATGAGCCAACTATGAACATGCTCTTCACGATCAACAACTCTCCTTTCTTCGGAAAAGAAGGTAAGTTCGTGACATCGCGCCACCTGCGTGACCGCCTGTTCAAAGAGACTGAGAAAAACCTGGCCCTGCGTGTGCAGGAAACCGACCGCGAAGATACCTTCCTTGTATTTGGTCGTGGTATTCTTCACTTGTCTGTACTGATCGAGACTATGCGTCGCGAAGGTTATGAGCTTCAGGTAGGTCAGCCACAGGTTATTTATAAAGAAATTGACGGTGTTCGTTGTGAGCCAATAGAGCACATGGTAGTAGATGTACCAGAAGAAACTGCCGGTAAGGTAATTGAACTGGTAACGCAGCGTAAAGGTGAGTTAACTATCATGGAGCCTAAGGGAGACCTGCAGCACCTGGAGTTCAACATTCCGGCGCGTGGTCTTATTGGCCTGCGTAACAACATCCTGACTGCTACAGCAGGTGAGGCCATCATGAATCACCGTTTCAGCCAGTATGAGCCACACAAAGGCAACATACCAGGCCGCATCAACGGTTCTATCATTTCTATGGAAACAGGCCCTGGAACTGCTTATTCTATCGATAAACTTCAGGATCGCGGTTCATTCTTTGTTGATCCGGGTGTAGATGTGTATATGGGCCAGGTAATCGGAGAGCATAGCCGCCAGAACGACATCACCGTTAACATTCAAAAAGGCAAGAAGCTGACCAACATGCGTGCTTCCGGTTCTGATAATAACGTAAAAATCGCTCCTGCCAAAAATTTCTCTCTGGAAGAAGCCATGGAATATATTCAGAAGGATGAACTACTGGAAATAACTCCAAAAAGCATCCGCATGCGTAAAATTTACCTCGACGAAAACGAGCGTAACCGCATGTCGAAGTCTGAAGGCTAAGTCTTTCACTTCAGTATAACAAAATCCCCCAGTCGACTTCTGTTGGCTGGGGGATTTTGTTTATAAGCACTAAACAACTACAATTTTCAGCTCTCTACATTTTTTAACAGGATACAACATTTCCGCTGAGCCCTATTCTCCAAAAATTTGCAAGCTAGTACTTTACAAGTTCCTGAAGTAAATAAACAACACGTCAACATGCAAATAGCTACTGAATATGCAACCTGCTTTCAAATCTAATTTGTAATAATGAAAAGACATTATAGAAGCACAACTGGTAGTCTCATTAAAAAGTGCCCTACCCGCATGGCTACTTTACATTGGCTAAATCATGGGTAGCAATCACTATCCAAACCTAAACCTCCTGCATACCCTAAAAGCTCCGGAAGGCCTTTTTCATTAGAATAATTCAGGAGTCAAGCTGAGACGTTTGAACACCATTGCAGATTAGCCACCACAGCACCTCTATCTGCTGCGTGCAAACCAAAATCTTCTAAAAAATGTTATACCCAAAAGCTCTGCAGCAGCGGCATCGAATCAGCATGTTTACTTCCTTGTTCTATTGAGCTACTACAAATTGGATGAAAACACCCCCAAAGTTCCTCTAAATGAATAACTATTTTTTGCTTAGAGATTGTAGAACCAAATTATTCAATACCTTAATTATCAATCAATTAGACAAACAACAAGCAACCTTAGAAATAGTGTCAAATAAAAAAAAAGATTTCACTTGCAGGAGTAATTCGCTGAAATTGTGAACAGATTAAATGGCCTCTATGACTTTCTGTCTCAACGAGTGCTTTAAATCAGTAGCATTAAATAGAGCAGAATCTGAGCATCAGGAACTCCGGTTCTGCACCACATAACCATATTAAAAAATACACCAATGGCATTAAACAAATATAGCCGCATTTATACACAAGACGACAGCCTCCCTGCTTCGCAGGCTATGCTCATCGGCTCTGGATTGTCGGAACAGGATTTGCGCAAGCCTTTTGTAGGCATTTGCTCTACTGGCTTTGAAGGCAACACCTGCAACATGCACCTCAACGACCTGGCAGACGATGTGAAACTGGGTGTCTCTGGTCTTGACTTGGTGGGGCTACGGTTTAATACTATTGGTGTAAGCGATGGCATTACCAACGGAACAGCCGGTATGCGCTATTCGCTGGTATCGCGTGAGATTATTGCTGACTCAATAGAGGCCATGGCTGGTGCGCATAATTACGATGCGCTGGCTTGCGTGGTAGGTTGCGACAAAAACATGCCTGGCTCCCTTATTGCCATGGCGCGCCTGAACCGCCCCAGCATGATGGTGTATGGTGGCACCATTAAAGGTGGCTTGTTTAAAGAAAATAAACTCAACATAGTGTCTTGCTTCGAAGCCTACGGCAAAAAGCTGAACGGCGAGATATCGGACGAAGACTATAAAGGTATTATCCGAAATGCCTGTCCTGGTCCTGGTGCCTGCGGTGGTATGTATACTGCCAATACCATGGCTTCTGCTGCAGAGGCATTGGGTATGTCGGTGCCTTACTCTTCGTCGCTGCCGGCTGTTAGCCAGGAGAAGCGCGATGAGTGCCTAAACGCAGGAACTTACCTGAAGCTCCTGCTCGAGAAAGACATCAAACCAAGAGATATACTGGTAAGAGAAGCCTTCGAAAATGCCATGGTGCTGATTACGGTGCTGGGCGGCTCTACCAACGCTGTTATTCACCTGATCGCCATTGCACATGCAGCCGGCATAAGACTGACTCTCGAAGATTTTCAGGAGGTAAGTAACCGGGTACCATTACTCGGCGACCTGAAGCCTAGCGGCAAATACCTGATGGAAGACCTGTTTGCAGTAGGTGGTGTTCCGGCTGTTATGAAAACTTTACTGAATGAAGGGTTGATCAACGGTGACCTGTTAACAGTAACCGGTAAAACAATAGCAGAGAACCTTGCTGATGTAAAGCCGCTTGGCGAAGAGCAAGACCTGCTGCGTCCGCTTTCTAACCCTATTAAGCCAGATGGCCATATCCAGATCCTGTACGGCAACCTGGCCACTAAAGGCGGTGTGGCTAAAATATCTGGTAAGGAGGGCGAGCGATTCGAAGGACCAGCGGTTGTCTTTAACTCAGAAGAAGAACTGAACGAAGGTATTGTAAACGGCAAGATAAAGGCTGGCAACGTGGTCGTTATTCGTTATGTCGGTCCTAAAGGAGGGCCTGGCATGCCAGAAATGCTCAAGCCTACTTCTGCTATCATGGGCGCAGGCCTTGGCGATAAAGTAGCCTTGATTACAGATGGTCGCTTTTCAGGGGGAACGCACGGTTTTGTAATAGGCCACGTAACGCCAGAGGCTTACGACGGAGGTAACATTGCCTTGGTAGAAGACGGAGACTGGATTGTGCTGGATGCCACTACCAACTCTATTCATATGATGGTAGACGACGCGCTGCTGAGTCTGCGCCGCGACAAATGGAGCAGACCGGCACCAAACGTGACACAGGGTGTGCTGCTGAAATATCGTAGAACAGTGAGCGATGCGAGTAACGGATGTATTACAGATTTAGAAGAAGCTTATGTTAACGAGAGAGAAACAAGCTCCGGAATTGCTTAAAGAAGAACAAGTAGCAGAAACTATCTCAGGTAGTGAAGCACTTATAAAAATACTCCTGGCAGAAGGAGTAGATACTATATTCGGTTATCCGGGTGGCGCTATCATGCCCATTTACGATGCTCTTTATGATTACCAGGATAAGGTGAACCACGTGCTGGTGCGCCACGAGCAGGGCGGTATACATGCCGGCCAGGGTTATGCCCGCTCCTCTGGCAAGGTGGGCGTTGTGTTTGCCACCAGTGGCCCCGGCGCCACCAACCTAATTACAGGCTTGGCCGATGCACAGATAGACAGCACGCCACTGGTTTGTATTACAGGGCAGGTGTTTGCGCACTTGCTGGGAACCGATGCCTTTCAGGAAGCAGACGTAATCAGCATCTCGGCTCCGGTTACCAAATGGAACTACCAGATTACCGATGCCAACGAGATTCCGGAAGTACTGGCAAAGGCCTTTTACTTTGCCAAAAGCGGTCGTCCGGGACCTGTGCTGATTGATATTGCCAAAAACGCGCAGCTCCAGAAATTTGAGTACAAAGGCTACAACCGCTGCGACCATGTGCGCAGCTACCGTCCAAAGCCTATTGTGCGAAAAGAATATATAGAGCAGGCAGCAGAAGTGATAAACGCAGCCCAAAAGCCTTTTGTGCTGTGGGGTCAGGGCATTATGTTAGGCTCAGCTGAGCAAGAATTTAAAGCATTTATAGAGAAAAGTGGCATACCGGCTGCCTGGACTATAATGGGCGCAGGCTCTCTGCCAAGTGACCATCCACAGAACGTAGGTATGCTCGGCATGCACGGCAACTATGGCCCCAATGTGCTCACAAACGAGTGCGATGTGCTGATTGCCATTGGTATGCGTTTTGATGACCGCGTAACCGGCCGATTAGATAAATATGCCAAACAAGCCAAAGTTATTCACTTCGACATTGATCCTTCTGAGATCGATAAAAATGTGAAGACAACTGTGCCAGTGTGGGGAGATTGCAAAGAAACATTGCCATTGCTTACTGAGCTCATTGAGCCAAAACAGCACACCGAATGGCTTCAGAAGTTCAGGGAATACGAAAAGCAGGAAATAGACGCTGTAATTCAAGACGAACTCTTCCCTACCTCAGAAGAAATGACGATGGGCGAGGTTATTCAGCAACTGAACGAACAGACAAAAGGTGAGGCCATTATAGTAACCGATGTTGGCCAGCACCAGATGGTGGCTTGCCGTTATGCTAAACTGAATAATACGCGCAGCAACATTACCAGCGGTGGTTTAGGCACCATGGGCTTTGCCCTGCCTGCTGCCATAGGCGCTAAATTCGGTGCTCAGGACAAAACTGTAGTGGCTGTAATAGGCGACGGTGGTTTCCAGATGACTTTGCAGGAACTGGGCACCATTATGCAGAGCGGCGTAGATGTAAAAATACTGATCCTGAACAACCAGTTCCTGGGTATGGTAAGGCAGTGGCAGGAGCTTTTCCACGAAAGACGCTATTCTTTTGTGGATATCACCAGCCCTAACTTTGTAACAGTAGCCAGCGGGTACGGCATTGCCGGCAAAAGCATCTCTAAAAGGGAAGAACTGCAAGGTGCATTGGCCGAAATGCTGACTCACCAGGGATCTTTCTTACTCGAAGTGATGGTAACCAAAGAGAATAATGTGTTCCCGATGGTACCGCAAGGATGCAGCGTAAGCGAGATCAGGCTGAAGTAATCTTCCATTCACAGAAGAAAACAAATTATGAGTAATCAACAGCAAATAGACAGGCAGGAATATAACATCACAGTTTACACGGAGAATACCATTGGCTTGCTTAATCGCATTGCTACTATTTTCTCCCGTCGTAAGCTCAATATCGACTCCCTGAACACTTCTCCTTCTGAAATCGAAGGAATACACCGTTTCAATATCGTGATTCAGGAAACAGAGGAGGTCGTTCGCAAACTTGCCAGCCAGATCGAAAAGCAAGTGGAAGTACTAAAAGTATACTACAACACCAACGACGATGTGATCTGGCAGGAAATGGCGCTGTACAAGGTGCCTACCGATATTATTGCCGAAAAAGCCCTGGTGGAGCGCCTGCTTCGTGAGAACGGTGCCCGTGCCGTGGTGATTCGGAAAGACTATACAGTGTTTGAAACAACCGGCCACCGCGAAGAAACAGACAACCTGATAAAGGTACTGCAGCCTTTCGGCCTGATTGAATTTGTACGCAGTGCCCGCATCGCCATCATAAAAGACAGCGAAGGGTTTAACAGAAAGCTGCGCGAGTTTGAACGCAAAGAACCAGGCCACGAAGTAATCGAAAACGAGTACCTCAACAGCCGCGACAAAGTGTTTACTATGTAAAAAGATGATAGATTATAAATGTTAGACACTAGATTTTGTTTTGAATAGTGCTTAGAGGCAGAGAGTTTTAGCTCCTTCCGTTATTCCACTTTTCTAAATCAAAATCTAATACCAAAGTCTAACATCTAGAATCTAGTATCTAGAATCTCTTAAAATAAACAATTTTTAACTAGCTAAAATCAGAATGGCAACTATCAATTTCGGAGGAGTAGACGAAACAGTTATCACCCGTGACGAATTCCCTCTTTCTAAAGCCCAGGAAGTACTTAAGAACGACGTAATCGCAGTAATCGGTTATGGAGTACAAGGTCCGGGGCAGGCTCTTAACATGAGAGACAATGGATTTAATGTTATTGTAGGACAGCGCAAAGACTCTCCTTCTTGGGATAGAGCTAAAAGTGATGGCTTTGTTGAAGGTGAATCATTATTCTCTATTGAAGAAGCGGTAGAGCGAGGCACGATCATCTGCAACTTGCTTTCTGATGCCGGACAAATTGCTGTTTGGCCAACTATCAAGGAAAGACTTACTCCTGGTAAGACCCTTTATTTCTCTCATGGCTTCGGCATCACGTTTAAGGAGCATACCAACATTATTCCTCCTGCTGATGTAGACGTGATCCTGGTTGCTCCTAAAGGCAGCGGTACCAGCCTTCGCAGATTATTCCTGGCCGGTGGTGGCCTAAACTCTTCTTTTGCTGTGTTCCAGGATGCTACTGGTAAAGCTTATGAGAAAGCAATTGCCATGGGTATTGGCGTAGGATCAGGTTACCTGTTCGAAACCGATTTCAAAAAAGAAGTATACAGCGACCTTACAGGTGAGCGTGGTGTATTGATGGGTGCCCTTGCTGGTATCATTGAAGCACAATATGCTGTACTGCGTGAGCGCGGACACTCTCCTTCTGAGGCATTTAACGAGACTGTAGAAGAATTAACGCAAAGCCTTGTGCCACTTGTAGGCGAAAACGGCATGGATTGGATGTATGCGAACTGCTCTGTAACTGCACAGCGTGGTGCCCTCGACTGGAAAGGCAAGTTCAGAGAAGCTACACTGCCAGTTCTGAACGAATTGTACGATAGCGTAGCCTCTGGCAAAGAAGCTCAACGCACCATTGAAAGAGGTTCTAACCCAGAGTACCGTCAGGACCTGGAGGCTGAGCTGAAAGAACTGCGTGAGTCAGAATTATGGCAAACAGGAGCTGTAGTAAGAAAACTGCGCTCTAAATAAGGAGTAAATTATTAATGGATAAAGCTATAGCCCCTTTAGATACTGTCGTCTCGCTCGAAAAAGTGGAGAAGGCAGCTAAGAACTTAAAAGGTGTAATTTACAAAACACCCCTACTGCAGAACCTCTCGCTCTCGCAACATTACAATGCTAATATTTACCTGAAGCGTGAGGACCTGCAGGTAGTACGGTCTTATAAAATTAGGGGCGCGTACAACAAAATGTGCGGTTTGGCTACCGAGGAGAAAGAACGCGAAATCGTTTGCTCCAGCGCCGGCAACCATGCACAGGGTGTTGCTTATGCCTGCCAGTTGTTAGGAATCAAGGGCTATATCTTTATGCCTTCTAATACACCTGCTCAAAAAGTGAGCAAAGTGCGCCTGTTCGGAAAAGAAATGGTAGAGGTAGTGCTTACCGGCAATACCTACGACGACACCTTTAAGGCGGCCAAAGAGTTTTGCGACAGCCGTGGCAGCACCTTTATTCCTCCCTTCGACGACATGGCCATTGTAGAAGGCCAGGCTACCGTGGGGATGGAAATCTTGAAAGATGCATCTTTCTCCATCGACTTCTGCTTTATGCCGATTGGTGGGGGTGGTTTAGCTTCAGGCTTGTCTAGTGTGTTTAAGCGCCTGAGCCCGCACACTAAGCTCATTGGCGTGCAACCAATGGGAGCACCGTCTATGTACCGCTCTATACAGGAGAACCAGCGCCTGATGCTTGACCAGATCGACAGCTTTGTGGATGGTGCCGCCGTGAAATGCCCGGGAGCGCTCACCTTTGAGATCTGTCGTGAGCTACTCGACGATGTGGTGCTTATACCTGAAGGTCAGATTTGTGAAGACATCCTGAAGATGTACAACGAGGAGGGCATTGTGCTGGAACCAGCAGGTACTCTTTCTATTTCAGCTTTAAAAGGTTATGCCTCGCAGATAGAAGGCAAAAATGTGGTTTGCGTAGTAAGTGGCAGCAACAACGATATTACCCGCATGGAGGATATCAAGGAGCGCGCCATGCAACACCAGGGCCTCAAGCACTACTTTATGGTTACTTTTAACCAGAAGCCTGGTGCGTTACGGACCTTTGTAAACAAGGTGCTGGACCCAGACCACGACATCATCCATTTTCAGTACATCAAAAAAAATAATAAGGAGAAAGGCCCTGTATTTGTAGGCATAGAGGTAAAGCATCCGCACGATGTGGAAACTATTAAGCTGAAAATGCTCGAAGAAGGATTCGCTTACGAATACCTGAACGGCAAACAGGACTTCCTGAACCTGCTCGTATAGCAGAAATCGCTTTTAATAAGAAGCCCTGCCTGATTCATTTCGGGCGGGGCTTTTTTTTGCCCAAGACAGGTTACATAGTTCAGACATAGTAAATCGCCCCAAAACAAGATCTCATTTAAATGAAAAACCGGGTGCTTCCGTCATAAAGACAAAAGCACCCGGTTAAATTTTGTAAGATTTCTATAATATAATATTATTGATTTCTATTTGCGTCAGCATCGATAGTTTCTGTTCTGGTGGTAGTATCTGTTTCAACTACAGTTTCTTCCACTTCATATTCTGAAACTTTAGTTTCTGAATCGATTACTGTTTCATTAGCATCGCTCTCAGTTCCAGCTTGATTATCGCAAGAATACAAACTGAATGAACCAAAAAGAACGGCTACTGCAAAAAATAACTTTTTCATGATCTACTTTTTTAGTTTAATTATTATAAATACGATATTTAACCAAATTATATATAGGCTTATCGTATATTTCTCATCTTTACGAACTTATACTTAGAAAGGATATATTTATTTTGCATTTTTTTCATAAACACGTTTTTAATCAACTTATAGTTAGTCTTTTAAGGTGCAATTATTCTAATGAATTTACCCTTCCAAAGTCATTTTTCCCTTATGTGGCTCTAGGGTATATGCGTGAGATAAGAAAACTGTGGCAGATGGAAAAATTAGAAATCAAAGCTATTGAATATAACTAGGGAGAAGACCCTTGGCTATTTTCTACAAGAATACCTCCGGAAGGACATTTTTATTAAAATAATTCGATACCTATAGCTACCATTTAGGCAAGTTAGAATAAGACCGACACCTGCGTTCTGCCGGTGTGTACTGCTCCTACTCCATTGGCTTTGCGCCCATCGTAGTTCACAGAAATATTAAGGCCATTGCTCAGGCGCTGCTGCACATTAAACGACCAGGTAAGGTTGTTGCCGGGGCGAAGGGCATTCAGAATTTCATAGGCAACGAAGGTGTTCTGATCACCATCGAACCGGATGTTAACATATTTGACGGTGCCAGCCAATGTACGTTTGCTTACCTGGTTTAGCCTTGTCTCTAATCCTAGTTCATGGAAGGTTCCCTCCTGCTGTAGCTCCTCATTGGTCTGCAGCACATCTTCGCGCACCGCATACTGGTAAGTTCCTGTAAACCGCAGCTTGGTGCCCGGCTGGTAGCTTAGCTCCGGGGTTAGCTCTTTCGATACAATTCTAAAGTTTTTGGAAGATAGAAAATTCGACCGGTTATCACGCACATGTTGTCCTACACTTACTTTGGAACCTAGCACCTCGTTCAGGTTAAGCCTACCAACTACGGCATGGCTCCCAAGGCTGCGCGTTTCGGCCCCATTAGCCAGCAACGATTTCTGCTGGTTCTGCTGAAAGGTATATTCTAGGCCATACTTCGGATTGGTGCGGTTAAAATAAAACGTGTTGCGCAAAGATTTTACTAACGATATCAGAAACTCGTCTTCAAAATTTTCACTGAAGGGATTGAAGCGGTTGGTAAGGTTCTCGTCGGTCGTCTTTTTATCGATACTCACAAAAGTGAGCACAGAAAAATGAGAGGCCAATCCTTTCCAGTTTTTCTGACTGTACCAGTTACGTGGGGCAGCCGTGTTTAACCTGTAGGTAAAGCGGTTGGTGTAGGCGTTGATGTACTCATCGGTGGGCAGAAATATTTTAATATACCGCTGTTGGTCTATTGTTTGGGCTTCCAGGTAGTCGTTCAGGTCGTTGAGGTTGCCGCCTTCTCGCATGTAGTGTGTTCCCTGCCCCGGCAGTGTCTCTCTAAAAATAAAGATTCGCTTCAGCTCCCGTCCTGTGCCAACAGAGTAACTAAACTCTGACCGGAAACTGCCATCCAAAAAACTGCCGTTCCAATCTACCCGCGACTGCACTGTTTCTTCGTTCTGGGCCGTGGCCAGTTCCAGCTTACGGTATGTTACCTGCAGCGCCAGGTCGTTCTCCTGCCCGATTTTAGTTTGCACCGTTCCATTGTATGTTTGTCCTACCTCGGGCAGGCCCATGGCACCATTTTCTGTAGGACGTAAGTCGGTGCGATGGCTGTAGTCGAGTCGAAATTTAGTTTTGGCCGTATCGTTGCTCTGTACATAGACCAGGTGTTCATCGAAATACATGGCAGAGCCTATAACAGCATCGGTGCCTGCCGCCGTAATTTTGTTTTTGTCGAAACGATACACATAGCCTGGCACAAACCAGCGGGTATTGTACTTTATGCCAACATCACCCCGAACCCACTCAGATTCCCGCTCCCCTTGTGCGCTGTTGAGCATAAAGAAGTTATTTTGCAGGTCAAGCCGCCCCAGCCGCTGCACCACATCCAGGTAGTGCTGCATGCCGTTTAGCTGCGAATCGCGGTTTCGGTGGCTAATACGGTAGTTGAACAGGTTGTGTGCATCTTTGGTAGCACCTACCGAAAAATTCAGAATATGGTCTGCCGCTTTCTTTTCTGCGCCTGTTAAGCTCCAGTCACGGTCAAATTCTATGGGCCTGTACCGGTCTATCGGCTGAAAATTTTCTTCTGTAAACTCATAGTTCAACACGCTGTTTACCTTGTACGGCCCCAGCACCGATACTTCCTTCTCCTGCACAGTATATCCCACCCGTACTGCCTTTCCCTGGTCATCGGGCGAGTCGAGCTTAGAAAACCGGTTGAGGTCATTTTCAGACACGGCACCTTCCACAAAAAAGTTGATGCCTTTCTGCAATTCATAAGATGCACCCAGGTTAACAAGCTGCTTTTTACGCGGGGTGGGCAGAATCCGGACAGGCGCGTAGCTACCCTGGGGCACCCCATTTACAGGAGCCACCCAGGTGTATACCCGGCCATTAACCGTGGAATTTGCTGCAACATAATCGCCTGCATTGGGGCCCACTTCTGTAAAGCGCACATTAAACCTGGCAGAATCCGGATTATTGGAGTAGCGGTAAATGGTAGCCACACCTTGCCCTTCATTAAAAGTTGTATCGAGGCGAGAATATAATACTTGGTTCGCATCAAATGGCACTTCAATGGCACCCGGAATAACAGCCATGTTCAAACTATCGCCAATACTTGCCAGCAGGCGCTTATCATCATCGCGGAGGTCCAGGTTCAGGAGGTTATTCGGGTTATCAGACTCATTGTAGTAGTTACCATACACCTTAAGCTTGCCCCATTTCTGGTAGTGGCTCAAGTTGTAGATGCCCCGGCTGTAGTTCATGTCGGAATATTCAAAATCTATTTTTAAACGGCTGTTTTTGGTAATGACATGGCGGGTTGTAAAGGTAATCTCTGCCTGATTATAATCTATGGTATAGTCAAAATCAAATCCTCTGGTTAGCAGCTTCCCATCCAGAAACACCCGCTCAGAGTTGGCGAGTACAATAATAAAGCGCTCGTTGTTAGGTCCGCGCAGGCGGTATGGCCCCTGCACCCCTTCCAATGCCTGCACCGTTTGAGATGCAAACTTACCCTTAGACACCGAAGCGGCCACCGTAGTAATACCTTGTCGCTCTGCCGACTTTCCCGTTATGGCCTCAAAGGCCGCTCCCTGCACATTTTTGTAGTACTGCAGAAAATAAGAAGGTCGGCTTTGCAATACCACGTCGCCGGCAGTGAGCTGCCATTGCTTGTGTTTCAGGGTAATGTATACCCGGTCGAACTCCTGCAGTTGCTGGGTGTTGCCCTCCGGCTGAAAAGGAATATTCTGATCTGTAATGGCTGCCGTAATACTAATGTCATCGGTTAACTTACCATCTAGTTGCAGGTTAAGCGCAGAGTTGACAAACACGTTTTGTGTATTTCCAAACGAGATTCCCCTCGAAATGCTACCAGTCTTGTTCAGTCCTGGAGTCTTAAATATTTCTTCGCGGGTAGCAAAGTCCTCCTGGTAAAAATTGTCTTTAAACGAGCTTACATCTAATTTGGCAATGTCTCTTTTGTATGCTGGCTTCGTCAGGTTAAGCGACATTACCCTAAAACAGACCAATACCGAATCGGCATTCCTGGCACCTGCTGAATCAGGAACAGGTACCTTGGTGAGTTTAAACTCGTTGGTAGAAAAATTGTAATCGAATTCGTATTCTTTGTTTCGGGCGCCTACAAAAGCAACGGAAGAGGGTAGCAGTGTGAGGGTATCGAGTACGACAGGGTCAGCGGATACAGGTATCCGGACACAGCGCTTGTTACTGACCGGTGCCTGTGCCAGTACAGGTAAGCTAAAACTGAAAAAGAATAGTATAAGGTACAGCTGCCTCATATTGGCTGTGCCAAGGGTAATAGTATAAAAAATGTAGTGCCTTTTTCTTCCTCCGTCTCAAACCAGATACTTCCGCCTGCATTTTCTATTCCCTTTTTAGCCACAGCCAATCCTATACCCGACCCAGAATACTTGGTACTGAAATTTGGAATAAACACCCTGTTCCGGATTTCTGCCGGAATGCCGTTCCCATTGTCTTGTATGGAAATTAAAACTTTATTTTCAGGTTGTGTCTCCAGAGATACCCGTAATTGTGGTTGCCTGTTTGTAGGAACAGCCTGAATAGCATTCAGTAGTAGGTTGTTGAAGCACCGCACCATCAGGCTTTCATCTGCCATCACCATAACTGGATGGCCAGGTATAGCTGTGGTAACAGTTGCTGTAGCCGTGTCGTGGTGCAGGTCTACTGCTTTGCGCAATGCTTCCGCCATATCCATCAGCTCGGCCTTTGGTTCTGGCATGGAGGTAAAATTAGAAAACGACGTAGCTATGTCGCTTAGTATATTTATCTGAGTAATAAGGGTATGCGAAATCTTATCGATGAGTTGCTCAGTATTTGGCTTTTTCTCGGCTATGGCTTTTTGCAGGTACTGCAGCGAGAGCTTCATAGGAGTAAGCGGATTTTTGATTTCGTGTGCCACTTGCCGCGCCATCTCACGCCACGCCGCTTCCTTCTCGCGCATGGCCAGTTCTATCTTGTTCTGCTCCAGTGTCAGTAGCATTCTGTTGTACTCTTGCACCAGCATTCCTATTTCGTCAGCGCCTTCATAAGCAAGCATTTCGTTTTTTCCGGTTAAAGACGTTTGCTTTAGCTTATTAGCCAACATACGAAGGGGTACAGTTAGTGCCCTGGAAGCAAAAAATGTAAGCACGATAAACATCATAAACATTACTGTAAAAATGTTCATGATGGTAGTAATTAATTCAATCAGCTTCAGGTCGAGCTGTTTCTCTGAATTAAAAAACGGGATGCCTATAAAACCTGCAATCTGGTCAGACTTTTCTCCTTCGTGGAGTGGCAGGTATACAGCGTTAAAAGTGAGGTTACCTGCCTGCTCATCTAAGAGCACCCGCAGCGCCTGCCTCTCGGAAATAGCCGCAAAAGCCTCCGGGTTAATCAACTGCGAAAGCAAACCTGCTTCAAAAATGAGAGGCTGGCTGGTTACCAGCAACCTACCATGGCGGTTGTAAACATTTACATCCGCTTCCGAAATGGAAGCCACTTCCAGCACATGCCGCAATAGCCAGTTCTTCTGCACCATCAGGTCCCGGTTCAGCACCCTTCTGAGGTTTTGTTGAATCGCTTCGCCCCTTTGCTCATAAGAGCGCATCAGGTCTTTTCGATAAGATGCAGTTACTAAGCTTGCCGTAACAAGACTAACCAGCAACAGCGGCAGTAAAATACCGAAGTTCAGGAAAATCTGAATTTTAGTACTGAAATTGGGGCTATACGCCTTAAAACGACGACGCTGCAGCAACAGCCCCACTAACACGCATATAATTACACCTGCGGTAAAAAACAGGAACAGAAAGGAGAAATTAGATAGTAGTTCTCTTCCTCCGTACTGTTCAGTAGTAATAACCAGCACCTGCTCCTGCACCTTTTCGTTGCGAATGCCAACATGATGATAACCATCGTTGGTTGTGCCTTTCCTGTAAAGCTCACTTCTGTTTAGCAGCGGTTTACTAAAGTTGGTGGCATAATCATATTCTCCTTCACTATAGCTTAATTTGCCATTATCATACAAAGCATAACTCAACCTGTCTGCCCGAAACGGCTGGTTGTGTTTCTGGTCTACCAGAAGTTCCGGCACCACACTATTAGGCAGCAACCTCTTGAGACTGAGCTGCAGAATAATGGTGCCCCTCTGCCAGTTATTGATAGGAACAGGAATTACCTTCAGGTAAGTACGGGTATTAAATTTGCCAGGCTCACGCACCAGGAACAAGTTTCTATGTTCGGTTCTGGTTTGAGGCGTATCGTATTTGGCTAATAATTCCTGCAGGGTTGGCACGGCACTGTCTGCACTTTCTAAGGCTAGCCCATCGCTATCGAAAAGCAGTACATTGGTCTCATATTTATCAAAATAATCTCGAAGGTACTGCTTGGAAATTTTTCTTCTGATAAAATAAGGATCTACATAAGGACCCTTCATTTTAAGTTGTATAAGCGGATCAGCAGCAATTTTAGCCGCCACATCCTCCAAAAGATATTCGCCCAATACATCATTCTCTTCCAGAATGGTACGACCAAACTTTTGTTTATACTCTTTCAGCTCATTCTGGTAATGGGTATAAATAGCCGTAGCACCTGTTAAGGCGCTAATGGAAATAATAATAAAGATAAACAAATAGCTCCTGTACGGAAAGCTGACTGCATGCCGGTATTGTGCGGACATAACAACGAGCAACCAGAAGCAGACACCGATTAGCACAAGCCCGCTCAGGTGCGGTGTTAACCAAAGGGTAAATACAAATAGCCCCAGAGCAATTGCACCCAATACTTTATAAACCCATATTTTCTCTTCCAGCTGCAATAATACAGAAACTACTGTAGCCAGAATGTAAGTAAATACGCACAGAGAAACGGTGTGCAAAAACATGACACCGTAAATAATAATTTTATACTTAGTAAACTCTAAGGACTGGCTAATATCGAGCACCAGCGGAGAGTTATGATAAATGCCGTAATAAAATTGGTAAAGTATGGCGAGCAGCAAAAAGAATGCACAGAAGCAGCCAACTAGTAGCTGCCTCACTTTTCCTTTTTTCAATAACTTTAACTGCCGGGTAACTTCATTCTTTTTAAATAAGTAAGCCGCTGCCCAGGCTACTACACCGAGCAAAAGCATGTTAATGGCCATATCTCCTACCGACGGCGACCAAAAAGAAGCTGCATAAACCCGAGGGTCGAATAACTCAATATCGGCAAGGCTAAAAGGCAGGTTGAGGAAAAGCAGGAGCACCCTGAATACTAAAAGCAAGAGCAGCAGCAGGAACACTCCTTCATTAAACCTGCCTTTACGAATTAATGCTCTGGCTCTTGCCAAAGCAAATAATATAAACAATAAGCAGCCCGCAGAGAAAAGCATGAATTCCAATATACTTGATCCGGCTTCTGTTCTGGCAACACCAAAATCAAGCGAAAACAAAAACTCGCCGTCTGCTGTGGAAACCTTAGGCAATTGAGGCAAAGGCTCTAGCACTAAAGCAGCTGTAATGTTGCCAAATATGTTTTTCTGAAGCCCCGAAGAAAGGTAGTCATTACTTATTCGGTAATCGATCTGGAGAGGAATAAACACCAGGATATTATAACTTCGAACCTGATGAGGTACCACAATAAAAGCACCATACGCATTTCGAACTGTTATAGGCCTTTTTGTTTTCGGAGGATAATCTAGATCAGGAATAATGGTATGGTCTGACCAGAAAACCAACCGATCGTTACTGTAAACAAAAGTCGGATAATTGGTTTGGCCCAATAACCTGGAAAAAGACAAAGTATGCTGCTCTAGTTGTTTTCCAACCAGCATGGCATCGTCGTGAGCAGCCTCAATACTAGCTTCTACCTGCTCACCAATAGTCTCCACCACAGATTCGTAGTTACCAGTTGGCTTTGATAACAAGAAATTGAAATGTAACGCAGCCGTAGCTAAAAAGCACAACAACGCTAGGATTAGTAAAAGGACAGGCGTAACCTTTCGATTCAAAGCAGATTAGTTTATCTACGAAAATAAGTAAAACGACACAGAAGTGCTATTCCTTTAAAGGAACTCCTTACTTGCCGCTATAACTACGATCGAATTTAGTGCCAGAATAGTATTGGAGAGCATCAAGACACGGAGGTATCTAATTTAAAAGGCGCGGATACAAAAATATTGCAGGATGTCATACTCAAGTTACTAGGTGAGGAGGCCTATTAAAAAATAGTATAACACCAATCTTCAATTTACAAGCTATAGTTATTTTACACGTTTATAACCTAACTTTAGCTGCAAATAAATTTATAAACCAGGCAATGCTAGCGCATCAGGTTAATAATAGAGGTTCGGTGGGAAAAGTAATACCCAAGCCAATACTTCACAAAGAGGGCTGTTAGCAAGCTACTAACCAGACAGATTTAGCTATTCTTTTTACGGCTGCTTTTATACCACAGCAAGCCCACTGTTCCTACTAACAGATAAGGGATAATCATAAGGTAAAGAATTCCGGTATTTAGACCTGATCCTACATCAGATTCTGGCTCCTTGCTACCGGTACCTACGTTAGACTCAACAGTTGCCCGGCACATAGCACATTGGCTATAAGCTGTGGTGGAGCCCAAAGAGAAGGTAAGTATAAGGCCAAAAATTATTAAAAACTTTTGCAGTGAATTATATATAGCCATCATCTTATGGTACAGCTTAAAGGTAAATGGTAAAATTTCAAATTATTCTAATAAAACAGGCCTTCAGGAGGCAAATACGAATAAAGAGGTTCATGCCTTCCTTTCCATAACTTGTGAAAACAAAGAACGTTAGACCGGAAGTACTTAACTATAATACGGTGAAATAAGTATATAAACCAGTACTCCTGTTACGGCCACATACAACCAAACCGGAAAAGTCCATTTAGAAATACGGCGGTGCTTTGATCTTTGATCAGTGATGCCAAAATATACTGATAACAGTACCAGTGGAACAATTACTACCGCTAACACAATATGGGTTAACAAAATAAAGTAATAGAAAATTTTCAGAAAACCGTCGCCACCGTAAATGGTTCGCTCTCCCAAGAAATGGTACGTAACATAGGATACTAGAAAAACTGCTGACAAGCCGAAAGCTGTTAACATAGCAGCCCTGTGATTCAGGATATTCCCACGCCTGATGTTGATAAACCCAATTACCAGCGCGATAGCGGTCAGTGAATTAAGAATGGCATGAAAAGCAGGAAGAAAGGATACATCAACCTTAGAACTACCTTCTTTTGGCATAAAAAACAACATAGCCACTACAATGGGTATTGCCACAGATAATATGGCAATTAAAATCAGAAACTTCTTATCATTTGAAGTACCCTGATTATTTACTTTTACTGTATTCATCCAACAGAACGTTTATCTCTAATATTAGTCTATCCACATCTTCTCTATCAGTTCCGTCATAAATTCCGCGTACACGGCGGTTCTTATCTACCAAAAGAAATCGTTCGCTATGTATAAAGTCTTGCTGCCCAGCCACCTGCTGCACCGGCAAGTAAAAACCCTTTTCAGCGAGTGAATAAATCTCTTTACGGTCACCGGTCAGGAAGTACCATTTATCTTCATCTGCACCATACATGTCTGCGTATTTCTGCAATACTTCAACAGTATCATGTTCCGGGTTAATGGAAATTGAAACAAGCTTTACATCTGGAGTATCCTGAAATTTCTCCTGCACCCGAGTTAACTGAGAGGACATCTTTTTACAAACATCTGGGCAAGAGGCAAAAAAGAAATTAACCACGTACATACTGCCTTCCAGATCATCCCCTGAAATTTTCTGCCCTGTTTGGGAAGTTAATTCAAAAGGTGGAATTTTTTTGAACACAGTGTCTCCGGCAGCATTTGTCATAATTTCTCCTTGAGCATCTACTTCAGGGAAATAATGCTTTAAGGTAAAATGGTGTTCACCAAAAGTACCTATAAATAAAAAAGCAAGAATAGGCACTAATAATAGGAAACCTAATATTAGTGCCTTTACAGGATTCATCTTATATGTTTATTTAAAGTAATTAGTCACAGAATCGAAGTAATAACTTCCTTCTGAAATAAGAGCAACCATTAACCAAACTACCAGGGCCATTGGCAACATAACAGACCATATTAATGCTTTTGTCTCATGCTTTAAGTGCATAAACTCAGCAACAATATAAAATGCTTTGAAAACAGTTAAGATAATGAATATTGCGTTTCGGAGTGTTCCGGCATCCATTGTAAAAGCAAACAAGAACTCTACCGCTGTAAGGGCAACCAGAATAAAGAAGGTTCTCCAGATTGCTTTTGTTTGCGGCTTCGGAATATCTCCGGTATGGTCAAAATCGTGTGAATGATCAGAATGCATTGCCATAACTATCAGTATCTATTTTAGAACGACTAAAAAGTCTATTTATTTAGTTTTAACTACTTTTCAGGTATTAGATCAGGTAGAAGAAGGTGAACACAAATACCCACACTAAATCTACAAAGTGCCAGTACAAACCTACTTTTTCCACCATCTCGTAATGTCCACGTTTCTGATATACACCATTAACAGTATTAATGAAGATCATAATGAGTAGGACTACACCAGAGAATACGTGTGTACCATGAAAACCGGTGATAAAGAAGAAGAGATCGGCAAACAATGGCGGGCCGTATTGATTTACAGTTAGGTTCGCACCAAAAATCTGCGTACCATCAGATAAAGTCATACCCGTTTCATCTCCTGATATAAAGTGTGCCCACTCCCACGCCTGGCAACCTAAGAAAATACTACCAAACAAAATAGTCCACAACAACCATTTCTGCACATCATTTTTATCCATTCTATGTCCTGCTTCCACGGCCAGTACCATAGTTACTGAACTTAGGATGAGGATCATAGTCATGAGGGCAACAAATGCCAGCGGAAGGTCTACTCCATGCAAACCAGGAAAAGCATTATAGACTTTCTCTGGAATCGGCCACCATTGAGTTGAAAAAGTAAAAGCATCCGGATCACCTGTATAAGGCAAATGTTTATGACGTGATAAACCGTAAACTATCAGAAACGCGCCAAAAGTAAATGCATCTGACAGCAGGAAAAACCACATCATGAGTTTTCCATAGCTCGCTTTTAATGGCTCGTTGCCACCGTCCCATGTACCTGAATTTGGTGCTTCCAGCGTAGTTGAAGTAGACATATTGATATAATAAAAACGTGTTTAGTGATTTATTCTTAAAAAGATATACAAATATAGCCAAAGTCCACCTAAAAAGTGCCAGTAGATGGTACATAACTGCATTCGCAGCATATTTTTGGAATGTACTTTAAATTTCAAACTAGACCAAAGTACAATTATAAGAAAAATAAGGCCTGTGATCAGGTGAAAACCATGAACACCTGTTAATACATACATAAAAGAACCAGCAGGGTTACTTCCAGATCCACCGAAATGAATTTTGTTGGTCACTAATTCTCCCCAGGCGTTTAGCTGACCTATTAAAAAGGCGATACCTAAACCAATGGTGAGCAGAAGCATCATTTTTAAAAGAGGCATGTTATTTTTCTTTGCGGCATTGTGTGCCACCTGCATAGAAACGCTACTTAACAAAATGATTATAGTATTGATAAGAAAAGCAGAAGGAAGTTCGAACTCCAGCCAATTGCCTTCAAACCTTCTTACGATGTAAGCGCTTGTAAAAGCTGCAAACATCATAATTATACTAATAATAATCAACCACAACGAAAACTTTAGCGGATGCACTCCTGCCGAAGTATTTTCTTCATCTATTTTATTAGCCACCATCATTACATTTACACTTTATCCAACACAAAAGCTATCTGCACAATAGGCAGATACAAAAACGATCCAAACATAATATTCATAGCTGCTTTCTTAGAGCATGTTCGCATGAGGTAAAATGTTTGAGCAAGAAAAAGAACTCCACAAACCACAGCAACAAGTGCAGAAGTGGCACCGGTCATACCAAATTGTAAGGGTAACAAGCTAAGCGGAATTAACACAAGAGTATAAATCATAATCTGGATTGCCGTCTTGAGATTCTTTCCGCCAGACATAGGCAACATTTTAAAACCAGCCTTTTTGTAATCGTCGTCGAGTACCCAAGCTATGGCCCAAAAATGAGGGAACTGCCAAATAAACTGTATGCCAAAAAGAATCCATGCTTCTACACCCAATACACCTGTAGCTGCCGCCCATCCAATAAGCGGAGGCAAGCCGCCAGGAATGGCTCCAATAAACACGCAAATGGGACTGATGCGCTTCATTGGAGTATACACAAAACCATAAAGAATTAAGGATAAGAGCGATAGAGCCGCAGACAGAGGATTAAATACAAACCAAAGAATGGACAAACCAGTCAGACCAATGATGGCTCCAAATATAATAGCCTCCGTAACTGATAAATGCCCGGTAGGAATCGGACGCTTCGAAGTTCGCTTCATCATCTTATCCAGATCCTTCTCCAGAATCTGGTTAATAATGTTAGCGGCACCCGTTACAAGTAAACCTGCAACAAATACGAGGGCTACATTTAGATAAGAAGTCTCTAAACGACCCAAAATAAACCCTATAGCACTAGAAAAAGCAACTACAAAGCTCAGCCTGAACTTTAAAAGTTTAAAGTATTCTGTTGCTTTATTTGTCATGAGTAAATCAGACAATATCAGGTTGGATTTATGTGTATACATTATCTAACTGCTACTATTGTCTTATTTGGTGCTCCTTTAGAAGCATAATTGTAAATAATTATCATCCAAAACTGTATACCGAACAGAATAGTGGCAATGGTAAGGTGTAACGGTTGCAGTATAGGTGGTATGGCGAAATAAGCCATCAACACTCCAATTGCTACTTCAATTCCCAAAACTACCAACATCCAGTTACACAGTAACCTCATCGTACTGTTTTTCAATTTGTACACCTGATAAGCCAACCAAAGATTAAGGACTAACAGCACAATTGAAAAAGAGCGATGCACGTAAAAAGTATCTCCTAATTGATCAATCCAACTTTCTCTACCGGCACCATTCATCGCGAATGATACCACATCTATTTCTTCGCGAACCTGCGTTCCGATAAGAATTTGAACAAAGGTAATAACAGTTACAAAAATAAGTAAACCATTGGTCGCACCAGAGAATTGATAGCTTTTAGTAAGGGTATAAGATTGAGATCTAATCAACACATACTCCAACAAGGCTATCAAAACCAATGCTAGAGCCATATGAACTGTTACAGTGACCGGTAGCAGATTGGTGGATACCACAATAGACCCTAACCAGCCTTGGATCCCTACGATGATAAAGCTTACCAGTGATAGGAAAAAAACAGCTTTATCCTTTTTCAGGTAAGGGAATGAGTAAATAACAGTTAGAAAAATAAAAATACCAATTAGAACACCAACTAACCTGTTTAAGTACTCGATCCAGGTTTTGGTAACATTAAACTCTGTTTCGATATACTGGCTTGGATGAGAAAATATTTCAGTTGAAATCTCTTCAAAACCTAAGCGGTCAAGGGAAGCAGCCAGTTTTTGATTCTTCTCAATCCGCTTTTGCTTGTAAACCTCCAGATAATCGTCTGGTAATTGATTAACATCAGTCGGAGGAACCCAACTGCCAAAACACTTAGGCCAGTCCGGGCATCCCATTCCTGAACCAGTGCTTCGCACGATTCCTCCGACTAATATTAAGAAGTAAACAGCTACAACTGTAATTACCCCAATATTTCTAAACCTTTTTTCAGGAAAAGATTTATTTGTCATTAATGAAAAAGCTATTCTAAATCTTTCTCGTGTGGCAGGTTGGAAGACTGCGTTTCTGAGAATGGTACCGTCTGAGGAATATAGTCTTCAGGAGCACCTGGTTTGCTATAATCGTATGGCCATCTGTATACCGCAGGAATTTCACCTGGCCAGTTACCATGTCCTGGTAACGGAGGAGTTGTCCACTCTAAAGTATTTGAGTGCCATGGGTTCATGCTGGCGCGACGTCCTTTAAAGATGCTATAGATAAAGTTGAAGAGGAAGATAAACTGTGCTCCAAAACCTATGATAGCAGCAATACTGATAAAGGCGTTCATGTCGCTAAACATGCTGAACGAATCAAAGGTAGTCCAGGAATAATATCTTCTTGGGAAACCGGCAATACCTAAATAGTGCATCGGCATGAATACCAAGTAAACAGCCACGAAGGTTAACCAGAAGTGAACATAACCTAACTTCTCATCCATCATACGGCCAAACATCTTAGGGAACCAGTGGTAAACACCGGTAAACATACCAAAGAATGCTGCTGCACCCATTACTAGGTGGAAGTGGGCAATTACGAAGTAAGTATCGTGCAAGTGAATATCCAGAGAGGAGTTACCCAGAATAATACCTGTTAAACCACCTGAGATGAATAGTGACACAAAACCGATAGAAAACATCATAGCAGCAGTAAAGCGGATGTTACCTCTCCATAGCGTAGCCAACCAGTTAAACACTTTTACTGCAGATGGAACCGCAATAATTAGTGTAAGGAACATGAACACAGATCCAAGGAAAGGATTCATACCTGTCACGAACATGTGGTGAGCCCATACAACAAAAGAAAGTAATGCAATACCTAATAAGGAACCAATCATGGCACGGTAACCGAAAATAGGTTTACGTGCGTTAGTAGAGATAACTTCTGATACCATACCAAAGCTTGGCAGGATCACAATATACACCTCAGGGTGCCCAAGGAACCAGAACAAGTGTTGGAAAAGAATTGGAGAACCTCCTGTATTTGCTAAAGCCTCACCAGCAATATAAATATCTGACAAGTAGAAACTAGTACCAAAGCTTCTGTCGAAGATCAAAAGTAAAGCTGCTGAAAAAAGAACTGGGAAAGAAAGCAGACCAAGAACGGCAGTTAAAAAGAACGACCAGATGGTAAGTGGCATTTTAGTCATAGACATGCCTTTTGTTCTTAAGTTAATTACAGTGGTAATATAATTTACACCACCTAATAACTGCGAAACAATGAACAGCGCCATGGCAACAAGCCAAAGTGTCATACCTGATTTAGATCCTTCAATGGCTTGTGGTAATGCGCTTAGCGGAGGATAAACCGTCCAACCACCAGCTGCAGGTCCTGAATCAAGGAAAAGCGATATGAACAGAATAACACTGGCTAAGAAGAAGAACCAGAAAGAAAGCATGTTCATAAAGCCTGATGCCATATCACGGGCACCAATCTGCAACGGAATAAGGAAGTTAAAAAATGTTCCACTTAGGCCGGCTGTTAAAACGAAGAATACCATGATGGTACCATGCATAGTAACCATAGCCAGGTAAAACTCCGGGTTTAACTTACCGTTTTCTATCCAGCCTCCCAGAATAGGTTCCAGAAAGGTAAACGTAGCTTCTGGCCATCCTAATTGTAAACGGAACAGGATAGAAAGAAAGCCACCAATAAAGGCCCAGAATATACCCATAAATAGGAACTGCTTCCCAATAACTTTATGGTCCTGGCTAAAGATATACTTCTCAATGAAATTTTGATCGTGATGATGATCATGCTCATCATGCGCATGATGTACATCTTTATGAATGGAGATATCTGCACTAGACATAGTCAAACGTATTTAAATGCTACAACTCTGATTTTACTTCTTCTGCTTTCTCAGCCTCTTTGCTCAAAACTAACTGCTCCTGAGAAGGAGAAGAAAACTTAGCTAATATGTCCGGGTTCTGCTCAACAAATGGTTTTTGTTGGGCTAACCACTCTTCATAATCTTCAGGCTCATCTACAACCACTATGAAGCGCATTGCAAAGTGGCCACGACCACAAATTTCAGTACAAGCTAATTCGTAATTAAAGTCTGCGTTACCAGTTTCGCTACGCATTTCTGCCGTAGTTTTAGTTGGAACAAACCAGAACTTTGTTGGCATACCAGGCACTGCATCCATTTTCAATCGGAAATGAGGCATAAACACACTGTGAATTACATCTCTTGCTCTGATCTTGAGGAGAACCGGCTTGCCTTTCGGAACGTGCAACTGCATTGGCATGAAGTCATCATGTGAGTTAGGATCACTAAAATCTACTCCAAGCTCGTTTACAGCATCAATTAGCTTATAGTTTGCTACACCCAATTTGCCATCGGCACCTGGGTATCGAACTATCCAGTTAAACTGCTTACCAACAACCTCTACCACAACAGCTTCTTCAGGAGCAGCACTTGTAATTTTGGTCCATGTTTTCCAGCCTGCAAACACAAGAAGTGCCATTACAACAGCAGGAATTAAAGTCCACACAATTTCTATTTTGTTGTTGTGCGGATAGTAGTAAGCTCTTTTATTGTCTTGGTGTTGGTATTTGTAAGAGTACACAAAAAGTAATATTTGTGTAATTACAAACACAATACCGATAACAACCATGGTAGTCCAGAATAAGCTGTCTGTCCACTCCCCGTGAACGGAGGCCAATGGTTGGTTCATCTCATCCCACGACTGAGCAAAAGACCAGAAGAAGGCAGCTCCCCCTCCTATGAGGAATATTAATAAAAGTGTACTATTTACTTTGTTACTTGTTTTAGTAGTTCCTAATGCCCTCTGGCTGGACCCTCTGAAAATAGAGGCAAGGGTTCCTATCCTGAAAAGCAGAAATAGGACTACAATTAATAGAAAAATGGATAAACCAATGGCGAACGTAATCATTATATAACGCTTTTAGTATTGTCTCTATACATGATGGTGAATACTCTCTTCCAGGAATGGGTGGTTTACAGGTACAAGAGACGCTTTTGATAGGCCTTTTGCAAACGTAAACAGGAACACGCCTAAGAACACAAGTGCTGTACCTACTTCTATGAAGCCAAATCCGGCATCGCCGCGCATGGTCGCAGGCATCATCATGAGGTAGAAATCTAACCAATGACCGAATAGAATAGCAATAGTAACCAGCTTGAGCATGATCATCTGGCGTTTTGCATCTCTCGTCATTAGCACCAGGAAAGGGAAAGCAAAGTTGATAACTAGGTTAGCGAAGAATATACCTAAATATTTACCGTCATAACCTCCTAAACGCTCCGTAAAGTAAATTACTTCTTCCGGAATGTTGGCGTACCAGTACAGCATGAACTGTGAGAACCAAACATATGTCCAGAAAATAGAGAATGCGAAGCAGAATTTACCTAAGTCGTGCAAGTGGTTTGCATTTACCATTTTCAGGTAACCATTCTGTTTAAGAATTATAACAGTTAAAGTAATAGCAGCTAAACCTGATACCCACCAGCTGGCGAATACATACCATCCAAACATGGTACTGAACCAGTGAGTGTCAATAGACAGTACCCAATCCCAGGCAGACATAGAAGAAGTTACACCAAACACTACCAGGAACATAGCCGAAATGCGGATGCTTTTGTGATAGTAAGATGTACCGCCTTGTAAGTCTTCAGCAATAGAATTTCTTCTTAACCAGTTGAAGAATAAGATCCACAGACCGAAATAAACAATCATTCTTACCAGGAAGAACACGAAGTTCAAGTAAGGTTTCTTTCCTGCTATAATCGGATCATACTGAGGATGATTCACATCATACAGGTAGTCGTGTGTCCAATGGAAAATATCATGACCACCTAATAAAAACACGATTAGCATAACGGCACCACCAATTGGAAGGTAGTAACCTAATGCCTCTGGAATTCTTTTGATCAATACTGACCAGCCTGCATACGCTACATACTGTACAGCCACGAAAAATACACCAATCAAGGCTATACCCGTGAAATATACATTGTTGAGCCACAGGTTCACGTAAAGCCTCTTCACCCAAGAAGCAGGTTCATGGGCAGCAGCAGCCTCTCCGTGGGCAGCTTCAGCGGCATGGTGTTCTCCACCCCATCCCATGGCCATGGCAATAATACCTACTATAAGTAAAACAACACCTATAGCTATCATTAAGAAAAACTTATTATTAGTCTTTCTCGAAATGATGAGTCTTTCTTCTGTCATTATCCTTTTAAAATTTTGCCTTAGACGTTAGTTATTTGGAGTAGTACCAGTTACTGGATTTTCTGTACCTGCATCACCACTTGCTTCCTGCTGTGCCTTAGGATCTGTAGCTGTTCCGGCATCAGCTTCCCCTGTTTGCAATTGCTGCACATACATCACAATTTTCCAGCGCTCCGTAGGGTTCACCTGCGTACCGTGCGGACGCATACGACCTCTACCATTGGTAATTACGTGGTAAATATGTCCTTCAGGCAGGGTAGCCACACGGCCAGCTGTATATGAAGGAACACCTTTGAACTTGATACCTACTTTACCTTGACCATCACCTTGTTCGCCATGGCATGGAGCGCAGAAGCGTGAGTAAAGAACCTTACCTTCTTCCAGGTTTTGAGCATTTTTAGCTAGTGGATTTTTGAGTTCAACACCAGCCACCTCAGCCGTGTCGGAAGAAAGGTACATGGTATACCCCATTTTGCCCCGAGCTACTGTTCCCTGAGCTGGTTCACGCATATTCAATCCACCAGGATTATAAAGACTTGGCTTGATTTGAGAATATGGCTCTAACGGAATAGCATTGTACATATCGGGAGCATATTCCAAGCCCGGATCTTGCTCATTTTTACAGGCCACAAGGGCAGCCGTAGCGAAAATTAAAGCAG
Organism: Pontibacter sp. 13R65; assembly: GCF_047525655.1. Classification (NCBI taxonomy): domain Bacteria; kingdom Pseudomonadati; phylum Bacteroidota; class Cytophagia; order Cytophagales; family Hymenobacteraceae; genus Pontibacter; species Pontibacter sp. 13R65. The sequence continues at coordinate 157,197 of NZ_JBLIQL010000006.1, forward strand.
AAGCTTTTAAACCTATTGTAGATAAACTTTTCATTATTTCAGCACCTCCTTCTGATTTACTTCTATAGCACCATTTGTGCGAAGCAGGTTATTTAATGCGGCAAGATCAGTTTCACCATCTTTTACCTCGATAGCCATTACAAACTTATCATCAGTGGAGCGCTTATCAAAAACAGGCACCTTCATAGAAGGTTTAAGTTTTGTAACGATAAAGAAGGTGATTACCATACCATGAGCTGCACATAGAACTGTAAGTTCAAATGTTACTGGTATAAAAGATGGCAAGGCAATATGAGGCTTCCCACCAATAATCATCGGCCAGTCAAAACCGAGCATCCAGATCTGCATCCACAAAGCGAATGAGGTTCCGAATAATCCGAAAAAGAAGGCTGCAATTGGCAGTCGAGATCTTTTAATACCTAATACATCATCTATACCGTGTACAGGATAAGGTGAGAAGACTTCATAAATTTTGGTACCAGCAGCCCGTACGTTTTCGATGGCCGTCAGCAGGACATCTTCATCATCGTAGATACCTAGAACAAACTTTTTATTCATTGCTATGAGATGTATTAGAGTTAGAATCCTTTGCAGTGCCATGCATCGTGTTAGAGTGATGCTGGTGATGAGGCTTCACCTCTGAAGAAGATTTCAGAATGGCTTTAACCTCTGCCATGTTAATTACCGGGAAGAACTTAGCGAACAGTAAGAACAGGGTAAAGAATAAGCCTATTGTTCCTACATACACACCAATATCGATACTGGTTGGAGAGAACATAGCCCAAGAAGATGGCAGGTAATCGCGGTGTAGCGAAGTAACGATAATTACGAAACGCTCAAACCACATACCGATGTTAACGAAGATCGTAATGATGAAAGTAGCAGTAAGGCTTCTGCGAATGCTTCTGAACCAGAATAACTGCGGCGTAATCACGTTACAAGTCATCATAGACCAGTAAGCCCACCAGTAAGGGCCAGTTGCACGGTTTATAAATGCGTACTGCTCATATTCCACCTGAGAATACCAGGCAATAAAGAACTCCGTAATATAAGCCACACCTACAATAGATCCGGTAAGGATAATTACCTTGTTCATCGACTCGATGTGCTCGAGTGTAATATAATCTTCCAGTTTAAATACCTTCCGTGTAATGATCATCAGGGTTAACACCATGGCGAAGCCTGAGAAGATCGCTCCAGCCACAAAATATGGAGGGAATATAGTTGTGTGCCAGCCTGGAATAACTGAGGTTGCAAAGTCGAAAGATACAATGGTGTGTACTGAAAGTACGAGTGGAGTAGCTAAGCCAGCCAGAATTAAAGAAACAGTTTCGTAACGTGACCAGGCTTTTGCTGAACCAGTCCATCCAAAAGAAAGAAAGGCATAAGCTCTTCTAGCAATTGGGCCAGTGGCACGGTCGCGGATAGTAGCAAAGTCAGGAATAAGGCCAATGTACCAGAACACTAACGAAACCGAGAAGTAAGTAGAGATGGCAAATACGTCCCAAAGGAGTGGCGAGTTAAAGTTTACCCAAAGTGAACCATATGTGTTTGGCAACGGAAGTACCCATAGCGCCATCCATGGACGGCCCATGTGTAGTACCGGGAACATCGCCGCGCAAATTACCGCGAAAATCGTCATCGCTTCCGCAGCACGGTTGATAGAAGTTCTCCACTTCTGACGGAATAGCAAAAGGATAGCGGAGATAAGTGTACCGGCGTGACCGATACCTACCCACCATACGAAGTTGGTGATATCCCATGCCCAACCTACTGTTTTATTAAGGCCCCACTCCCCTATACCGTACCAAAGGGTGCGGTAAACAGAGTAACAAAAAATAGCAAAACCTACCAGGGCAACGGCTAGAGCAATGGCCCAACGCATGTTGGGTTTTGCCTCCACCTGTCTGCAGACATCTTCAGTAATGTCGTGGTATGTTTTCCCCCCCGTTACAAGAGGCTCTCTTATCGGAGATACATGCTGCATAACGCTATCTAAATTTATTTTAAGCTAAGTTTCTAATTTTAGTCAGGTAAGTTACGTTTGGCTGCGTGTTGATTTCTTCCAGCACGTGGAATGCACGCTCGCCTTCTTCTTTGGCAAGCACTTGTGCTATTCGGCTTTCCGGATCAAGCATGTCACCAAATATGATGGCGTCTGTTGGGCAGGACTGAGCACAGGCAGAAACAATCTCTCCATCCTTAGGTCTTCTATTCTCACGTTTTGCCTCAAGCTTACCAAGCTGCACACGCTGCACACAGAAAGAGCATTTCTCCATTACACCTCTTGAACGAACTACCACGTCTGGGTTCAGCACCATTTTGCCGAGGTCGTTGTTCATATTGTAATCAAACTTGTCGTTATTAGCATAGGCGAACCAGTTGAAACGACGCACTTTGTAAGGGCAGTTGTTTGCACAGTAACGAGTACCTACGCAACGGTTATAAGCCATTTGGTTGATACCTTCTGAACTGTGCATGGTAGCCGCCACAGGACAAACTGTTTCACATGGAGCGTGGTTACAGTGCTGGCACATCATCGGCTGGAAAATAACCGTTGGGTTATCGGCCGGATGTTCCATTTCAGCGTAATCTTTCTCCTCATGCTCCTTAGCACTGTAATAACGGTCGATACGCATCCAGTGCATTTCACGGCGATTGATTACCTCTGCTTTACCTACTACTGGAATGTTGTTCTCTATATTACAGCTTAGTGTACAGGCGCCACAACCAATGCAGGAGTTAAGGTCAACTACCATACCCCAGTGGTGGTTCTTGTATTCGTAATCATCCCAAAGCGAAACAGTAGCTGGTTTTACCGGGCCATCGTGCGTCGTTAAACGGATATATTCTGTTACTTTTTTGGGATCAGCTTTGTAATTAGCTAGCGTATTCTCCTGTACTACCAAACGGTCCATGATCGTGTGGTGCGTCTGCATTTGCGCAATTGGAGAAGTAGCGTCCGTTTTTTCTATTTTAACTACACTGCTGTAGCTAACACCACCGTTCACTACTGTTGTAATTGGGAAGGCATTAGCACCTAAACCTTTTACTACTGGCATATCTTCCAGTTCGCGGCCATAGCCCATTGCAATACCTATAGTTCCTGGTGCCTGACCTGGCTGAATTAAAGCAGGAGCTTCAATGGTTTTGCCATTCGCTGTTGTAATTCTCAGCACATCTCCCTGCACAATCTTCATCTCATCAGACTCAGCCATTGAGCGGGGGATAGTTACATAGTTACCCCATGTAGCTTTTGTGATAGGGTCGCCAGCTTCCTGGAGGTAAGGGTTGTTTACCTCATAGCCAGGGCCAATCTGTACCTTCTCATATACAACTGCCTCAATGCCATTTCCAGCTGGTTTGCTTGCAGCAGTAGTAGTGGCGGAAGTAGCGGCTGCAGGGTTTACTCGAAGCATAGAAGCTCCTGTTTCCAGAACGCCATCATGTACTGCTTTATCCCAGAAAGTGTTGAAATCGCCTGTGGCTACTTTTCTCCAGTTATTTCTGATGTAGTCGTAGTAGGTGGTTGAGTTACCGCTCCAGGTTAGTAAGCTATCCTGTACCTGACGGGTAGTGAAGATTGGGCTGATAACTGGCTGCGCCAGGCTCAGGAATCCTCTCTTCGGCTCATAATCGTTCCACGACTCCAGGAAATTGCTGTCAGGAGCCACAATATCAACCAGTAATGCTGTTTCGTCTCTGCGCTCTGCAAAAGACACTTTTAAGCCTACCTTAGCAAGTCCGCTTACTACCCTATCGGCAAGAGGATGGTCGTAAGCAGGGTTGGCATTGTAGAAGAACACGGCACCGATATTTCCGGCATTCATGTCTTCTATAAACCTGATCATTTGAGCGTCGTTACCTTGTTTTACAAAATATGGAGACGCAGTATCGATAGTAGTACCAGCAGCACCTAAAGTCTGGTTGATAGAGGCTATCATTGTTTGCACAGCCGGATCGTTAGAACCGGAAACAACCAGTGCTTTGCCTTTATTAGCATTAAGGTCTCTAACGGCCGCAGCAAAAACTTTGCTATCTACATTGGCAGGAGCACTGCCGCCCTGGCCGGAGATGCTATTATATAGTGCCGTAACAAGAGCAGCCTCCTGCGATGGTTTAATAGGCACGCGTATGTCGGCATTAGCACCAGTAAGAGAAAGAATAGTTTCGAACTGGTAGTGGCGCGACATGGCCGCATTTTCTTTCGTGATCTTGCGGTTCTGAATGTATTGTTTGGCGAAAGGAGTTGGAGCTATCCAGGAACCCAGGAAATCTGCTCCAACACTTACTATAATATTTGCTTTGCTAAAGTCGTATCCAGGAATGGTTCCGCCGTTGGCAGCAAGAAGTGCCGAAGCCGAGTTGGCATCGTATGTTACGTGCTCAAAACTTCCGAACCGCGATCCGAATTCATCAATTACTTGTTTGGTAGAAGGGCTGGCAACTGTAGAAGAAACAAGTACTACTTTGCCGTTGATGCCGGAAAGACGTGAAGTAATTTCACGGTCTACCTGCTCCCATTTGGCTTCTTTGCCTTTAATAAGTGGGTGGCGAAGTCTGTTGTTATCATACACATTCAAAACAGATCCCTGTGCTCTTGGGCTTGTACCCATAGGCGTAATGGAAGACATAGGGTTTGGCTCGATCTTAATAGGTCGGCCTTCACGTGTCTTAATCAGAACGCTGTTGTAGTCACCATGAGAAAAGTAGGTAGAAGCGTACCAGTTGGCAACACCTGGCTCTACATCAACAGGCTTGTTCAGGTAAGGGATCGCCTTTCTTACAGGCGCCTCACAAGATGCTAAAGTGGCAGCAGCCAGGCCAAAACCAAGAAGCTTTAAAAAATCTCTTCTTGGAGCACTAACCTGGGAAGACTTGCTGTCTGCTGGGGTTTCATTTAACGGCAGGAATTCTGGAAACTCATTATGAGCATGCTTGGCGAACTCCGGAGTATTTTCTAACTCCTCAATTCCTTTCCAGTATTTAATTCTGTCTTGCATAATATATCTAGAGAACTCGGATACTTATATAATTAGATGAATTTAATTAATAGTGACACTTAGAACATTCTGTACCACCATTAGACGCCACTGTGAAAGCTCCCTTAGATGAAGCTTCGTGCAACTTCACTAGGTTGTCGTAATAGCCGTTCCCTTTTGTATTAAGAGGAGTTTCGCGGTGGCAGTCGATACACCAGCCCATTGTTAATGGAGCATACTGGTAAACTACTTCCATTTCCTGGATAGGACCGTGACAGGTTTGGCAATCTACACCAGCTACTTGTGTGTGCTGTGAGTGGTTAAAGTAGGCCAAGTCAGGCAGGTTGTGTATTCTTACCCACTCAATTGGTTTATTGCGCTCCAGAGCACGGTAGATTTTCTGAATTTCCTGCGATTCTGTTTTAATCTGGCTATGGCAGTTCATACAGATATTGGCAGAAGGAATACTGGCACTCTTACTTTCATACACCGTAGTATGGCAGTAGTTACAGTTAATTTCATGTTCTCCAGCGTGCAGAGCGTGCGAGAAGGCGATTGGCTGACGAGGCTGATATCCTTGCTGGATCCCTATTCCCATTGCTTTATCTAAGCCTAGATCAATCAGCACTACAACAAAGATCAGTGTTACTATGGTGCGTACTGCTTTAGACTTATAAACTTTAGAAAAGTCGAAACGTTGGTTAACGATCTCGTTATCATACTCATCGAGCTGCTTGCTTTTGTTCAGGTAGTTCTTCAGGATTGATGAAATCAGCAACAGCGTTACTACCAGCACAATAAGCACCACGATCAGCACCACCAGGATAACATCCAGGTAACCGCCAATAGCGCCTATAGCCTCAGTTCCGATAGGTTGCGTTCCATCTACTGCGGCAGCATCTGTACCACCGGCAGGTGCGGCATCGATACCAGATTCCACATAGGCTATAATAGATTTGATTTCATCATCAGAGAAAGCAAAAGAAGGCATCGCCTGCTTGTTGAATTGCTCATAAACAGCAACCGCCTGAGCATCTCCTGATTGGATAAGGGACTGGGAATTTCTAATCCACTTGATCAACCACGATTCGCTGCGTCTTGAACTCATGCCCTGCAGACCAGGACCTACCACAACATCGCTACCCACAGAGTGGCAGGAAGCACAGTTGTTTTTGAAGAGAGATTGCCCTGCGCTGATAACTGCAGGATCGCCGGCTGCTCCGGCGTCAGAGGCACCAGCTGTTGCCCCCGGCTCTACTCCTTTAGTACCAACATTTGCCGGATCGCTAGCTTGTGCCCAAGCTCCGAAAGAAGCAGTTACAGCAAACAGAAAGGCAATAAGAAATTTGTGTTTTGCTTTAAGTATACAGCTAATCATAGCCAAGAGAACTTGTTTAGTAGATGGTGAAAATACTTATGGGCACAAATCTACTATGCGAAATCCATTAATCAAATATAAATAAGCGTATTTTTCCCCTATTTCAGGGAACATATGTTTTATATCATTGCTCACTTAATAATCTTTTTATAAATATGATTCAACACTGTTTATTTATATTAATTCTAAATAGCCTTTGTTATGAAAAGCTACTTGTCACTAAGAAAGAAAACTTATATCATCTTTGCTGAATACTTCCAATTCTACAACTACTGCTCTTTACCACTCCTGTTCTTCAAATTTGTAATTTTCTAATTTACACCGTTACTATTACCTTAGGCAACCACTACTATAAGGTTTATCTGTAAGATCTACACTTATATATATATGTAGCTAGATTAGCAGCACCTGCCTACGCGAACGCTTTATGCACTGCCGATCTTGCCTACTGCTGAACTTAGTGACTATCTTTATCTTAAATAAAAAAGCATTTGCAATCCAAAAATATTAGCTGTAAATTTGCAGGCTAAATTCAAAAAATTCTCATACACAAATGGAATTAAAAAATTACGAAACGATCTTCATCCTGACCCCGTTGCTGAACGAGGTACAGATGCAAGAAACGGTCGAGAAGTTCAGACAGGTGCTTAAGGAAAATAGCGCCGAAATTATCCACGAAGAGAACTGGGGTCTGCGTAAACTGGCTTATCCAATCCAGAAAAAATCAACAGGCTTCTATCACCTCATCGAGTTTGCTGCTCCTACTACAGTTGTAGACGCACTTGAGCTGGCTTATCGCCGTGATGAAAAAGTTGTTCGCTTCCTGACTACTGCCCTTGATAAGCATGCACTTGCTTACAATGAGCGCAGAAGAAAAGGCGAATTTAAGTCACAAGCTAAAAAAGAGGAGGTTAAAGCATCATGAGCTTAGTTAACGAGAAAGTACACAAGCAGGAAAACCGTCAGAAATACTGCCGATTCAAAAAAAGCGGTATTAAATACATTGATTACAAAGACGGTAACTTCTTACTGAAGTTTGTAAACGAGCAAGGCAAAATCCTTCCTAGAAGATTAACAGGTACAAGCCTGAAATTCCAGCGCAAAGTATCTCAGGCGGTTGCAAGAGCAAGACACCTTGCTATTTTGCCTTATGTAACTGATTCTTTAAAATAAGGAGGGACTGACCAATGGAAATTATATTAAAAGATGACGTGAAAGGCGTAGGCTTCAAGAACGATATCGTGACTGTGAAGCCTGGTTTTGGCCGTAACTACCTGATCCCACAAGGACTGGCTGTTCTGGCTAACAAGTCTAACAAAAAAGTAGTAGCTGAAAACATCCGTCAGGCTGCACACAAAGCTGATAAAATCAAGAACGACGCGCAGGATCTGGCTAACAGCATCGGCGAAATTATACTTGAGATACCAGCAAAAGTAGGTGAAACCGGTAAAATCTTCGGTTCTGTTACTACACTGCAGCTTTCTGACGCACTGAAAGCAAAAGGCTTTGATGTAGACCGTAAGCGTATTTCTTTCGACCAGGAAGTGAAAACTGCCGGCGAATATACTGCTTCACTTATTCTGCACAAAGAAGTTAAGCACCAGGTACGTTTTAACGTAGTGGCTGCTTAGGTATAGCAATTGCTCTTATGAAAGCGTCCTGCCCAACCGGTAGGACGCTTTTTTTTGCCCAACCACTATTGTGCTCTTTACCCAAAATAAAACAAAAGGGCACCGGAAGGCCTTTTTCATTAGCATAATTCAATTGTTGCCTGAGTAAACGATTAATTACTAGATGGTTAAACTTCTTAATGGTTGTATTTAGAGATACTTTTCATCTTGAGCTCTTCACTCATAACTTCTTTATCTTAACTATGGCCTACTATCTGAACTCTATGAAAAGCCTCCGGAAGGGCATTTCTATTAGAATAATTGCCGTTGCCTGCTTTCCCAGATTGTAGTATATTTGAAATTAAGCGACAATCGTACATTTACACACATCTAACCTTTGAAAAACTACACATGCGAAAAAAAATTGTTCATTATGGCGCATTGCTTGCAGTACCCGCCTTCACCATTTTTGCTACAACTAATTGCGTGAACAAGAAAGCACAATCTAATACAGAAACAAATGCTACGGCTTTAACAGATGCTCCGGCTCAAGCGCCGCAAAACCCCTTAGTAGCCAATTGGACTGGTCCTTATGGCGGTGTACCTCCCTTCGACCAAGTGCAGGTTAATCAGTTTAAACCAGCTCTGGAAGCAGCTATGGCTGAGAACCTGGCCGAAATTGACAAAATAGCCTCAGACCCTGCCGCTCCTACATTTGAAAACACCATTACAGCCCTGGAACGAGCAGGCCAGGCCATGAACCGTGTACGCACCATTTACGGCATCTGGAGCTCTAACATGAACAACCCGGAGTTTCAGGTAATAGAGCGGGAAATGGCACCGAAGCTTTCTGCCTACTCCGACAAGATTACGCAGAATGAAGCTTTGTTTAAGCGCATTGAGGCAGTATACAACGCTCCAGAAAAGGCGCAGCTAACTGCAGAACAGCAGCGGCTCATCTTAAACTACTATAATAACTTTGTTAGGTCCGGTGCTCGCCTTGATTCTAAGGCAAAAGAGCGCTTGTCAGCCATTAACCAGGAGCTGGCAGGCCTTTTCACCAACTTCAGCCAAAACGTGCTGGCCGACGAAACAGATTATGTGCTGGAGCTACAGAACGAGGCCGACCTGGCCGGACTACCTGCCTCTTTGCGCGAAGCGGCTGCAGGCGCTGCCAAAACCAAAAACAGCAAAGCACCATACGTTATTACCAACACCCGCTCCTCTATAGACCCCTTCCTGACTTATTCCGATCGCCGGGAGCTTCGTGAAAAGGCTTGGAAAATGTTTGTAAACAGAGGCGACAATGGTGGCAAACACGACAACAATGCCATTATTAGCGAAATTCTGCAGCTAAGAGCAGAGCGGGCTAAATTACTTGGCTACCAAACCCACGCCCACTGGCGCCTTGAAAACACCATGGCCAAAACGCCTGAACGTGCTGTGGAGTTGATGGAAGCTGTCTGGACACCTGCCATTACCCGCGTACGTGAAGAAGTGGCCGATATGCAGGCACTGGCGAAAAAAGAAGGGGCCAACATCAAAATTGAACCTTGGGACTACCGCTACTATGCCGAGAAAGTAAGAAAAGCCCGGTACGACCTCGATCAGAACGAAGTAAAAGAATACCTACAGCTCGAAAAACTACGTGAAGGCATGTTCTGGGTAGCTGGCGAGCTTTTCGACTTCAACTTTACCCCGGTAAACAACGTGCCAGTTTATCATGAAGATGTTCGTGTTTGGGAAGTGAAGAATAAAACCACCGGGCAACACATAGGCCTTTGGTACTTCGACCCCTATGCCCGTACCGGCAAGCGCTCCGGTGCCTGGATGAATGCCTACCGTCGTCAGGATAAACTGGAGGGAAACACAACAACTATTGTATCGAACAATTCCAACTTTGTAAAAGGCAAAGATGGCGAGCCTGTTCTCATTTCCTGGGACGATGCCAATACGTTGTTTCACGAATTTGGCCATGCATTGCACGGATTATCCTCTAATGTAACCTACCCTTCCTTATCAGGCACAGCCGTGGTGCGCGATTACGTGGAGTTCCCATCGCAATTGCTGGAGCACTGGCTTTCTACGCCGGAGGTGCTACAGCGCTTTGCGGTGCACTACCAAACAGGTAAGCCAATTCCGCAACACCTTGTAGACCGCATAGAAAAAGCCTCTACCTTTAACGAAGGATTCGAGACTACTGAATATCTGTCGAGTGCCCTTATCGACATGAAACTGCATTTGGCTGGAGACCAGAAAATAGATGCAGATGCCTTTGAACGCGAAACACTTGCTGCCCTTGGCATGCCTTCGGAGCTCGTGATGCGCCACCGCACGCCACAGTTTATGCACATTTTCTCCAGCGATGGCTACTCTGCAGGTTACTACAGCTACCTCTGGTCTGATGTACTCACTGCAGATGCTTATGGCGCCTTTACGGAAGGCAGTGGCCCTTACGACAAGGAAGTAGCCAAACGCCTGCACCAGCACGTTTTCTCAGTAGGTAACACCATAGATCCGGCAGAGGGCTACAAAGCATTCCGTGGTCGCGACCCTAAGGTAGAAGCTCTGATGCGCAAGCGTGGTTTCCCGGTAAAAGAAGCAGCAGGCGCTAAAAAAGCACCTGCCAAGTCAAAAACCAAATCTAAGTAATTAAACACAAGTACTTAAAAACAGCTCAGGCAAGCCAAACAACAGGCGGGCCTGAGCTGTTTTTTTCTACCGGAGGAAGAGCAATAAGGCATTCCCATTGACTTATTCGTATAGTAAACACCAAAGCAGCATCTGCTGATGTTTTTTTCTTATGATACTACGCACTGAAGTACCTGTTAAACCATCACAGCTCCATCTGCCCCTACAGGCCCAGGTGGTTACGGTTGGCTCTTGTTTTGCCGAAGTTATCGGCAATAAACTCCACGAAAACAAAGTAGCGTCTTTAGTCAACCCCTTTGGTACCATCTTCAATCCTTTATCGGCGTGTCTGCTGCTGGAGATAGCCTGTGGCAAGCCCTACGATTTTGAGCAGCACCTGGTACAGAACAACGGGATCTGGTACGCTTACGACCTCCATTCTTCCCTCTCCTCCCCTTCTAAAACCGAACTGCTGCAAACTATTACCCGGCAAATCCAGCAAACAAAAGAGCAGCTACAGAAGGCTTCCTTGCTTATTATGACTTGGGGCACAGCCGTTAGCTACCGGCTTGCCAGCACCGGCACCGTAGTGGCCAACTGCCATAAGCTGCCATCTAAACAGTTTAGCCGCGTGCTCCTTACCTGCCAGGAAATTACAACAGCCTTTGCCCAGATGTACACACGCCTTCAACAGCTGAACCCAGACCTGCAGGTGCTCCTAACGGTGAGCCCGGTACGGCATGTGAAAGAAACACTGGAGATAAACAGCGTAAGCAAGGCTATCTTACGCGTAGCCACACACCAGGTAGCGGAGGAACACGAGCAGGTGCATTACTTCCCGGCTTATGAAATCATGATGGATGACCTACGGGATTACAGGTTCTACAAATCCGATATGCTTCACCCCACCGAGCTTGCCGAAGACTATATCTGGCAAAAGTTTGTAGGAGCTTACTTTGACCAGGAGTTTCAGACATTTCTGCCGGAGTGGCAAAAGCTGAAGCGGGCTGTAGCCCATAAGCCTTTTCACCCGGAATCTGCCGCACATCAGCAGTTTCTCCGCAGCACCATACAACAACTAAAGCAACTTGAACAGCAATACAGCATCTCCTGCGAAGAGGAAACCAGGCAGCTTCAGGCACAGCTGGTTTAAAGACAGTGGTCACTATTGCCCAAGCCTTACAGCTTCCGAGCATCAATTGTGCACCTCAATTTTCTACTTTTACCCTTCAAGCCCGTACAAAACAGAACCCAAAACGCACACAAACCAAAGCTATGTCAGACGGAAAGAAAGCGAACAGACTCATTTATCAAAGCAGCCCTTACTTGTTGCAGCATGCCTACAATCCTGTAGACTGGCATCCCTGGAGCGAAGAAACGCTGCAAAAAGCCCAAGCCGAGGATAAACCCATTATTGTCAGCATCGGCTACGCCGCCTGCCACTGGTGCCATGTGATGGAGCATCAGTCGTTTGAAAATGAGCAGATTGCTGAAGTAATGAACACCCACTTTGTGTGCATAAAAGTAGACCGGGAAGAACGGCCCGATGTGGATGCCATTTACATGGATGCCCTGCAAGCTATGGGGGTACAAGGCGGTTGGCCATTAAACGTGTTCCTGAACCCCGATGCTAAACCCTTTTATGGCGGCACTTACTTTCCGCCAAAGCAATGGCTGGGGCTGTTGCAAAACGTGGCAGACGCCTACCAAAAAAGCCGACAGGAACTGGATAAGTCGGCGGATCAGTTTGCGCAGCATCTTAATACCAGCGAACTGACAAAATACGGTCTTAGTGGCAGCAACTTTCATGTGCGGGAGGAGGATTTCAGGCTGATCGGCTACAACCTAAGCACCCGCTTCGACAAAAAACTTGGCGGCCTGGGGCAGGCGCCTAAATTCCCAATGCCGAGCAATTACCTGTTTCTGCTACGCTACTACAGCCACTCCCAAGATCAAAGCGCCCTGAACCAGTTAAACCTTACCCTCCGCGAGATGGCCTACGGTGGTATTTACGATCAGATTGGCGGCGGCTTTGCCCGCTATTCCGTGGATGCCGAATGGCTCGTGCCCCACTTCGAAAAAATGCTTTACGACAATGGCCAGTTGGTAAGCCTCTACGCAGAAGCTTACCAGGCAACGAAAGAGCCTCTTTATAAGCAAGTCGTAATGGATACGGTAGCTTTTGTGGAGCGGGAACTGATGAACCCGGAGGGGGGATTTTACTCTTCGTTGGATGCTGACAGCGAGGGAGAAGAAGGCAAATTCTATACTTTCACCAAAGAAGAGCTGCAGGAGGTATTGGGAGAAGAGGAACCTCTATTTTCGAAATACTACCATGTAACTGCCGCTGGCAATTTTGAGCATGGCCGCAACATCCTGCACCGCCGCATTAGCGACGAAAAATTTGCACAGGAAAACCAACTGGCGCTGGAAGTGCTGCAAGAAATGAAAACCGGCTGGAAAGAGAAAATAATGGAAGTACGGGAATCACGTATCCGCCCTGGCCTCGACGACAAAATTCTTCTCTCCTGGAACGCCCTTATGCTGAAAGGGCTGGCAGATGCCTACTATGTTTTCGGGGAGAAGGAACTACTGGCACTGGCGCTGCAGAATGCGAACTTCCTGCTTAAGAATATGTTGAAAGACGGTAAGCTCTACCACAATTACAAAGCAGGTAAAGCTACTATAAATGGCTTTCTGGAAGATTACGCCCTGTTGATCCAGGCCTTGATCAGGGTGTATGAGATTACGTTTGATGAGAAGTGGCTGCAGCAGGCAAAAAGCCTGACCAATTACACACTGGCCCACTTCTATGACGAGCAGGAGCAGCTGTTCTTCTTCACCGACAACAGCTCTGAAAAACTAATCGCCCGCAAAAAGGAAATTATGGACAATGTGGTACCGTCTTCCAACTCCGTGATGGCTACTAACCTGCATTTCCTGGGGCTCTACTTTGATGAAGAACACTACCAGCAGCTATCCAACAACATGCTCAGCAAGGTAAAGGATCTGGTGATAAAAGAGCCATCGTACATGAGCAACTGGGCCAGCCTTTATTTCTACAAATTAAAGCCTACCGCCGAAGTAGCTATAGTAGGAGCCAAAGCAGCTGCCAAGCGTGCCGAACTAAGCCTTTTCTTCCTTCCGAACATGCTGCTGCTTGGCACACAGAATCAAAGTACACTGGCCCTGCTCCAAGACAAGATATCGATAAACGGCGACACCACCATCTACGTGTGTTACAACAAAACTTGTCAGCTACCTGTGCACACCGTAGCAGAGGCGCTGGAGCAGCTCAAAAATAAAAAACAGGACACAAACAAATTTCCGGAGTTGTAAGATCTTTAAGGAATGTATAATCGGAGGCAGCAGAAGCGCCTAAGGCCTGTTTTTATTAGAAAAACCAGCTTTTTGGCACGCCTTATATGCCACCTCCAAAAGCTCTGCCCCCGAACTGGGTTATATTCTTCTTACCTAAGAGTTCAGCAGCTATCAATATGCCTGCTGCACTGCCTTCCTCCGGAAAAGGTTTTTAATGTTCTTCCTGTTTTGCACCAACAACACTGCCAGCAGCCCAACTACAACAATTCCATTTAACAGTTGAGCGCGGTCGGCTACAAGATGGAACGTTAAAATACCTAAGGCAATCGGTGTAAGGAGCAGCAGGGCCAAAGGCACCAGCCGGTTGGAGAGCAGTAACAAACCGGCTGTCGTTTCAGCAAGTTTAAGCGGAATAAAAATAATGGCAGTGTTTACCAATTGCTGCATCAGGGGCACGTGCAGGGAAGTAGGTCCAACAGGCTCAAAACCAATTACCAGAACGAGGCCATTTAGTCCTGCAAAAGTAAAAATGGTGCCTAACAGGAGGCGAGCAACGGTACTAACAATTTGTTTTTTCATAGTAGCGTAGATTTTTTGCCTTAAGACAAAACCTCCGCGCTTTTGTGACAGCTCCGAAACTAAATTTTAAAGAAATTTCTGCAGATGCTGTATCTTCTCCGGGTTCCGTACAAAATACATATGGCTGATGCCCGATTCATCTGCCTCTAGCACCGCCACCGTGTCCGGCCCCCCGTTGATAAAGACAACAGCTGCAGGAGAATTATTGAGGTACACAAACCGAAACGTTGCCCGCACACCGTTTTTGCTGTAAATACCCTGTAGAAATTTAGAAGCATTTGTTTTGCCATGTATGTTGTTGACTGCAGCTGGCACCTTGCCACCACCATCAGAGTACAATACAATATCTTCTTTTAGCTGCCCGATCAACAACGAGAGATTGCCCGTAGTGCATGCCTCTTCGAAGAGCATCAGCATTTTATGCTTTTGCTGTGACTCCACCTCAAAGCGCTTCCGCTTGTGCAGCCTCGCTTTTGCGCGGTGATACAACTGCCGGCAATGGTCTTCCTGCAGCTCAAAATTTTCAGCCAGCTCCTTGTAGGACAATCCGAAACTCTCCCGCAGCAGGTACACTGCCCGTTCTAACGGCGACAGGTTCTCCAGTAGCAGTAGGAAGCCATATTGCAGCTCCTCATCCTCCTGCGGCAGAAGTTCCGGTTCCTCGGTAGGCACCGGTTCCGGCAGCCACAGTCCAAAGTACTTTTCCCGCTCCTGTTGCTTCCTCTTGATAAAATTAATGCAAGTGTTAGCCACTGCTTTGGCGAGGTACGCTTTCTGGCTGCTCACCGGTTGCGCCACCTGCAGCCACTTTACCAGCACGTCCTGCAGAATGTCTTCGCTGTCCTGCACAGTACCCGTCATTTTGTAGGCAATGCTAAAGAGCAGCGGGCGGAGCGCGTAAAATCCTTCTTCTTTTGGCATAGAATCGTTAAAGGTTGGCCTATAGTTAAATATTGAGCAGTTCTAAGAGAAAATCAACAGGAAACCTGAATTAATTAAATCAAAAAGTCCCTCCGGATCACACTGCTCCTGCTGATGCAGTTGCTCCTGCTAACAACAATCAGCTTATAGCTTTTAACAAATTTTTCCGACCTTTGCTTATTGTCATTAACCTTTTGCAGCACCCTTGTCAGAACTACTGAATTTTAATTTCCCGACGGAACCAGCCGAAGACCGTGTTACACTTTTTGCTGATGTAATACTGCCTCTACCGCTGCCCAAGCTCTACACCTACCGCATCCCCTTCGAAATGAACGACGAGGTGCTGGTGGGCGTGCGGGTTATTGTTCAGTTTGGAGCTAAAAAAATACTTAGCTGCATTGTGGCCGATATCCACGAAAACGCCCCCGCCGATTACCAGGCCAAGTACGTGCTCGATGTGCTTGATGATAAGCCCATTGTAACGGCACCGCAGCTGAAGCTGTTTAAGTGGATTGCCGACTACTACATGTGCACACTGGGCGAGGTAATAAACGCAGCGTTGCCATCGGCCCTGAAGCTCAGCAGCGAGTCGCGGTTGCAACTGCACCCGAGCTACGAACCCGAAGAAGATGACATTCCGCTGGCAACACAGGAGGTAAAAATTATCTATGCACTACAGCAAAATCAGGCCCTAACGTTTACTGATGTAGGCAATCTGCTGCAGCTTAAGAACTACCACAAATACATTAAATCGCTGATCCAGAAAGAAGCCATTATTATTTTTGAGCAGGTAAGCGATAAATATTCGCCTAAGGTGGTGAAGAAGGTGCGGCTCTCAGAACATTTTGTGCAGGACCAGGCCATGCTGGAGGAGCTTTTTGCACAGCTCACCCCCAAACCCAAGCAACTCGACATTCTCCTGAACTACCTGCAAAAGGTACCAGTGCACCAGGATGTAAACCTTAACATCAGGGGCCTGGAAAAAAGTGTGCTTACCGGCAATCCGCACCTCTCGCAATCGGCTATTACGAGCCTAATACGCAAAGGCGTGCTGGAGCAATTCGACCAGATTGTATCGCGGTTTCCGACAGACTTTGGTGCCATGCAAATGCCAATGGCTTTGTCGGAGCACCAGGAGACAGCACGCGAAGAAATACTGGGCTTGTTTAAAGAGAAAGACACGGTGCTGCTACATGGCGTAACCGGTAGCGGCAAAACCGAAGTATACATCGACCTGATAAAGCACGCCCTAGAAGGTGGCGGACAAGTGCTTTACCTGCTCCCCGAAATTGCCCTCACGGCCCAAATTGTAACGCGCCTGATGAAAGTGTTCGGTGACCAGTTAGGCGTGTACCATTCCAAATTCTCTGACAATGAGCGGGCAGAGGTGTGGCAAGGCATTTTGTCGGGTAAGTTTCAGGTGGTGGTAGGCGTGCGTTCCTCTATTTTTCTGCCCTTCCACAACCTCTCGCTGGTTATTATTGATGAGGAGCATGAGCCGTCGTATAAGCAGTACGATCCGGCGCCGCGTTATAATGCTCGCGAAACAGCCCTGATGATGGCGCACCTACAGGGGGCTAAAACCTTGCTAGGCTCTGCCACCCCCTCTGTAGAAACTTACTACAACTGCCAAACTGGCCGCTGGGGCTTGGTGAGCATGACCAAGCGCTTTGGAGAGGCTCAGATGCCGGACATAGAGCTGGTGAACACACGCGATGAGCAGAAGCGTAAGAATATGCACAGCCATTTCTCTGCCAAGCTCCTTGGCGAGATAGAGGCACGGCTGCACCGGCACGAGCAGGTGATCCTGTTCCAGAACCGCCGGGGTTATGCGCCTTTTATTGCCTGCGACGAGTGCTCCTGGATTCCAAAGTGCAAGCACTGCGCTGTGAGCCTCTCCTACCACAAGTTTAACCAGGAGCTGCGCTGCCACTACTGCGGCTACCACGAGCGTATGCCCTCCGACTGCCCCGCCTGCGGTGCCACCACCCTCAAAAGCATGGGTTTCGGTACCGAAAAGGTAGAAGACGAACTGAAACTGATGCTGCCCAACGCCGAGGTGCAGCGTATGGACCTGGACACGACCAAGAAGAAGAACAGTTATCAACAAATAATTGCCGATTTTGAGAGCGGCCGCACCAATGTGCTGGTGGGCACGCAAATGGTGACCAAAGGCCTCGATTTTGAGAACGTAAGCCTGGTGGGCATCCTCAATGCCGATACCATCATTAACTTCCCCGACTTTCGGGCGCACGAGCGGGCGTACCAATTGTTTGTGCAGGTAAGCGGCCGGGCCGGCCGAAAAGGCAAACACGGTACCGTTATTATTCAGACGCGCGACCCAATGCAGTCTATCTTCCGGAAGGTGCGCAACAACGACTATCAGGCCCTGTACGAGCATGAGATAGAGGAGCGAATGCGCTTTAACTTTCCGCCTTTTGTGCGCATGATTAAAATAACGGTGAAGCATGAAGACGAGCGAGTGGCAGAGAATGCCGCCATTGTGCTGGCAAAAGACCTAACCGACAAACTTAGCAAGGAACAGGTGCTAGGGCCGGAGGTGCCTTATATTTTCAAAATAAGGAACCTCTTTCTGCAGGAGATCCACATTAAGCTGCCCCGCCAGAGCAGCCAGCTCAGCAGTTCTAAACGCATGATTGCTGAAACCATTCACCAGCTCAAGCTCCTCCCCGATTTTAAAGGGCTGCGCGTGGTGGTAGATGTAGACCCGGCGTAGGTGTGTGCTGAATTAAAAGCTTTAATCTTTTTGATATTTAACAAGTCTAAAAGGTTATCAACTTATTGTGCGGCAACTATTATAAGGAGGCACGAGTTACAAACTCGCGCCAGTGGGAGTACCAGTTCCTCCTTTAAAGTGAGTGGGAATAGAATTTGCAGTTGTCACCAGCAACACCTGCTGGTGACAATGGGTAGCGTTAGCTTTATATCTTTTCTAACTCTGCCAAAGATGCAATCAATATAGGAAGGAAGTCTTCTAACTTCTTATACTTTGAGCGATTGCTTTCATACTGCTTAAGTTGATTAATAAAATGAGGTAAATACATCCAGTCTCTATAAGCTTCCTGTAAATTCCTGCTTTCCTCCTTTTGCCCCATTGCTAAAGCTATTCTGATTTCTCCAGCACGCACTAAATGTTCATTGAATATGGTTAGCCAATCTGAATATTGACCTTGGCCCGGAATGGGCTGATACAAGCTTTTATAGGCATCAATCATCTCTGCAAAGCGGGCTTGAGTAGTAATAGGATTGACAAAGGAATGACCGAACTCATGTACAGATAGGTTTCGGATTTCTTCTGCATTGTTGTACCCAGCAGTTAAGACGCTATCCCCTTTGTCGATACTCTGCTCTTGAAGTGGGGCAGAGATATTGAAGATTTGCGTTTTCCCTCTATCCTGAATCTGCCAGGATAGTCCCCAGCCTGATTTGAAAGTTGGCATCACCACAATGTGGTATTTGTCTTTTGTTGCGCCATAGTACGATTCCAGCGAAGAAATAAAGGTATCTCCAGGTAGATTTTGTTTTACCTCCTGGACAGCTAATTGGTGCAGTGCTTTGCTTTGAGAGTAGTACTCTTCAAAATCAGCATCATGGTAAAACTGTGCTACTTTATTAAAATACTCCTTCACTATAAGGTTAGCGGTGTCTGGGTTAGTGTGGATCTCCTGCAGTATTAGCTCCGAGATAGGTAGCTTCTGCTTTACTAGTGGAAGCTCCTCGTAATATAGTCCCAACAGGTAAACTCCAGTGCCAATCCTTTTCGACATTTGCTTAGTGGCAACTACAGCTGGATGTTCGCTAAATGGTTTGAAATGTTCATAATTCAGCCGCATTACACGGGTTGTGTTGTAGAAATAAGGATCGTCGGTAGAGTCTTTTAAGAATGAGGTGGAGATTTGGTTATTCAGGGTGCTAAGCAGCTGAACATTTTTATTTACTTCTACTATAATTTCTTTTTCCTGAGCTGTAACCAACAAGCTGCTCCTTAATAAGAAACAAACAACTACAACAATGAATCTTCTCATTTTTGATCTAATCCTATCCTAAAAAATTATGTCAATCTAAACGTGTATGGTTAATTATACTACATTGCCTTAAGCTATACTTACTACCAATTTATGTCCGCTACCGAACACTTGGCTGTACATCAACGGACAACCATCTACTACAAAAGCAAAAACAACCATACAGAAAGCTCAAAATGAGCATCTTACAAATTTGGCATGGTGCATGCTATAAGGAAATCAGGAATAATTAGAAATAATTTTCGGATCAGAAGCAACCATGCTCACGCTTTTAACATCTATAAGGCATAAGTAAACAAAAGAATCTAAAATTATTAAAACTATGAAAATGCTGTTCTTCATTCTGCTCCTCTTCCTGGTAATGCTTGGCGTTCTGGAAAAATTTTCTGATACCAAAAAGGTGGTGATGCAAGGAAGCGAGATCGCATTAAGCTCGCTCCGCATCATCTGAAAAAAACATAGCCGTTGTCAACAACTACCTGGCTTTTAACTTAGCAACGTTACTAGCCAACTACTACACAAATTAAAACTAGATTATAAAAGTACTTTTTGCCTTTTCTGCCCCTACTACCACCGAAAGGGAGTCTAACGCTCCTTCAACAAAATAAAACTATAATACCATATTAACCGCTCCAAAAAGTAAAACTATGAAAAAAGTAATTGTACTGGCTGCCATGTTTGCCGCCTCTTTCTCGGCCTCTGCCGCTTCTGTTATAGGTGAGGGAACTGCCGCTTCTGCTCCTGATTCTCCGCAAAAATTTTCTCAGCTGCTCGACACAAACTTTATGCGCCTGCTGGAAGTGGAGCTAAAGCCGGGTGACTTTACCACAGTACATGCCAATCCGGAGCATCTGTCGTATGCTGCTACGGCCGGCACTTTATTGGTGACTTCACCTGATGGAAACACACAACTTATTAAAGTAAAACCTGGCGACCAGCTCTGGCTAGGTGTTACCAACTACAAAACTGTAAATGTAGGGAAGTCAGAATTTAAGGCAGTGGTGTATGAAGACAAAGCAAAAGCAGCAGTTCCGGAGCCACAGAAATTTTTTACGCTACTACAGGAGTAAACAAAACTTTTGATACTGCCAAACGTATAAAATAGTACCTTTGGCTAAAAGTTGAGAACCTGAACTTGAGGACGCAAGTCCTTTTAAGTTCAGGTTTTTCTTTGGGCCTGCCTCATCACTCCCAGTAACCTACAGTATCAAATTATTTAAATAAAAAGGCCCTTCCAGAGGCATTTTTAGCTGCTAGTAACTTAGGGTTTAGTATGAATTCAAGCATACTCTGAAGCTGCACTTGGTAAAAATTAAGGCTTTCTGGTTTTGTTAAGGACAACCAGGTACATAATACCGAAACCCAGAAAAGCAATCAGGAAAAAGACATCCATCCAAGTATACTCGCCCTGGGCAATGGTGTAGGCCTTAAGGCCTGCAAATACAAAACAGGCAAATGCCAGGGCTATTCTGAAAAGTTTCTGGTTCTTCATACGCATACTTCCGGAGCTAAGAGTGCCTCAGCCCACTTTATAGTTTTAGACTTTTTAAGTAAATATTGGTTGCTGCAACTTTAACCTATTTGCAGGTACTTCTCCCGAATTATACGCAGGTGATGAATTTCGTGCCCCAGAATAGCGTACCCAATGGCTCTTACTGAAATTTCGTTGTTACTCGCAGTGCCCCTCTGGTTTAGGGCTTCTTCGTTGAGGTTCTTGAAGAGCTCAATGGTAGCCTGTCGTACGGCAGCATACTCGTTTAAGATGGAGGTAATGGTGCGGGAGGCGGCTTTAGACGGCTCCACATAGAGGTCCTGGTCAAAGCCCGCCAGCGGTGTTTTATCCTGCCTCGAAAACCGCAACGCCCTGTAGGCAAAAATACGTTCTGTATCGACTATGTGCAGCAGCACTTCCTTTATGCTCCACTTACCGGGCTGGTACCGCGAATTGAGCTGCGGCTCTTTCAGCTCCAACATAAAATTGATGATGTATTGCTGGCTGGCAGCCAATCCGACCAACAAATCTTCGGCTTTGGCAGCTTCTATATAGCCTCTCAGATATTCAGGATACTCAGTTGGGTCAGGAAATGTAATGTGAGCTTGCATGGCATTTTATTTCTGGAGCCGGAGCCCCTCTTGTAGCACAGTTGCTTTATACTAAGGTAATAGTTGCGGGCCCAAGCAGCAAGTAATTTGAGGTGAGTTTACAGCTGGCCAACCTAAATAGGCTGGCCAACTAATTACCCTGGGCCTAAAAACAAACAAATTGCCTCCGGAAGGAGATTTTTATTAGCAGAATTTACCTGGCACAGCCTACTGCCCTACCAGGAACAAGGCGTTGCTAAAGAGGAGTTTTCCATTCTGCCAGAAGCCTCTGAACAAAGGGTTATCCATCATATACACAACCTGCCCCCTTCCCATTTCCTGCGTACCCATTATCAGCGAGTCTTGCAGTTTTGCTTTGGCTTTTGAGCCCACGAAGCCGGTGGCATAGTTTCCTTTCTTCAGCACGCCCACGTTCCAGCCATCTTTTAAATACTCAAACGTATCAGAGGAGCGCACCAGGGCATAGTAGGTGTCGCCGTAGCCAAAGGCCAGCGGGTGCGTCTTGTCCAGGTCTACCCTGAACACGCTGCCCTGCACTTCTTCTGCCAATGCCTCCCGCTCGCGATTGCCATACAGGCGCAGGTGCTGGTAAGGGTCTTTGGCTTCTTTTTTCTCTTTTGCTTCTGCGCTAGCCTCTTCTGTTTCTTTCTTCTTCAGGTTGAAATCTTTTTTACCGGCCAGGTAGGCAGCGGCACCTTCCAGGGCAATGAGCTTGCCGCCATTGCGCACCCAGCTTTTAATTGCCTCCAGCGTTGGCTCCGTTAGCACCCGGCTGTAATTCCCGCCCGGTAAAACAAGCACATCAAACTCGTGGAGCGGCACACTTTGGAAATAAGAGGTGCCAAGCACCGTAACCGGGTAGCCAATCTGCTGCTCAAAAAAGTGCCAGGCCTCCCCAAAAGCGTAAGGCGATACTCCCTCTCCCGACATCATCGCCACGCGCGGCGCCTTCAGATAGCGTACGCTGGTGGAACCGAAATCGGAACCGCTGCTCACAAAGCCGGTGGTGGTGGCACTGAGGCTCACGTGGTGTTTCTGAGCCAGGGCACGCACGATGGCATCAAAATCGCGGGTCGACTGGTTGCCGGTGCGGGTAATAACAAGTGTGCCGGAGCCATATTTTTGGTTGTCGGCTTCGAACTCTTTTTCGGCCATGCGCAATTTTACATTTGCCTGCAGCAGCTCAGCTAAGAACTTTACGTCGCTCAGGCTGCTCCAGCGGGCAAGGTAGGCATAGGGCTTTTCTATGGTTACAGCAGTTGCCTCGGTAGGTGCCACGGTGTCGGCAGCAGGCTCCAGCCGGTTGCGTAGCGCGTAAGCCTGCAAACCAAAGGCATAAGGCAAGGCCCAGGAGGTAATATCGTAGGTAAGGGTGTCTTCTAGTTTAGAGGCTGGCTCAAACAGCACCTTTATCAGTGTAGATTTAGGCTGGTACATGCTGATAACGATATCCTGCTGCCCCACACTTACGTTCTCTTCTTTGCCCGTGGCATAGTTAAAGCCTCTTGCCTTGCTGCTTTTGCCAGCATACCCGTAGCGGATCTGCTGCCGGTCGAGGTACTCGGTAAGGCTGCGCAGGTTACCGGCACTGCCTCCTTCTGTTTTAAATACAAAGGCTTTGTAATCGCCTGCCGGGTTCTTGAGGTTGGCCTCGTAGTATTTCCGGAACTCCTGCTTTAGCTGGTCGGCTCTCTCGGAACCGGCCTGTATGGTGGCAAGGCTGGCGGCATGGTGGTGCGCAATGCGGTCGGTGAGGGCAAGGGTATCGCCATCCTGTTTTTTGTAGGCCAGTCCGGCACGGCCGGAGCCTCCCTGCTCATAGGTCATGCCAATGGCCCCGTTGTAAGTTGGCCAGGTGTCGCCATAGCTGGGATACAGCAGATCAAAGTTCTCGCGGGTAAAATAGAGCCAGCTGTTTTTGTCGAAGTAGGCCCGGTTATAGTCGCCGATGGTGTTCTGGAACTCTCGCTGAAACGGTGTGATGTTCTCATGAAAAGGTTTGGCAGCCGGCGAAAAATAGTAAGGCGACTCCACCCCCATCTCATGAAAGTCGGCGTGCACCTGCGGCAGCCAAACGTTGTAAAGCGCCAGCCGCTGCTGCGACTCTATCTGCGTTTGCCAGGCCCAGTCGCGGTTCAGGTCGAAGTAATAATGGTTGGGTCTGCCGCCCGGCCAGGGCTCGTAATGTTCCCAGGCGTAAGCCGATGGGTTACCTCGCTGGTTCTGTGTTTGCTTGTACCACTGCACATAGCGCTCACGGCCATCGGGGTTTACACAAGGATCTATCAGCAGCACGGTATTCTGCAACCACTGTTTTGTTTGAGCATTATCGGGGTTTACAAGGTCGTAGAGCACCTGCAGCACCGCCTCGCTGGAGACGGACTCGTTGCCATGCACATTGTAGCTGAGCCACACCACGGCCGGCTGGTTTCCCTGCACCGAGCCGGGTAAAATACCTGCTTGCCGAAGGTTGTTTTCGCGGATCTGCTCCAGCCGTTGCAGGTTCTCGTCGTTGGCTACATAAGCCAGCAGCAGGGGCCGGCCTTCGTAAGTTTTGCCGTACTCCTGCACCTTAAGCCGGTTGGGAGCCTGAGCAGCCAGGTAATTCACATAGTCTACCACCTGGGCATGAAAAGAGAACTGCTCGCCCAGTTGGTAGCCAAGAAATTCCGCAGGGGTTTTAATTTTTTGCTGGGCCGCTGCCACCTGTCCGGCAAGCAGCAATACAATAAAAGCGAGAATCCGCTTTAGGTTATAAATCATTGGTGTAAGTAAGATGTGTTTAGTTTCCAAATAAGGTTGGCACTACAATCTGCGGAAAAATGATGAGCTTGACAATAGGTAAGGTAGCTTGTTGTTACAATTATGGGCATAGCTTTAATCGGGGGAGAGACTGGGAAAGGAACTATAGCAACTGGCACGGAGAGCCAAGGGTTGAAAGAAAGCAGTGGGAATAATTAACTAGAACACCGCCCCTCTGCTACACATGATTGAACTAAAAAACAGAAAATGATGTGCCTGTATGGAAGTTTTGGGTAACCTTACCTTCTCCAAAGATAACCAGCACACGGAACAGCATGCATCTTATAGTTTTACTTCTGAAAAAAATGTTTACCCTTATTCTCCGGATAGCAGGTGTGATGCTGTTGCTGGTGGTTACGTTTTTTGTGCTGGGTTTCCTGCTGAGCAGCATTCCGGTAAACCGGAGCTTTGCACAGACCACCGAAAGTAAGATAGAAATTTTTGTTACCTCCAACGGGGTGCATACCGACCTGATTGTACCTGTGGCCACACCCTATATAGATTGGCGCCGGAAACTGCCGCTGCAGCATTTTGCCTCAGCCGACAGCAGCTTTACCCACATTGGTTTTGGTTGGGGCGACCGCCGCTTTTACATGGAAACGCCGGAGTGGAGCGACCTTAAACTGGGTGTTGCCCTTAGCTCTGCCCTCTGGCCTACTCGCACAGCCATGCACGTGGAGTACATCCGGAGTAGTTTATTACCTAACGACCGGCAGCGGCCGGTGCTACTCACGGAGGCACAGTACCTCGACCTGATCCGTTTTATAGACAGTTCGTTTCAGAAACAGGAGGGGCAGTATTTGCTTATTGCCAACAGCGGGTACAGCGGCTACGACAACTTTTACGAGGCTCACGGAAAATTTTATGCTACCAAAAACTGCAACAGTTGGGTAAACAAAGGCTTGAAAGCGGCAGGTGTAAAAACAGCTTGGTGGGCTCACTTTCCGTACGCGATTATGCGGCATTTAAAGTAGTAAAAGCAAAAGGTGGCAGGAAAGCAGAAGCAACTTTAAAAGTCTGTTCCTACTGTTCCTGCCACCTGCCAGCCACTTGTACTTAGGCCGTTGCCTCTGCCATAGCAGCTTTTAGCTCAATTTTTACGCCCAGCACCTGCAAAAACTCCCTGATAAAGCTGGCATGTCCGGGCCAGGCGGGTGAAGTAACCAGGTTGCCATCTACCACTGTATCGGTTACCGGAACATCTACATAAGTGCCGCCCGCCAGTTCTACCTCTGGACCAACAGCAGGGTAAGCTGTTAGCCTGCGGCCGTTTACCACACGAGCTGCTGTCAGAATCTGGATGCCGTGGCAGATAGCGGCCAGAGGCTTATTGTTCTCCATGAAATAGCGTGTCATCTCCAGCACCTTCGGGTTCAGGCGCAGGTATTCGGGTGCCCTGCCTCCGGCTATCACCAAACCATCGTAATCGGAGAGGTTTACGTCGGAGAAGGAATAGTTCAGCTGAAAATGATGGCCAGGTTTTTCGGTGTAGGTCTGGTCACCTTCAAAATCGTGAATGGCAGTTTTTACGATATCGCCTTTTTTCTTGTCAGGGCAAACGGCATGTACCTCAAAGCCTACCATCTGCAGCATCTGAAACGGCACCATGGTTTCGTAATCTTCGGTGAAATCGCCGGTGAGGAAGAGAATTTTTCTTTTGTTTTCCATCGCTTTATAGATTATTAGGTTGATAATCGGTTTTTACCAGCGGCAGCTCCCATACGCCTTGCTCACTATTGTGCCCGGAATAACTTACAGCAGTAGCAGCTCTTGCAATATATTGCTTCTGGCTTGCTCCTCATATTTGTTGCGGAAGGCTTCCGTTTTAAAAATACGCGGCATGCTCAGAAAGTGGTTCAGTACTTATCGGCGCCCGGGCTTGTAAACCATATCAGGGTAGAGGCTATACTCTTTTCTGATCTGCCGGGTGTACTTTTCATATAACGCCCACTCCTCCCCTAAAATTGCCAGGTCACTGTCTATCAAATAATTTGCATCGGCATCAGGTGCACCGGCAGCATGGTGTTGGGTAGCTAATATCAGGTGGGTGCAGGCGGCTATTTTCGCCTCCGGCATTCCCAGCTTCCGCAGGTTCATAGTCGCAACCTCGGCACTTTGAGCTTCGTTATCGGAGCGGGTGACGCTGTACACCACATCATGGAAGTACACTGCAAAAGCCACTGTATCAAAATCGGATAGCTGTTGCTGGTGTGGGTACAACTGCTGCAGCATGTACCCAAGGTGGTGCAGGTTGTGGTAGTGCCTGGCTGGGTGGCTATAGGCTGTTGCCAATTGCTGCCAAAGGTCCAGCACCAGGTCCGTGTCTGCATTGTACTTGTCTGCCAGTAGCTGCCATTGCGTTTGTAGGTATGTGTACATAAACCTTTGCCGATTTGTTAAATTTATCTAATGAAAATAGCTTTCCAGAAGGTTTTTCCGGCTTTTTGCGCCAAGGCTTAGCTATGGTAACAGGAGCCTGATAATAAATTTAAGGTAGCGCTTTTATAATTAACCTGGTGCTGTTAACTTGAGTTTATCTGAAGCGTGTTAAAACTTATACTTAACTCCTTCTTGTTTTGTAGTCTGTTACTTTACCTTTGTGCCTTAACATTGTTCCTTCAAAAAAAATACCATTATGAGTGCCAGAAGTTTTGACCTGCTGCTAGAGACCGCCTACTTGCCTGAGGTTCCACCCATTTTTGAGGAAGGCCCGGCTACGGTTTACAAAAAATTTGAACAAACCTATAAGGCGTCGCGGCTGCAGCAAAAGGGCACTTCTACAGAAGAACTTAATTTTAGGTTTGAGATCGTGCGCCTGGGGGTTGCCATTGCCTTTATCAAAGCCTTTTCGCGGCTGGCAGACAACGAGGGCGCTACTGAGGTGCTGGCTCTGCTGCAGGAGGCTGTAAAAGCAAAAAGCACCAAAGAGATCGACAAAATTATTCAGAAGAAAATTGCCGCCTTTGATACGCTGTACCAGGAGATTTTTGTGCACGAGCAACGGGAGCAGATTCTGGCTCTGTTCGAAAGAACCCTCGATGCCGGCTCTAAGCAGGAGCTGGACGAACTTATACTCGAAGGCCTGGACCTGCTGCAGACCATCGACTTCGACCACACGCCAGACGACGACGAAGACGACCCAATTGATGATGAGTTTATAAAAAGCATTCAATAACCCTCCCGCAGCCTATAGCCTATGGAATTAACCTTAACCACTCCTGGTTTGCTTTTTCCGGCCCTGTCGCTGTTGCTGCTGGCGTATACGAACCGCTTTATGGCCACCGCCAGCCTGGTTCGGGGTTTAAAACCACGTTACGCCTCCACGCACAGCCACCTGGTACTGGCCCAGATCCAGAACCTGCGTACGCGCCTTATCCTGATACGGAACATGCAGGCTGTCGGCATTGGGAGTTTGTTTGGTTGTGTCTTGTGCATGTTTCTCCTGTTTGCAGGCTATAATACGGCTGGCAAATATGTATTTGGGTTTAGCCTGCTCATGTTGCTGGCTTCTTTGGGTCTGGCCCTCCGCGAAATCCAGATTTCGGTGCATGCCCTGGAACTGGAGCTCAACGACATGGAAGAAGAAACTGAGGCCACCTGACCTGAAGAAAACCTTATTCCGTTTATCTGCCTTCGCTCAAATTATTCTAACGAAAATGGCCTACCGGAGGCATTGTTGCACCATCCTTCCAAAGGGCTGACTGAGTTTGTTGTACTGTGCCTGTAACACCAGATAGCCGTCTCTGCTTCTGGCAGCTATAGCAGCTTACTGCGCATAAACCTCCCAAAGAACGACCGCAGCATCTTTACCACCACCTGCTTTTGGGTTGCCAGCAGCAGGCAAGTGCAGCTACTGGTATTGGTGCTCATTATTTATGGTATCAAAGACATAAATAAAATACACTTTATAAGATATTGAACTAAATATTATTATATATTCACAGGAATTTTATAAACAAGCTGTTCTTGCATGCAAAAAATTTTACTGGCAGTTTTTATTATCTTCTTCACCTTTACCTTACAGATCAATGGCACCCACTTGGTAGGCGGAGATTTTAACCTGCAACACGTTAACGGCTACAACTATTCACTATCCTTAAATCTTTATTTCGATGCCATAAACGGTCTTCCCGGAGCCAAAGACCCCACTCTCAAAGTCTCTATATTTGAGAAAGGCACAAACGTGCGGGTGCAGGATCTGCTGATGCCGTTGCGATCGGAAACTCCCATGAATTACACCAATACATTTTGCAGCAGTGTGAACATTAAAACCACTAAAATGTATTATGAAGTGCCTGTTTACTTAGATCCTGCTATATACAAGCATGCCGAAGGTTATTACGCGGTATGGGAAAGGTGCTGCCGCAACAACTATATAAATAATATTGAAAACTCTGCCGGTGCCGGCCAAACCTTCTACATGGAGTTCCCGGCAGTTGTTCAGAAGGGCGTCCCCTTTGTTAACTCTTCTCCGCTTTTGCCCACTCCGCCTAGCGTGTATGCCTGCACCGACGAACTCTTTACTTATAATTTTGGAGGGCGAGACCCTGATGGCGATGAACTGGTGTATGACCTGGTAACCCCAATCAATGGGTTTAGCTCAGAGCTCAACATTATTCCGGATGCTTCGCCAGGGCCTTATCCGGATGTTCAGTGGCTACCGGGTTACAGTAAGGAAACCCAGATAATAGGAGATCCTTCGCTTGCCATAGATGCCAAAACTGGTATTCTTACGGTAAAGCCACTTAATCGGGGCTTGTTTGTGTTTGCCGTTCGGTGCCAAGAGTTCAGAAACGGAGTAAAGGTCGGAGAAACGCGTATCGAGTTTCAGCTATTGGTAAGAACCTGCCTCAGCAACGAAGAACCCGCTGTGTTTGCCAAATACCAAACTGGTAACCAGGAAAGCAAATTTTACAAACCGGGTGAAATTTTGCGTATTAGTGCAGCCGATTCACGCTGCTTATCGGTTTTTGTGACAGATAGAGACAAGAATGAACCTGTAGCCGTACGCGCCATTCCGGTAAACTTCGATCAGGAAGACTTTTATTTTTCTGGCCCTACAAGCGGCAGAGTAAACACCGGCTCCGAACCAGACACCTTAAAAACCACCCTCTGCCTGCTCAATTGCTTCGATACCAAAGGTAAAGTATATATGCTCGACCTGATTGCCAACGACGATGGCGACGGCGAATGCAGCATGCCGGGGCAAGATACCTTACGGATCAGCTTTATAGTGGAACCGATGGCAGATCATCCTCCTGTTATTGCCCTCTCTACCGCCACGCGTGTTTTTGAAGTGCAGGAGAAGGATCAGGTACGCTTTGAGGTCATTGGGACTGACCCGGACAACGATCCGGTGGAAGTAACGGCTGTAGGCAAAGGCTTCGACTTACAGGCGCAGGCCATTTCTTTTGTCCCTGTTTCCGGCGTAGGCCGAGCGGTAACCACCTTTGCCTGGAACATAGATTGTCAGGCCTTAAATCAGCCTTCTTACCAGATAGAATTTACAGTTACGACCAACAATTGTGGTGTAATATCCACCGCAACTGAGACCGTAGAAATAAAACCTAAACAAGAGCAAATCGCAAATAACACGCTAAAAGATGACCAGACCATTTGCTCTGGCAACTTAACCGCCCTTATTGCCGGAAGTGTACCCACAGGCGGTGTGGGCAACTACCAGTATGTATGGGAAAGCAGTACAACAGGAGACCAGCACAGTTTTGTACCTGCAACTGGCAACAATCAGTTACAAGACTATCCGCCTGCTTTGTTCGCACAAACAACCTGGCTTAGAAGAAAGGTGATGTCTGGCAACTGCTTTGAGCATTATAGCACCCCGGTGAAAATAAACGTTACACCGCCTATAGCTAACAATGTTGTTTCTGGAAGTGCAGAGGCATGTATCGGTACTCCGCATCCTGTTCTTTCTGGTTCAGTCCCTACCGGAGGCAACGGACCTTATTCGTATATGTGGGAAGCCAGCACGACAGGAGCTACAGGCCATTTTGCTCCTGCCCCCGGTGCCAATACCGCTATTCATTACCAGCCTGAGAACCTGACGCAAACCACCTGGTTCAGGCGGATAGTGAAGGCTGGCACCTGCATTGCCTCTGTGAGTGCGCCCTTTGAAGTAATGGTATACAAAGCTTTAGAAGGAAACCTTATTTCGGGGCCGCAAAGCTTGTGTGCCGGTTTGCAACCGCTGCCCCTGCTTAGCTCATCGCCTAGAGGCGGCAGCGGACAGTACCGCTATTTCTGGGAATACAGCACCACCTCGGCCAGCGCTGGTTTTACAGCAGCCCCTGGTGTTAATAACCAAGCCAGCTACAGCCCTCCTCCACTTACCACCACCACCTGGTTCCGGCGTAAAGTAGTTTCGGCACCTTGTCAGGAACTAACCAGCACAGCTGTGCAGATAGAAGTATATCCTATTCCGGCGGTGCCAGTTGTGCAACATGCTACAGTTTGTCCTGGGGAAGCGGCTTTTCTTGTGGCTTCTGTGCAGGCAGCAGATGACCGCATAGAGTGGTTTGACCAGCCTACCGGCGGCACCCTCGTTCGCAGAGGGACCACCATGGAAACCCACGCCCTCCTCGCCAATCAGGATTTTTATGTGCAGGCAGTGAGCAAGCATGGCTGTGTAAGTCCCAGAGTTAAAGTAAGCGCTACGCTCCATCTGCCATCAGCCTTTGCAGGAGAAGATATTTCGATTATAGCTGGCAAAACCACAAAGTTGCAGGCTTCCGGCGGAGGCAGTTACAGCTGGTATCCACAACACGGCCTGTCCGACAGCTTTGTAGCAAACCCAGTTGCCAAACCACAGCAAACCACTCATTATACTGTTACAGTAGTTACTCCCGAAGGCTGCACTTTTTCCGATGATGTAACAGTTACCGTACTGCCGGGTCTGAGAATTCCGAATGCCATTACACCCAATGGTGATGGCGTGAACGAAGGCTGGTACATTGAGAATATTGAGCTTTACCCCAATTGTCAGGTACAGATCTTTACCCGTTGGGGAGCTAAGATCTTCGAATCAAAAGGATACACAAGGCCTTGGGACGGTACTTTCCAGGGCAAAGCCTTACCCGTTTCGGCCTATTATTATATCATCGAGCTAAAAGACCATAACGAAAAATTTTCAGGCAACATCAGTATCATTAGATAAGCCTGGCCCTTCTGGAGCACATTTTGGCTCCGGAAGGGCTTTTTTATTAGAATAATTGGTGAGCCTGCGTACAAGTCAAGAATAGAGATAGTAGTTACCTGCTTCTTTGGCAGTTCATCAAGCATACTTCTATTATAAGAGAAAGAGGTGCCTTTGGGCTGCTATTATAATAGTGTAGAAGCCTTGTCTTAAGAATCCTAAAGAAGCCTCCGGAAGGGCCAAACCATTAGCATAATTCAGTTTGTCCGAATAGCACCCTTAAACCAGGACTTCCAAGGGCATCCGCTCGTCCTGCTACTTCTACAGTTTCTACGGGTGTTTGCTCTAACTCACCAGCCTTCACCCCAGGTGCTATAGTAAACTCCGTATTTTCACATACCTGGAACCAGGTATTTTAAGTACTTAAGCAATATTATTTTGAATATTATCGCTTTTAAGTATACCTTCAATCCACCACATTTCATTATAAGTCTGTAACATCCAATTACCAGGGCGATCCTTTTGCTTTTGAGGAATCGTGTTGGGTGCTACTGCATTATCATTTTAACCCACTTTATGATGCAACTTTTACACAAAGGCATACTTCTGTTATGCCTTCTCTTGCTGAGCCTGTCTGCTGTGCAGGCACAATCTACTGGTTGTAAGCCCACAGTAACAGCCTCAGGGGCTAACGGCCTGTGTCCTGGCGACAAAGTAACCCTTACTTCCAGTCTAAAAGGAGCCCGTTACATCTGGACCAGAAACGGCTCCACCATTGCAAACGCCAATTCAGATAAATATGAAACCACTCAGGCAGGCGCTTACACAGTTCGGGTTGAAGGCATTAGCGGCTGCCCCTCCACTCCCACCCCCTCCGACGAAATAACAGTTACCATAAGTGCCGTTCAGGCAGACTTTTCAGTGGCAAAAGAAGAAGTCTGCGCAGGCACACGCATCGACTTCAGCAACACCTCCTCCGGCAACGGCCTTACCTATACCTGGGACTTCGGAGGCAGCGGCACCAGCTCAGCGCGAGACCCCAGCCATACGTTCAATTTGCCTAACGGCACTACCAGCCGCGAGTACAAGGTAAAACTCACCGTAAAAAACAGCGATGGCTGCGAAAGTGTCCGGGAAAAAACCATTAAGGTAACCGAGGTGGTAGCCGATTTTACAGTGCCGGGAGTCGATTTGTGCGCCGGGTCGGCCATTAAGTTTACCGATGCCTCCAGTGGGGAGGGCAGAAAGTACGAATGGAACTTTGGCGACAGCAATACCAGTACCGCTGCCTCTCCTACTCATGTGTACAAAGGTTTTACGGGTGCCTCCAAAACATTTACCGTAACCCTAAAAGTAACCAACAGCGCGGGCTGTGTTAGCACCAAAACGCGGCAGGTAACTATAAAAGAAGGTCCTGATGCTGATTTGCTGGATGTTGATGCAGGTTTTAACACGCCCTTTGTACGCTGCACCACCAACCCCACCGACATTAACTACACTGTAAACGCACGCAATAACTCCTCTACAAAATCGCTTAACAGAAAATACACCATCAATTGGGGAGATAAAACACCGGTTCAGGAATTCACTGATTTTAATGACATTTCCCACACCTATACTGCTCTGGGGGCTTTTAAGCTGGTATTTACCGTAGAAGGAACCAATGGCTGCACCTCATCTACCACCTACGAAGTTTACAACGGCAGCAACCCAAGCCTTAAAATGGGTAGCCCGGGCAACACAGTTGGTTGCGCCCCTCAAACCTATACCTTCCCTATTGAAAACGTTCTTACAAATACACCTAACACAAAATACACCTTTTGGTTCGATGACGGTACCCCCGCATTAGAGTACACCCAGGAGAATGTACCATCGGAAATTACCCATGTTTTTAATACCAGTTCCTGTGGCAAGCCTGGCAACCAATTTACCTTGTACGGAAAGGCTGAAAACCCTTGCGGTGGCACAGAGGTAACCGTGAGTTCCATCAAAATTGGAATTAAGCCCCAGGTGAACTTTAGCTTTAATGCTTCAGGAGTTTGTGTGGGGGCTGATATCCCTTTTTCTAACACCACCATAAACGGCACCTCCATTACCAACACAGGCAATTGTACCTCCCAATCTGCCTTCACCTGGAAGATAGAGCCTGCCACCGGTTGGACTATGCCCTCCGGCAGCATTAACTCCGAAAATGTAAGCATCCGGTTTTCCTCAGCAGGAACCTACCGGGTAACTTTAGTTTCGACTAATGGTTGTGGTGTAACAGAAACAACCAAGGAAGTGCAGGTAATGACGCCGCCAAAGGCCATTTTTACACTCGAACACGAAGAATCCGGCTGTAAAAATCTGCCTGTTACCGTTAACAACATGTCGGAAGGAGATGATTTACGCTACGACTGGAGCATTTCGCCTAGCACTGGGGTTTCTTACCTGAGCGGCAATGCCAACAGCAACAACCCTATCTTTAACTTTACTGAGGCCGGCATTTACACGATTACGCTGAATGCCTTCAATAGCTGCGCAGTAAGCACTGCCACTGCCCAGCTAATTGTAAAAGATAAGCCAGCCGTAACCCTGCCTGCCGACCAAGTATATTGCGGGCCTCAAACACTTAAATTTGATGCGGCAAGCACCGCCCATAAGCCTACTTACGATGCAAAGCATGGCACCATTACAGCCTACTCCTGGGTAGTGACAGGCGGGGCAGACCCGGCTACGTTTGTGGGCGGCACCAATGCGCAATCGCAATACCCCGAAATAAGGTTTACTTCTTCAGGAACCTATACGGTAAGAGTGCAGGCTACCAATGAGTGCGGCATATCAGAGGTTAAATCGCAGACAATTACCATACACCAGCTTACCAACAACATACTTAGCGCGGATCAAAGCATTTGCTTAGGGAGTCTGGCAGCTAACATAACTGGTTCTGACCCTGTAGGCGGCACCGACAACTATACCTACAAATGGTACAAGAGTACCACCAGCCCCAACACCGGATTTGCAGAAATTGCAGGTGAAAATAATAAGAGCTATGCCCTAGGAGCTTTAACCGAAAAAACCTGGATTTACCGCGAAGTAATATCCGATGGGTGTACCCTGGCCTCCTTGCCTGTGCTGGTAGATGTAAAACCTGCACCTGCGGCCCCTACTGTTGCCTCCCAGGTAATTTGCAGAGGCTCCAAAGCTACGCTGAAAGCCACAGGCGCAGGAGGCAATATTACCTGGTACGACGCCAATAACAACAAGCTCGCCGAGAACACCGATGCTTACGAAACATCTGCCCTCACGGCCTCTGCTACCTATTATGCCGTAATCGAGACCGCAGGTTGCTCCAGCCCCAGAACAGAGGTAAAAGTGGAGGTGCAGGAACCGATCGGCAACAATATACTGGGCGCAGATCAGAATGTGTGCTTGGGCCAGCCAGTAACTATTGCATCGGGCAGTACACCTACAGGCGGCAGTGGCACCTATACCTACCTTTGGGAAGTAAGCACCACCTCTGAAACAGCAGGTTTTGCAGCTGCACCTGGTACCAACTCCGGCCCGGATTATACCTTGGTGGCAACCAGCCAAACCACCTGGTTCCGAAGACGCGTATCGGGAGGCGTGTGTGAGGCCAGCCTGAGTAATGTACTGAAAGTAGAAGTAACACCAGCCATTGCAGGCAACCAATTAACAGGTACCCAAACTATCTGCGAGAACAACATCCCGCACACACTCACCGGGCCAGAGCCAACAGGGGGTGCAGGTATGGGCACCTTTACTTACTCTTGGGAATTCAGCACCACCAGTGCCAGCACGAACTTCGAAACCATTCCCAGTGCTACCGGAAGAGAGTACACACCAGGAGCTCTTGCAGTCACAACTTGGTTTAGAAGAATTGTCAGATCAGGTGGCTGCCAGCTAGCATCTGCTCCCATTTTAGTAACCGTAAACCCGGCACCGGGTGCACCTGCTGTGGCAAACATCTCTGTGTGCGCTGGCAACATTGCCACACTTCGTGTAAATACTCCAATTGGTACCTTCGATTGGTTTGCAGACGAAACTAATACCACACCACTTCATACAGGGCCGCAGTATGAAACACCGGTTCTTATGGCCACCACCACTTACTATGTGCAATTTACTGATGCCACTGGTTGCCCCAGCTCCAGAACGCCGGTTACCGTTACAGTTTTCCCAGCGCTTGCATCCAATACCATTAGCAGGAGTCAGGTAATCTGTACCGGCGAAAAACCAGCTGACTTGGTTGGCTCAACGCCAACAGGGGGAAACGGCACCTACACCTATCTCTGGGAACAAAGCACCAATAATACCACCTGGACTGCCGCTCCTGACATAAACAGCTCTAAAGACTATCAGCCACCGGTGTTAACGCAGGAAACTTGGTACCGCCGCCACGTTACATCGGGTGGCTGCAGCGAGGTGTCGGCTCCGGTGCAGATTGTGGTAAATAGACTGGTAAGTAACAATAGTATTAGCTCTCCGCAAACCATCTGCACCGGCTCAAAACCAGCGGCGCTTAGTGGCACGGCTCCAACAGGTGGCGATGGCTCTTTTACCTACCTCTGGGAAATGAGCCTGAATGGACCAACCGGATTATTTTCTCCAGCTCCTGGTATCAATACGCTCGCAGGGTACGAGCCCGAGGTCCTTACACAAACCACCTGGTTCAGACGGGTGGTTTCTTCAGGAGATTGCCCTAACCCTTCGGCAGCCATAGAGGTAACCGTACAGGAAAATATTGCCAATAACCTGCTTTCAGAGGATCAGATTGTTTGCTCCGGCAGCAGCAACGTTAGCATTACCGGCAGCTTACCTACCGGCGGCAATAGCACCTACCTATACCTGTGGGAAGTCAGCACCCTCAATGCACAGGATGGTTTTACACCTGCTCCTGGCAAAAACGATGAACAAAATTATTCCACGGTTGCCCTTACGCAAACCTCCTGGTTCAGAAGAAGAGTACGCTCCACCCCTTGTGCCGACCACACCAGCCTGGCCGTACAGATTACGGTAAACCCTACCATCAGCAACAATACTATTACAGCTGAGCAGGTTATTTGCGCTGGCTCAGCCCCGGCTGGTTTTGCAGGTTCTACGCCGGCCGGAGGCAATGGTGCCTACGTATACCTTTGGGAGTATAGCACTGAAGGCCCCAACAGCGGCTTTAAGCCAGCTATCGGCATGAACAGCGGCCAGGACTATGCCTCTGGCACACTCTACGAAACAACCTGGTTTCGGCGTACGGTAGCCTCAGATCCTTGTCCACCAGTTGCCAGTGCAGCCATTAAAGTTACCGTAAACCCGGTTTTAGCGAACAACACCATCTCTGGCGATCAGACTGTCTGTACGGGCAGTGGTCCAACTCTCCTGAGAGGTCTTGTTCCTACGGGAGGAGATGGCACTTATACTTACCGTTGGGAAGCCAGTACCGATGGAACAGTCTTTGCCCCTGCTACTGGCAACAACACACTGGCAACCTATCAGGCAGGCACCCTTACTCAGACTACCTGGTACAGGAGAGTGGTGACCTCCGGCAACTGTACCGATGCCAGTGCGCCAGTTAAAGTTACAGTTAACGACCTGCTTACAAACAACATCATTTCAGAAGACCAGCTTATTTGTATGGGAGCAACTCCTATGGGCTTGGTTGGCTCGGCTCCGGCCGGTGGTGATGGCACTTACACCTATTTATGGGAAAGCAGCACCGTAGGCGAAAATGCTGGTTTTATCGCAGCCAGTGGTAATAATTCGGCTCCGGATTATTATCCGGGCGCTCTTAGCCAAACGACTTGGTTTAGAAGAGTGGTGAGCGCTGGCCCCTGTCCGGTTCACCAGAGCAACACCATTCAAATAACGGTTACACCACCTATTTCGAATAACAGGGTTTCTGTGCCGCAGTCTATTTGCGAAGGTACTTTGCCAGCTCCACTCACTGGGTCAGCCCCAACTGGCGGCAACGGAATTTACCGTTTTGTTTGGGAAAGCAGTACCACCAGCGCTACGGCTGGTTTTGCTGCCGCAGATGGTTTGAACAACCAGCCAAATTATGCCCCAGGCCTCACACCTGTCACTACCTGGTATCGAAGAGCCGTGTATTCTGAAGGTTGTTCTAATGTATCTGCACCTATTCAGGTAACGGTAACCAAACCCATAACCAATAACCTGGTACATGCCGGGCAGGTAATCTGTGTCGGCACAGCACCTCTGTCTTTAGGAGGCACAACACCGGAGGGAGGAACAGGGCATTACCAATACCTATGGGAATCAAGCCGCGATAACATAAACTTTCTTCCGGCGAGCGGCACCAATACCGGAGCAGAGTATACACCCGGACCACTTACTGCTACTACCTGGTACCGTCGTATTGTTACGGCAGGACCTTGCGCCCCTTCTATTAGCAATGAAGTAAAAATTGATGTAAACTCACCTGTTACAAACAACACCATAGGCTCCCCACAACGCGTATGTGCTGGTGCTCAGCCTGCTACTCTGTTTGGTTCTACGCCAACTGGCGGCAGCGGCAGTTATACATATCTATGGGAATACAGCACGAGCAGCGCTACCGCTGGGTTCGCAGTAGCTCCGGGTGTTAATAACCAAGTAAACTACAGCCCTGAAAATTTATCCAGAACTACCTGGTTCCGTCGTAAAATAATTTCGCTGCCTTGCCAAGAGAGTGTGAGCCTGGCAGTTTTGATCAGTGTAGATCCTCAGCCGATATCACCACAAGTCAGTGGCACCACTATTTGCCCAGGTGCATCTGCCATGCTAACGGCAACCTCTTTGTCTCCTGCTTATACGCTCCAATGGTTCGATCAGGAAGAAGGTGGCCTCCCCTTGGCAACAGGCGGCACCTACCAAACACAACCACTGCTGGCCACAACAGATTTTTATGTACAAACTGTAAATCAGTTTGGCTGCCCCAGCGACAGGGTTAAGCTTACAGCTGAGGTAATTGAACCTGTAGTGCATGCGGGTGCAGATATTACCATAATAGGCGGAAGAACAGCACAATTGGTAGCTACAGGTGGTGCTACTTACCAATGGCTCCCGGCAGAAACACTCTCTGACCCCACGTTAGCAAACCCTGTGGCAAAGCCCCACGAAACAACAACCTACACTGTTACCGTCACGACTAAAGAAGGATGTACCTTCTCCGATGAAGTTAAAGTTACGGTGTTGCCAGCAGTTAAAATTTCTAACATGATTACTATGAACGGAGACGGCATCAACGAAACATGGTACATCGAAAACATAGAGAAATATCCGAACTGCCATGTGCAGATTTTTACCCGCTGGGGAGCTAAAATATTTGAGTCTATTGGTTACCAGGTTCCCTGGGATGGCACCTACCAGGGCAAGCGTATGCCAATGGCTGCCTATTATTATATAATTAAGTTAGATGAGAAAGAAGAAGCGATCTCAGGAAGTATCACCATTATTAAGTAGCAGAAGTATGAAAGCCCTTTTTACACTTATAATAGTGTGCTGCTTCAGCGCTGCTGCCTGGTGCCAGCAGCGCGCGCAGTTCAGCCAATACATGCAGAACAACTACCTTATAAATCCGGCTGTGGCTGGTATAGAAAGTTATGCCGATATTCGCCTGGGGTACCGCACCCAATGGACAGGAGTAGAAGGAGCCCCGAATACCTTTTATGCCAGTGCGCATACAGCTCTAAACAAAAATGACCGCAACGCACTGCCCCACCGGTTGTTGAACGGCAAATTCGTAAAGCCAAAAACAAATGCAAACAGAAATAACCGCTTCCATGTTAGTCCGCACCACGGAATAGGAGCCATTGCACAAATAGATCAGGCTGGTTTGCTCCGTATGAGTTCTCTGAACCTGAGTTATGCTTACCACCTGCCACTGACCAAAAACATTAATTTATCGAGCGGAATATACTCTGGTCTGATGCAAATGAATATAAATCGGGAGGGGGCAATGATGCAGACACCTGACGATCCGTTTTTATATGCCGAAGGAGCCAATATGTTAAAGCTTGATCTGGGGGTAGGGCTCTGGCTCTACGGCCCCAACTTTTTTGTTGGCTTATCAGGAGCGCAACTCGTGAAAAGCGGAAACGATGTATATGCTTTGGGCGATGGTCCACGGGCGACCATGCAGCCACATTACTTTGCTACAAGTGGCTACAGAATTAATGTTTTAGATAACTTAACATTTACTCCTTCTGTGCTGGTAAAATTAGCTCCCTCTACCGGATTAACGGCATTAGACTTTAATTTAAAGACCATGTACCTTCAACGTTTCTGGGCAGGGCTTTCGTACAGGCAAAAAGACGCGGCCGCTGTTATGGCAGGTATTCATATCAGCCACTTGCTGGACATAAGCTACTCCTACGACTTTGCCACCTCAGATATGAGCAAGGTTAATGCAAATAGCCAGGAAGTGGTGATAGG
The DNA here is from genome assembly GCF_047525655.1 of Pontibacter sp. 13R65. NCBI lineage: Bacteria > Pseudomonadati > Bacteroidota > Cytophagia > Cytophagales > Hymenobacteraceae > Pontibacter > Pontibacter sp. 13R65. The sequence continues at coordinate 197,147 of NZ_JBLIQL010000006.1, forward strand.
CTTTAAGCTAAATAACCCTAGCAAAGTTATTTGCCCAAAATGGATCTGGTGATTCCCATTTCAAGAAATCTACTGTGACTTTAAGCTTTCTAGTAGTTGCAAAATCAGGTAATTGCTTTAAAAAAGCTGGTTACCTGATTTTTATTTTCTAGACTTTGCCACTGGTACTTAAAACCCGTCATATTAGCCGAAAAATAAAATTTTTAAATAGAAAACTTACATCAGTCGTCCTACATTCAGACTGTTATGAAGTCCATTAAGCACATCGATAAGATTTGTTAGTGTGTTATATAGCTGAAGGTTATTCTGTTAGGTTATAAACTGAACCCGGGAACCCTCTACCTGCAGAGAGATTGTTTAGCATCTAAAACAATAGGAACTGTCAATATTTTAATGGTAGGATCCTATAAACTACATCTAATGTCGATACACTTTCCCGACATTATATATCTCACCTATATGGTGCAAAGAAATAACCCATTTAAATAATAAATAATCTTATTAAACAAATAATATAACCCGGACCTAAAAGTATTCTTCAAAAAGCCTAACCATAATTATGTAAACCCGTAATAAACATGCCTATATACAAAAAGCTATATATTTTATTGTTTTAGCAACTGCTCAGGCTATTGTGGAGATAGAACTAAAGAAAAATAAATGTTCTAAAAAGATACATGTATATACAATTAATTTTTAAATTTGGCTTTTAGTAAAAAAAAACTAATTAAAGTTACATTACATAGCAAAGATTTGTGACACACCAATATATTGTACTAGTATTTCATCGTTTTGAAAAGATAAGATAAACCAATATCTATAAAATAAGATAGACTAATATTGTAATACTAGAGATTATATAATAGATTTAACTTTTTATTAGCCAAAAACATGTTTCTCTATTTGGGACATAATTACATAACAGGCTGATTTTTAACACTAAAATTAAATTTTATATTAAAAAATAATAATTTGTCATTAAAAAAACATGTAGTAACAAATATTATTTATAAATTTAGCCATTCAAATAGCATTAAATGTGAGTTTCATTTTACATCTTTTACTACTGGCAACAATTATTACATACAACTATGATATTGAGCTTTAACTCTTAAGTAAGAATTAAAAAATAGCATCAAAACTTAGTACATTATTTATCATTACCTGTTTCGCATTTTTAGAAGCAGGCCATTATTACCACCGCCCCGAGTACATATTACCCGCCTGAAAACAGCTTATCATCCTAGTATACCTCACTTTATCTCTTTAAAAGGTAAAGGCTCTGAGTCATTGTGTTGGTATACAGCTAAGCGACAACCTATTTAATATAGTTCTTTTTATGAAGTCTGAATCGTCAACCGCCATTACCTTTGAAAGTAGGAGGAAGCCGCAATTTTTAGATACTTTTGAACCTCGGGTTAAAAACTATTTTATTGCTATAATGAAGTTTGTAGCCAATGCTTTTAACTTACCCGCACCACTCACTAACTTATTTAGCCTGCCGAATATTTGGTTCAAAATGGGCCATTCAGGTAGTAAAAAGGTAACTCGTTCTGTGGACTATAGAAAGTACCGCATCGATATCTGTAGAATAGAGCAAGCAAGAGTAAGCGTATTAACACCTCAACAGAAAAATGCCTTATCGTTTATAGGAGGACCTGTCCTGAATAACATTGATGCACCTTCCATCACTGGCACAAGATCTCTGACTGAACGCAAAAGAAGGAAGTCTTCTACCTCGTCGGCACCAGGAGCTTTCCATATTAATACAAAAAAAGAGCCTCTTTATATATCTGCCCTGCAAACTGAAACCGAACAACTGGCTAAAATAGGCAGTTGGGAATATGTGGTGGGAGCTAAAAGCATTACCTGCTCTAAATTTATATACCAATTCTTAAATATTCCGCAGGAGAAAAAGATACACCAGTTTTATTCTCTCCTGCCTTACCTCTCGGTTGAGTATAGGGCGCTAGTGCAGGAAAGTTGGAATGAGCTGTTATCAGGAATAACAAAGGAAATAAACCATGAGATACGGCTGAACGATGACCAGGATTGCAAATGGATCTGTTTAAAAGCTAAAGCTGTAATGGAAGGCTCCCGGCTAGTACGAATCATTGGCATTATTCAGGATATAACAGAAGCAAAAAAGCATGAAGCACTTATACTAGCAGAAAAAGAAAAAGCGGAGCAGGATAACAAATCTAAATCTGAGTTTGTGTCTGTTCTGAGCCACGAAATACGCACTCCGCTTAATGCTATCATGGGGCTAACGCATTTGTTGTTGCAGGAGGAAAGCATTGTCGCAAACAATAAATCGAATTTGGAGTCTATTAACTTTTCGGCACAGAATATGCTAGGCCTCATAAACAGCACCCTGGATTTTTCTAGAATTGAGGCTGGCAAAATAGAACTGGAGAAAATTAACTTTAACCTTAAAGGATTGCTACGGGACATTCATAGGTCGTTACAACCCAAGGCCCTGGAAAAGCAACTTAATTTCGAGCTGGCGTTTGACCTGAATACACCGACAGAGGTTGCAGGTGACCCTACTAAACTAACGCAGATCTTAAATAACCTGGTATGTAATGCCATTAAATTTACAGATCAAGGCAAAGTAAAGCTTTCTGTAGATGTAGTGTACCAATCTAACAACGATTGGGTACTGGAGTTCGCGGTAACCGATACAGGTATGGGCATTCCGGAAGATAGGCAACAGCTTATCTTTGAAAGCTTTACACAGGCCAACAATGCCATTAACCGGCAGTATGGTGGCACTGGCCTTGGCTTGAGCATTACAAAAAAGCTTGTAGACTTGCACAAAGGCAGCATTAAAGTAAACAGTTCGCCAGGGCAGGGTTCAGAATTTTCGGTGCTGCTCCGATTTACCAAACCTCAACCATCTCTTGCTACCTTGAAAAGCAATACCAATACTGATAATCCAAATACTGGCTTGAAAGGCACCAAGATATTGGTAATTGATGACAACTTATTTAACCAAATGGTTGCTAAGCAATTGCTAACCACCTGGCAGGCTGAGGTAGATACCGCCAACGACGGTGCACATGCACTTGAGAAGGTAAAAACCGCTCAATACGACCTCATTCTGATGGACCTGTACATGCCCATCATGAGCGGTTTTGAGGCTATATCGCAACTGCGCCGAACAGGTTACCAGATGCCCATCGTAGCCTTAACAGCCAACTCCAGTGAAGAAGAAAAAAACAAAATAATAGCTTTAGGCGGAAACGATTACCTGACAAAGCCATTTATCCCGCAGGTTCTGTACAACAAGCTGGTGCAGCAGATTAACACAAAAAGATTGGCAAGCTAATTTATATTTGCTACGACCTGGTTGAGCAAGAGTCAAAAAAGTATTTTATTAAACGAGTATAAGCAATATGTCTGTAATTGAAACTCCCCCCCCTACAACAATCTTTGTTCTGGAAGATGATCTTTGGTACTCTCAATTTTTATCGTACCACCTTTCACTGAACCCTGATCATAGAGTGGAAGTGTTTAACGATGTAGACAGCTTTATAGGCAGGTTACATGAGCAACCACACATTGTTACACTCGACTATTACTTGCCAGGTTATGCGGGTGAAACTATACTGAAAAAAATTATGGCTCAAAGCCCTAACACCTACACATTGGTGGTATCGGGGCAGGATGACATTAGCAAAGCCGTGGACCTGATGAAACAAGGAGTACACGACTACATCGCTAAAAACGATGAGACAAAAGAGCGGCTCTGGAGTGTAGTAGAGAAAATAAAGCAAAACTTATCGCTTAAAAAAGAAATTGAAGTACTTCGTAAAGAAGTGAAACAAAAGTACTCGTTAGGTTCGGAGCTTGTAGGTAGCTCAGAGCCTATGCAAAAGATTTTTACGCTGGTGGAGAAGGCGTCTAATAGCAATATCAATGTAACCATTACTGGCGAAACCGGCACAGGCAAGGAGCTTATTGCAAAGGCTATTCACCAGCATTCTAACCGCTCTAACAAACCGTTCGTAGCGGTCAATATTTCGGCAATTCCTAGCGAACTACTTGAAAGCGAATTATTTGGTCACGAAAAAGGATCTTTCACAGGTGCTACCAATCAGCGCATCGGCAAGTTTGAGGAGGCAAATGGAGGCACCTTGTTCCTTGATGAAATTGGGGAGATGAACATAAACCTGCAATCTAAGCTGCTGCGCATTTTGCAGGAAAGGGAAGTTACCCGCATAGGTGCTAAAGGAACGGTGGCTATAGATGTTCGCATCCTTACTGCAACACACCGAAACCTTATTGACGAGGTAAAGAAAGGTAACTTCAGAGAAGACCTATACTACAGGCTGCTTGGCATTCAGATTCATCTGCCACCGCTGCGAGACAGAGGACATGATCTGCTTTTGATTGCCCAGAAGCTGCTGGCAGACTTTTGCCATCAGAACGCCATGACTCCCAAACGCATTACCCCTGATGCACAAAAAGTACTTCTGAAGCACAGCTACCCCGGTAACGTAAGGGAGCTAAAGGCAGTGGTTGAGTTGGCAGCCGTACTCTCCGACAAAGACACCATTTCGCCGGAAGACATACAATTGCCGGAACACAAGCAGGACCTGCAGTCGTCGCAGCTTCCTGAAGAAAAAACACTGGACGAATACATTGCGGAAACGGTACAGAAGTACCTAGACAAATACAACTACAATGTGCTAAGCGTGGCTGATAAACTGAAGATAGGAAAATCTACTATCTACAGAATGATCAGGAAACGAGAGGTATATATTGCAGATAAGCATTAAAGGCTTTCGGTATACTTACCTACTCCGGTACTAGTACAAGCAGAAGCAAAACTGGCAAGTATAATGCCATTGGGCTAAGCAGAAAATATTCTCAGTTTACCCCAACTGCTACTGTATATATGAAAAACAAACTTAGTCACAATAAAACACAACGGGCAACAGGAGTAGCACAAAGCGCCTCCCCCTTTAACAAGAGTGGTATTAAGTTCTTACAGCTTGCTTAAATTTTTTATTATCAGTATACTTTACAGTAGTTATCCCCACCGGAAAAATATTGTCCGACACGTAACTCTTACTTAGTGGCTGTTATGACTTACAGATAGGCGAATAACCTTATCTGAAGCACCAGCCAGTCTCACTGATGTTTTTAAGCCACTTCTTTACCAGTAGCTCTGGCTGAGTCCTCTTTTTATTTTATATTAACAGTAGCAGTTTAAACCTTAAATGGAAATTACTAAGCAAGTTATCGAAACCAACCCCAATCCAATTTATGTAAAAAATGAATTGGGCAATTTTGTGCTGGTAAACAGTGCCTACGCCGCCTTAAAAGGTATGAGTGTGGAGGAGCTTTTATTGAACAAAACCAGCGAATTAGATTACTCACACGAGCGCGATCTGGAAATACTGGCATCTGGAGAGACATCTAAAGTTGAAGAGTTCTACAAGCTTAAGAATGGGAAAAAGGTCTGGTATCAGACAACCAAAACTGCACTTCCTCAGGAAAACGGAGTTAACTTCCTGCTATCTGTTTCTTCAGAAGTTACCGAATGGAAAGAGGCCATTCAGGTTGCCAAAGAGACAGTTAAAGCCAAAGATGCTTTTCTAACAAACATGACCAATGAGATTGTTACACCAATCAATGCAATCATTGGCATGGCAAGGCTCATTAAAAAAGGCTTTTTGAACAAAGCGCAGGAAGAGTACGTGAACATTATACTTTCTGTAGCAGATAACCTGCTGTGCCTCCCCTCTAATATAGATGATTACGGCAAATTAAATGATGGGAAACTGGCTGTAGAGTCGATTCCGTTTAATTTGATGGCTACACTCCGCGATGCGGTCAGGGCGCTGAGTCCTTCGGCTACCGAGCAGGGCCTGGAGCTTATCTTTGAAGAAACTACCGATACCTTCCCGATTGTAGAAGGAGATCCTTTTCGACTTACTCAAATACTGACTAACCTGATTAAGAATAGTATTAAGTTCACTAAGAAGGGACAGATAACTGTTTCAATGCAGTTAGTGAAGCATACCGATAAAAACGTTAACATCACATTCTGTGTAAAAGACACAGGCATAGGCATTACCAGGGAAAAGTTTGACACCTTACTGCAAAACCTAAACGAAAAAAACACCCAAACACCTCCCTTATTTGCAGGTACAGGCCTAGGCTTGGCCATTTGTAAAAACCTGGTAGAATCGCAGGGAGGTAAAATATGGGTAGAGAGTGAGGCAGGGAACGGAAGCAGCTTCTTCTTTAACCTAACTTTTCAGGTAAGCGAAACAGTACCTCAAACTGACTCGTCGCTTCAAAAGCCGGCAAACCTTAGAACTTTAAACCTGCTGCTGGTAGAAGACAACCAGGTAAACCAACTGCTCGCCATTTCACAACTAGAAGAATGCGACATCACCATCGATGTGGCATCAGACGGTGAAGATGCCATCGAAAAGGCCCGCAAAAAAGCCTACGACTTAATTCTGATGGATATCCAGATGCCGATTTTAGATGGTATTGAAGCTACCGCACGCATCCGTTCGGAGTACAACCCCAACAAAGACACGCCTATTATTGCCTTTACAGCCAATGCGCATAAAATAGATCTTGGGAGATATAAAAGTGCAGGCTTTACGGACTATCTGCTGAAGCCTTATAACAAATCAAACCTATTTCTTATTATATCTAAATATACTGGCCAGCCCTTAAGGCGCAGGGCCAGTAGCAAATCGAAATTTGGGACTGACTCAAAGCCTGCCGCCCTGTACGACTTTTCAGGTCTGGGCGACCTGGCCAACGACGCCAAGTTTATTCGTAAGATGCAACAATTGTTCTTAGATACAGTGCCCTCACAAATAAGCGAACTACAACAAGCTATTCAGCAGCAAGACTGGGAGCAGGTTATGCATATTACGCACAGGCTCAAATCTACATTCGGGAACATAAAAATTGTGGGTGCTACCGAAGATTTACGCAAAATAGAAGTTATTGCCCGATCCAGGCAAGGTATAGAACAGATCCCGCCCCTGTTTCAGAGTGTGCAGGAAACTACTAATAAAATAGTAAGCATTTTTGCCAATATCCTGCAGGTGGAAGCCTGAAATCCCCTGCACTTAAATTCAGATATTTTACCTCCGGAAGGCCACTTTCATTAAAATAATTTGGCGCCACAAACAAAGCCTCGTTGGGTTTTAGCTTGTGGCGCCAAATTATTTTTGTTCCGACAAGTGTTGTAGCTGCATAGTAGTAATTTGTGCTAAAATGGGAGCCGCCTGCTTTCCATTAGTAAAAGTTGGTGCCCTTAACCAAAAGAAGTATCATAAGCCGCTAAAGTAAGGGTACTACCCTAAGGGCATACTAGCCCAATAATGCTCCGGAAGGGTATTTTTATTAGAATAATTTTTCCCACTGCCCTGGCCTAGGTACTTCTCCCCTGTTAAGTTCATTCCTATTTGCTTGCAGTTGCAGCTGTACTAATACACACTAGCTGCCTCCTAATCCACATTTTCTCACCCATGTTTCATTTTGGGAATACAATGTTCATAATGAGACAGCCTTAAAGAATAAATGATGTAGGTGATATGGCCAAAGTTGGTAAAATACGGCTAAATAAGCCCTTAGAGCCCTTTTTTAGTATTTATAACACATATTATATAATTTATTAGTAGTGGCACGATATTTCTAATATACCCTGCAAAAGGAAATAACAGATTTATTTTAGAATAATACAAAGTAGTCTAACCTCCGATTTATTGCCCATTACAATGGGAGATCCGCACGTTCACACATTTAATTTTTAACTACAATAAAGACATCAGTCAAGCTGATTAATTATATGAAGAAGAAACTACTTATTGTTGATGACGAACCTTCAATAGGTTTAATTCTGGAGCACTACTTTGCTAAAGAGTATCAGGTAACTATTAAACTAAACGGCCAGGAGGCTATGAACTGGTTACAGGAAGGAAACCATGTTGATTGCATTGTGGCTGACTATGAAATGCCCTTTATGAACGGGTTTGAGTTCATCAGACAGCTCCAAGCCAGCATTTTTTTCAGAGATATTCCACTGGTTATGCTTTCCGGCAAAGATGAGACCAGCGATAAAATCCAATGCTTGCGAGAGGGGGCCGACGATTATATGATTAAACCATTTAATCCAGAAGAGCTAGAGATCAGAATAAAAAATATGCTTCGCCGCATTAAGATCTAGAGCAGTTGAATATGAGAAAAAAAATAGTTTTTCTGGCATCGGATCACCAGCAGGCACCGGCATTTAAAGCACACTTTAGCGAGGAGTTTGAGGTGCAGCATTTCGACAACCCGACCCATTTACTGTCGTGGTTAACACAGGCTGAACAGTTGCACGCCATTTTTAATGCAGCCAGCCCTGTCTCTCCGCTCGGCCTTAACCTGATCAGAACAGTAAAGAAAAGTTTGGGCTTGAAAACCCCGGTATTTTGGATTACAAAGGAAGCTATTACTCCAATTCTGCGGGAAGCACTACTAAAAGCAGGAGTATCTGATATTTACTACCAACTGCCAGACAAGCAAGCCATTGTGACCAGACTCAATTATCTGAATTCGCCTAAGGCTACCGCCGGTGATGTAAACATAAGCCGGTTTGCCTTTAAGTTTTCTTATAGGAAAAGAGCTTTTGATATTGTTTTCTCGGCAACCCTGCTGATCTGCCTGTTACCGTTGCTGCTGCTGATAGCCTTGCTTATTAAACTTGAATCTAAAGGGCCAGTACTGTATTACTCTTATCGGGTGGGCGAAGGCTACAAAAAGTTTAAGTTCTGGAAGTTTCGCTCCATGCGCCAGAATGCCGACCAGCTGCTGCACACTATAAAAGATCATAACCAGTACAAAGCGGCTATGCCAGTAACAAAATTTGAAACAGGCGCTCTTTGCAATGCATGTGCGGAATACAACATGAGTTGCCAAAACAAATTGGTAGGTCCTACAGGAAAGGAGATTTGCGAGAAGCAATACCACCTCACAAAAAAAGGAAACGGTGCAGCCTCTTTCATAAAAATTGTGAACGATCCACGCATTACCAGAGTCGGAAAATTCATACGCAATACCAGCCTCGATGAACTTCCGCAGCTCTATAACGTGCTAATTGGCGATATGTCGATAATAGGCAACAGGCCACTGCCGCTATATGAAGCCGAAAAAATTACTACCGACCAGTACGTAGCCCGCTTTATTGCACCGGCAGGCATTACAGGACTTTGGCAGGTAAACAAGCGAGGTAAAGGCGATATGTCTGAAGAAGAACGGAAAGCCCTGGACATTGAATATGCCGAAAAATACTCCTTTAAGCGGGACCTCCTTATTATTCTAAAAACTATACCAGCCATGTTTCAAAAAGAAAATGTTTAAAAATGCTTAATATGAGAAAAATTTCACTCGCAATTTTATTGGTGCTGCAGGGCATATTTGCCTTTGCTCAAACCGATGCCGCTTTAAGTCCTGACTGGGAAAAAAAGTTATTTAACTCCGAGTATGCTCTCTCAATACTAATTGATGCCGCCCTTGCAAACGCTGCAGAACTGGAGCACGCAGATGCCGGAAAGCTGATGGCCCTGGAGCAGAAAAAGATCATTAAGAAAAGATTTTATAGTGGTTTTGCCTTAACCTCTTCTTATCAATACGGCACCTGGAACAACTTTGGTTGGGCTGGCGAACCAGTGAACTCCTTCAACGCCTTTAACTCGCCGTTACGAGCAAACTACTCCCTTGGCTTTAACGTGTCGTTGCCACTAGGTGAGTTATTGAGCCGCCACAACACCATAAAACAACAAGACCTGGCCATTGCGCAGGTTGAGGCTGGCAGAAAACTTACTGAAAGAGAGATCAGACAGCGCGTCATTACCATGTACCAAAGCTTAGTGCTGGCAAAGGCGCAGCTAGAGTTACATCAGCAGTCTTTTCAGTCGGCGGTTGTAAGCCATGAGTTGGCAGAAAAACAGTTTAAGAGTGGCGAAATAATGATAGATGTTATGTCTAATGTGCAGCAAAACTATACAAACACTGCTGTGGCATTACAATCAGCCAAAATCAATTACGAGACAAATCTTCTAATGATGGAAGAAACAATTGGAGTAAGAATAATCGACTTAATACAAATAAAATGAAGCTAACAGAAATTTTCAGACTTATAAGCCGAAACTGGTTCCTGCTAATAGCAGTAACCTCTGTCACGATGGCATCTATATACTTCTTCACAGAAGGCCAAGATGACCAATACACCTCAGACACCACCATTTATACGGGTATAGCAACAGGTTATAACCTAGGTAACGTTACAGAAAGCACAGCACAATACAAGGCCGCTAACAATGCATTTGCTAACCTTATCTCTATCATCGACTCCAGAGATATCAGAAAAGAGTTAGGCTTCCGTTTGCTGGCCTCGCACCTTATGCTGAAGTCGTACGATGCCAGTATTCTGAAAGAAAGCACCTATAATACACTGCAAGAGCAAATCCCGGCTTCCTTAAAAGCCAAGCTAGTTGGAGCAAGCTTAGAAGAAACAGCTAAAAACCTATCTAATTATTACCATGCCTCTAAAAGCAATGTTATCCGTGATATCATTCATTCAAGCGACCTGGCTTATTCAGAGAGAGCATTTAAATCAATTCTGGCTAGACGTATAGGAGAAAGTGACCTGTTACAAATTTCGTTTACTTCTAACGATGCAGCTAATAGCAAGAATACACTTGACCTGTTAACAGAGTTAGTTATCCGCGATCACAAAAAATTATTTACTGCCCAGTCTGAGTCTGTAGTCGATTATTTTGAAAAAGCAACAGAGGCTTCTTTCCAGAAACTGAAGCAGGCTGAAGAAAATCTGTTAAGCTTCCAGAAGTCAAACAACATTATTGATTTCAACTCTCAGGTTGGAAGTACTGCCACAGAAAAGAACAACTTAATGGGTAAGTACAACGACCTCGAGATAGACTATGCCGGTGCGCTTTCTACCTTAAACTCTCTGGAACAGAATTTAAAAGACAGAGGCATTCCAAACCTCTACAGCCAGGAAGTACTGCAGCTTAAAAACAAGCTCTCAAAGATCACCACCGAAATTGTGCAACTGGAGCTGCTTAACAAAGGTAAATCAAACACTGCCCAGGAAAGCCGCATGGCTGCTCTGAAACAGGAGGCTGATGAATTATCCAAAAAGATGCTCGGCTCCGTGGATAAGCATTACTCCAACACCCACACCATACAAGGTTTGCCTACAGCTGCTATGCTAACCGATTGGGTTAAAACAACCTTCCTTATTGAGGAGTTGAAAAGCAAAATGAGCCTGATCAACAAACAGCAGGCTATGTATGCCAGAGAGTATGAAAAGCTGATGCCACTTGGTGCTGAGAATAAAATGATTATCAGAGAAGTAGACATGGCGGAGCAAGAGTACCTGGCGCAGTTAGATGGCCTGAAACAAAGTAAGCTCAACCAGCAAAACTTCGAGATAATTTCGCAACTAAAGGTAATTGATCCTCCTTACCTTCCGGGCGGCCCTATTACTTCGTTACGCATTGTAATCACAATTTTAGGTGGTATTGCAGTAATGTTACTTACGCTTGGCTTTATTCTGACACGTGCGTTCCTAGATCAATCGTTACGCAAGCCATCTGTAGCAGCTAAGAAAATCCAGTATCCAATTTTTGGAGTTCTGCCAGAAACGGATGCTTCTACTCCCAAACAATTACAGCTTGCTCAAAACGCTGAAGACCAACTGGCCCGCCAGCTTATTCTTAAAATGAGACAAAAGAATAGCACAGCAGGACCATTTGTTGTGGGTGTTCTGAGCAGCATGTCTGGAGAAGGCAAGACAGCACTTTGCCACACACTTGCCAGCAGCCTTTATGCAATGGGCATCGAGACGCAGGTGCTATATCCTGAAAATCACAAGGGTCAAACTGTTGCTGACGTGCACAGCAGTTTTTATGCGCCGCTACATGGTGTTCTGACTGACGCCAACATTGCCGATCTGGCAGGTGTAGGTTACCTCAACAACATGGTAATATTAGTAGAGTTCCCGGCCTTGCTGGAAGACACTTACCCAGTATCGTTGTTGAAGCACCTGGACCTTGTATTGCTTACCGTACGATCTAACCGCACCTGGCAGCAGGCCGACAAGATTATGTTCGAAAATATTCAGAAAGTAACTACGGCCCCTATCGAGACTGTACTGAGCGCTGTTCAGTCAGACGATGCCAAAGAAATGGTGGTTGTTCGTCCGAAGCATGTGGCACAGGAGCAGAAAGCCCTGCAAGCGCCAAAGGCCTTAACTACTGCCTAATCAGTAACCTTCCATTTAATTCTTCTTTCGCTTTATTCTGTTTAAAGCAGCTCTGGAGCGAAAGAGGAATTAAAATTAACAACCTGCTCACTTCTTATCAACAGCACAAACTATTACTCTAATGAGGCAACTTGTAATATCTTCTGAAAAAAAGTCACCGGCCTTTGCATTGCTACTTGTAGTAATGGCGGCTGTGGGTTTTGGCTGGTTAACCGCTCAGTTCGGTTTGCTGGTGCCTGGAATAATGCTTAGCATTTTGCTTCTACTGCCTTTTGTCTACGCTATCTTTACTGAGCCTAAAGTTGGCATTATCACCTTCATCGCTTACTGCTTTGTCTTTAACTTATTTGCCAGGGAAATAGGTCACTTTCCGTACCTGTACGTAATTGAAGGCTTACTTTTACTTTCCTGGTTAGGTGCCATTTTTCATACCAACAGGAAATTTGATTGGTCCTTTGCAGGCAATGAAATAACTGTAATTGGCGCCATCTGGATGTTTATCAACATTCTGGAACTCCTAAACCCTGCAGGCTCCAGTGTTTTAGGTTGGATGGTAGATATCCGGTATACACTGCTATGGCTGCTTACTGTGCCACTTTGCATGGCGGTTTTCAACAAGCACAAAGACCTGAACACTTTCCTAATACTGATTACCGCCATGTCGTTGCTGGCAACTATAAATGGTGTAAAGCAGATAAAACTTGGCCTTTTTCCGGGTGAGCAGCAGTGGTTAGACTCTTATGGTTATGTAACACACCTTATCTGGGGTCAATTACGGGCCTTCTCATTTTATCCGGATGCCAGCCAGTTCGGCGCTTCGCAGGCACACCTGTTCATTATTGCCTTCGTGCTGGCGCTAGGTCCATTTAAACTTTGGAAAAGAGCATTATGCGCACTGGCAGCCTTGGCATTTTTGTATGGTGAGTCTATATCAGGTACAAGAGGAGCCGTGTTCACCTTGTTCGTAGGCATAGCCGTTGTGTTGTTTATCAACAAAAACATTAAAATAACCATTATCTCTTTTTTCATAGTAATTGCCGGTTTCTGCTTCCTTAAATACACCAGCATTGGCGAAAGTCACTTCGAAATAAGAAGGATGCGATCTGCGATCAAACCAAACGACGATTCATTTAATGCACGCTTAATTAACCAGGCTAAGTTAACAGAGTACCTCCGCACACGCCCGTTCGGGGGTGGTGTTGGAGCCATTGGTTACACTGGTGTAACTTATAACTCAGGCACGTACCTGGCTACTATTCCGCCAGATAGCTACTGGGTAAAAATATGGGTGGAATACGGTATCGTGGGCTTCGTGATCTGGATAAGCCTGATGATGTATATCATAGGAAAAAGCTGCGGCATTGTGTGGAACACCAAAGACAAGGGGCTGCGCTACAAACTAACGGCCCTCACAGCAGGATTTACAAGTATTATTATAGTTAGCTACGGTAACGAAACCATGAATATGTTTCCGTCTTCTATGATTATCTACGTGTCGTGGGCCTTCATTTTCCTGGGACCGAAACTAGACAAAGAAGCAGCATCACAACAACTTCCAGCACATGCTTAACCCCTTGGTTTCCATTATTTCGGTTAACTACAACCAGGCGGCCGTTACCTGCGACATGGTGGCTTCGCTCCAGAAAATCAGTTACCCGAACATCGAAATAATTGTAGTTGATAATGCCTCACCTTCAGACGATCCGGAACAGATTGTAGCACGATACCCACAGGTAAAGCTCATCCGATCGGCCAAAAACCTGGGATTTGCTGGAGGCAACAATTTAGGAGTGGTACACGCAGCAGGCGAGTTCCTTCTTTTTCTGAATAACGACACTGAAGTAGATCCAGGCTTTTTGGAGCCCATGGTAAACCTCTTTAAACAGAACAAGCAGGCTGGTGTAGCCTCTCCTAAAATTATTTACCACGGCACAGACAACCTGATACAGTATGCAGGCTCTCATGGCATAAACCCCTGGACAGGCCGTAGCATTACCATTGGGCAGTTGGAGCAGGACAAGGGGCAACATAACAAATCGGCCATCACTAAACTTGCAGATGGCGCTGCCATGATGGTACCTAGGCAGGTAATAGAGAAAGTAGGCCTGATGCCCGAGCTTTATTTTCTGTACTACGAGGAACTGGATTGGTGTGAGATGATAAAAAGAGCAGGATACAGCTGCCACTATGTTGCCTCCTCCACCATTTACCACAAAGAGTCTGTATCGGTGGGCAAGGCATCTGTTCTTAAAACCTATTACATGAACCGCAACCGGCTCCTTTTCATCAGAAGAAACATTAGCGGCTGGCCTTTCTGGTCGAGCATGCTCATCTTCCTGCTGGCCGCCATACCCAAAAAAGTGCTGGAGTTCAGCATAAGTTTTGAGTGGAAACACCTACAGGCACTGGCCCGGGGGCTTTGGTGGAACCTGACGACGCGCAACATTTACACTACACGTCGCCTCAGCACCATTAACCAGCGACAACCAAAAGAACTTGCATTGCCTTAACAGGAACAGGCATAACCCCATTGAAAATATTGCCTCAAAATGCTCAGGAAGGCTGTTTTTATTAGAATAATTTGAGCAGCCCTTACAATAAACACTTAACAAACAATTAGCACAGCACTTGCACTGCAGCCCACAACCCTAACAGCTATAACAAAACTTTAAAACCCATGTTTGTAATTGATTTATTCTTTGATATTGTACTGTATAGCTTAGGGATTTTCCTGCTACTGAATTGCTGCTATTTGCTGTTCTTCTCGCTGGCAGGTCATAAAAAGGCGAAGCCACTACAGGAACTGCTGAAAAAAAACCGCCCATTCTGCGTGTTGATTCCAGCATATCAGGAAAATGAAGTAGTACTTGAGACAAGCAAAGCAGCCTTAGACCATAAGTATGCCGGCAAGTTTGATGTATTTGTAATAGCAGACGGACTATTGCCAGAAACCATTAGCAAACTTAAAAACTTAGGTGTAGGCGTAATAGAAGTGGCCTTTGAGAAAAGCACTAAAGGCAAAGCGCTGGCTACCGCTCTAAATATCCTACCTGAGAATAAATATGATATAGCCGCCATTCTGGATGTAGATAACATTATGGGCGCTGATTTTCTGCAAGAGGTGAACAAGGCGTTTGGGGCAGGTTATAAAGTAGTGCAAGCTCACAGAACAGCTAAAAACCTTGACTCAACTTTTGCCTTTCTGGATGCCTGTAACGAGGAAATTAACAACCACATTTACAGAAAAGGGCATTATGCCATCGGTATGTCTTCTGCCTTAATAGGTTCTGGCATGGCTTTCGGTTTTAACTACCTCAAAGAACTCCTCAACAACATTGGCGAAACAGTAGGCGAAGATAAAGAGCTTGATTTCAGGATAGTGAAGAACCAGGATAAGATCTGCTACCTCGATGAGGTATATGTATATGATGAAAAAATAGAAAACGCCAAGGTTTTCACACAGCAAAGAACCCGCTGGATAGCAGCTCAGGTAGAATTCCTGAAAAAGTACGCTGCAGAAGGCGTTACACAGTTCCTTAAATCCGGCAACTACGAATTCTTTAATAAAGTAGCACAAGCCTTTCTGGTACCACGTATGTTGCTGATCGGTATTTTAGGAATGCTTTTTCTGGTATCGCTGGTAGTGCCGGTTGGCCCCTCCCCCGTTTTCTGGGCAATACTGCTCTTCATGTTAAGTGCGGCCCTGTTTATTGCCCTGCCAGGCCGGTTCTACAAAAACCCAAAACTCTTGCAAGCTTTCATTCAGTTGCCTTATGCTTTGTTCTGCATGGTAAAAGCGCTAATCCAGATAAAAAAAGCTAAGAAATCATTTCTTTCTACCCCACACAAGGTAAAAGCAGTCTCAACAGAAGTTCATGTTTAACAGATAAAACTATTACACCATGCCATTCGAAATTTTTGCCCTCCCAGCCATACTATTTTTATTAATCGGCTTCTTCAGCAGCTTTATCAGCAACCAAAAAGACTAGTACTTATTATGAAGTTTATTGAAATTAGCTTTTGGATGGCAGCCGCCTTGGTGTTTTATACCTATTTCGGATATGCGCTGGTGGTGTGGGTCTGGGCCAAAATGGCAGCAGGAGCTCAAAAGAAGAAACAACTAAAAATCTATGAGCCTGAAATTACCCTGGTAGTTCCAGCTTATAATGAAGCTCCTATTTTAGAGAGCAAGATAAAAAATTGCCTTGCCTTAGATTATCCTAAAAATAAGCTTCGTCTGGTATTTATTACCGATGGCTCTACCGACAACCCGGAAGAAATTCTGGCAGCCTACCCGGAAGTGCTCCACTTACACACCCCTGTTCGCGGAGGCAAAGCCATGGCAGAGAATCGGGCTATGGAGTTTATAAACACACCTTTTGTAATATTTACCGACTGCAATTCTTTCCTGAACAAAGAGGCTGTAAGAGAAATTGCTAAGCATTACCAAGATCCGGCCGTAGGCGCTGTTTCAGGAGAAAAGAAGGTGATGGCTCAAGACTCTGCTCCAGGCGCTGGCGAAGGACTCTACTGGAAATACGAATCGTTTTTGAAACGCTGCGACTCCGATATCTATAGCTTAATGGGAGCTGCAGGAGAACTAGTATCGTTCCGGTCGGCACTTTACCAACCGCTTGAAAAAGACACTATACTCGATGATTTTGTACAGTCGTTGCGCATTGTAGAAAAAGGCTTTAAGGTAGTTTATGAGCCACTGGCTTACGCCTCCGAAACCCCCTCTGATTCTATTGCAGAAGAAATGAAGCGCAAAGTAAGAA
Source organism: Pontibacter sp. 13R65 (assembly GCF_047525655.1). Lineage (NCBI taxonomy): Bacteria > Pseudomonadati > Bacteroidota > Cytophagia > Cytophagales > Hymenobacteraceae > Pontibacter > Pontibacter sp. 13R65. The sequence goes on from NZ_JBLIQL010000006.1 coordinate 214,238, forward strand.
TTTGTGCGGGAGGCTGGCAGTCCATGTTCAGACTAGGTGCATTGCTCAACCCGTTTCGTCAGCCGGTGGTAACATTTCTGTACGTATCGCACCGGGTACTGCGGTGGAGTCTGGCACCACTTATGTTACTGCTCCTGTTTCCGCTTAACCTAATGCTGGCTCTGCAAAACAGCCCCTTTTATATCCTGGTGTTTGCGCTGCAGGTCATATTTTACGCTGGGTCGTGGGCAGGCTGGAAAGCAGAGGCAAAAGGCAAAAAAATAAAAGCACTGCTCCTTCCGCTCTATTTCACCATGATGAATGTGGCCGTTTTTATAGGTTTTTTAAGGTTTATAAGAAAGGCACAGCCAGCAGCCTGGGAGAAAGCAAACCGTTCGACAGTTCCGGCTGTGGGTGTTGAATAAGCCATCGTAACCGAAACTGAATTTAGTATTAAAATAAAAAAGCATACCCTTGAGCCTGATACAGAAAATAAAGTCCGACGCACGCCTGAAAGCAGTAGCACTTTACATGCTAATGCCTAAAAATCAGGCAAGACCACGATGGTGGGTACGTCAGTTCCTGAATCCTTTTTATCATGAAAGAGGAAAGAGCGCTGTTTTCAGAAGCAAATCAAGGCTAGATGTGCTTCCATTTAACCCTTTTACGGTGGGCAGCAACGCTGTAATAGAAGATTACGCAGTAGTAAACAATGGCATGGGTCCTGTACACATTGGCCATGATACTTTTGTTGGTCTTTTTGATGTGGTAATTGGTCCGGCAACCATTGGGAACAAGGTAATTATCGCACAAAATGTAGTCATTTCGGGGTTAAACCACGGGTATGAAAATGTGCATGTTCCTATTAAGGACCAGCCTTGTACCACAGGCGAAATCGTGATAGAAGATGAATGCTGGATTGGAGCCAATGCCGTGATTACAGCTGGTGTCCGGATAGGTAAACATGCTGTTGTGGCAGCAGGAAGTGTAGTAACCAAAGATGTGCCTGCATACACAGTAGTTGGCGGTAACCCGGCAAAAATTCTGAAGCAGTTTAACATGAGCACTGGGCTATGGGAAAAGCCCCAGAAGCTCTGGAAGGCAGAAATTATTTAAACAATCTGTTCCTGCATAAGAGCCTTAAACATTATGCCGGCAAAGTAACACTATCCCCAATAGCAGTGTTGCTCCTAAACTTTACCTGTGTAATAGATAAAATATTTATAAAATTTAAACAATGGCAACCTTAAGCAGCAACTACTACTTTCCGGAAGTTACCTTACTGATAACTCACTATAACAGGAGCAGCTCAATCGAGCGGCTATTGAGTTCTTTCAAAGAACTTAACTGCGGCTTTGAAGAAATTATAGTTTCTGATGACGCCAGCAAACCAGAGCATTTGGACAGGCTGAAACTGTTGCAGGAGCAGTTTAACTTCAGATTGATTACCACGCCTGTTAATGGAGGCCTGGGGAACAATATAAATAAAGGCCAGGATGCTGTAAAGACTGCCTATACCATTTTTGTTCAAGATGATTTTTATCCAACAAGTGCCTTTGCTGAGAATTTTAAACAAGCACTTGAGATCATGAAACAGGAGAGCCAATGGGATCTGATCAGGTTCTATTCTTTCCCCTGGAACAAATACCCTTACCTGAAGCCGTACAAAAACAACTTTTCTGAAATGGTGTTCAAAAAAATGCCATGGTACAGCGACTATTTAAAGTTCTTCTTCTACAGCGACCATCCACATTTAAGACGAAAAAATTTCCTGGACAAGTTCGGGCGCTACGAAGAAAAACAACATGTGTATGTAACCGAATGGCGTATGTGCCTCTCCATAATTCGAAAGAAAGCAAAAGGTCTTTATTACGACGGTTCCGAAGTTCTGTTTGAGCATAAAAACTCTGAAGACGAACCCGCGGCGCAACGCGAAAAGCATTGGGGAGAAAACTGGAGGAAAAAGAAGAACCCTGCTGTACTAGCGCTTAGAGCAGTTTATCTAAAGTTTAGAGTTATAAAAAACACCTTTGAATTGATTTTTTCTAACTAGTTTGTAGTAGTGCCTACTGATGAGACTGCATACTTAAATAGCTCTATTAAATTAAAAATGACCAAGCTGACGAAATTATTCTAATGAAAAAGCCCTTCAAGAGGCTTGAAACGAAAATTCCCTTCAGGATTATTAGAGTTAAATTTAGTAGCAGAAACATAAAATTTTACCCTTACTTACTCTTACCAAATGGCTAATACAACATCTAGATTTAGCTTTGAGAATGTTACCCTGCTTATTACCCATTACAACAGAAGCAGTTCTTTAGAGCGTCTGCTAGCTGCATTCCGCGTACTTAACTGCAGCTTTGAAGAAGTTATAGTTTCTGATGATGCCAGCAAACCAGAGCATTTGGATAGGCTGGAATTGTTACAGGAGCAGTTTGATTTTAAGTTGATTACCACTCCTGTAAATGGAGGCCTGGGGAACAATATAAACAAAGGCCAGGATGCTGTAAGAACACCCTACACTTTGTACGTACAGGAAGATTTTGTACCAAAGGCAGCCTTTCCGGAGCATTTTAGAAATGCATTAGCTTTGATGGAGCAGCATAATGCAGACTTGGTAAGGTTCTATGCGTATTTCAAATATCCTTATTTAAAAACGATAGCCAAAGGTTTTTCGGAAATGCAGTTTAAGCAGGCTCTTTGGTATACAAACCACCTTAAGTTTTATGTATACAGCGACCATCCTCACTTAAGACGCAGCTCATTTTTTGAAAAGTTTGGCAGATATGCTGAGGGGAGAAAAGGAGACGAAACTGAATTTAGTATGTGTCTGTCGTTTATAAAAAACAAAGGGAAAGGTTTGTTCTTTAATGAGTTTTCTGAACTTTTTGACCAGTGTAACTCCTCAGTAGAGCCAAGTACTATGGCCCGAGCTAATTGGAGAGAACAAAAAACGCCAGCCATTATTGCTTTAAGATGGCTATACCTTAAATATCGGTTTCTGAAGAATAGTCTTGAGGTAAGATTATTCCAACCTCACAGATCCATCAGTTAATAAGGGCCGAATAGAAATATTTTAGCCAGCAAACCCTTTTTTAATAGAAAACAACATAGAATACCAGCATGTTAAGCCTAAAGCCCAATGCCAAACCGACCATAGCTAACATGGCCTGTGCATTAAAAAGTAAGGCAAACTGGTGGCCATTAGGACTGTGATGTTGTAAAAGATTAGAAGCAGTTAAAAACAAAAAATAAAATTGCAATTGTTCAAAATCGAACAGTATTTAATATTGTTTTTTGTTTATTTTATTTACTTTTACAGGTGTAAAATATTAATTTCAGTAATAAATATTTAACAATAAATATCTGCTGTCATAACCAGATATTCACTTTCTCATGACGAACATGCTACAAAACCCCGCCTGGCTAGCCGATTTTAATTTTCCTTATGAAAGGTTAGATCAAGTACCTAACGAAGTATTCGAAGAAGTTAATAAGAACCTGGATGCAGTTCAAAGTGAAGAGCCTTTAGTAAGTGTTATTATTGCGGCCTTTAATGAGGAGATAAATATATTAAGATGTATTGCCTCCCTTTCCAGAATGAAAACCACTATTCCGTTCGAAATTATAGTGGTAAATAATAACTCCAAAGACTGTACTCAGCAAACTTTAGATAAGCTACATGTAAGGTCACTGTTTGAGGTAAAGCAAGGATGCGGGCCAGCAAGACAAACCGGCCAGGAAAATGCGAAAGGCAAATACATATTGCTAGGCGATGCTGATTGTTTTTACCCTCCATGTTGGATAACCGAAATGGTAAAAGTTCTGCAGCAACGTGACGTGGTTTGCGTCTATGGCAGGTACTCGTTTATCAGCGAGCCAGGCTTTCCTCGCTGGCAACTGGCTATCTTCGAAAAAATGAAGGACATAATTTCAGAGGTAAGACATATTCACCGGCCTTATTTTAATGCTTATGGTATAAGCATGGGATATGTAAAAGAATATGGCTTAAAAGTTGGCTTTATCAAAACAAAGTTTTGGGGAGACGATGGCAAGCTCTGCCTCGACCTAATGGCCTATGGCAAAATAAAACAGGTAAAAGCAGCCAAAGCCCGCGCCTGGACAGGTACACGCACTCTGCAGCGAAGTGGCAGCTTTGCAGAGGCAACCTTAGAAAGAATAAAGAAGGAACTGAACAGGCTGGCAGGAAATTTCCGAAGCGAAGTACCTTTTTACGATCCTAACGATCCAAAATTCAACAAAGGCTAAAAACCTGATAACATTAATTGTTGTTACACCCACGCTAATCTGGTAATATGTCTTCTCCTGGCTCAACACATCATTTCAAAAATACGACCTTACTTATTACTCATTACAATAGAAGCAGTTCGCTAGAGCGTTTACTCGAGACATTCCGCAGCTATAACTGCTCCTTCGATGATATTGTTGTTTCTGATGACGGTAGTAAGCCGGAACATGTGCAAAACCTGAGAACCCTGAAAAAGGAATACATGTTCAGGCTTTTGACTGTGCCAGAAAATAAGGGACTGGGCCATAATATTAACAAGGGACAGGCTGCTGTTAAAACAGCCTATACGCTTTATGTACAGGAAGATTTTATTCCCACACCTGCATTTGCAGGTCATTTTGAGAATGCTCTCAACATGATGGAAACAGAAAATCGGTGGGACCTAATTACGTTCTATGCTTACGTTCCTTACCCTTACCTGAAGCCGTATAAAAACGGGTTCTCTGAAAAAATGTGTAAGCCTTGGTACATTAATTACAAGAAAATTTACGCCTACACCGATCATCCGCACTTAAGAAGAAGCTCATTTCTGCAAAAATTCGGGAATTATGCCGAGGGTATAAAAGGCGACAAAACTGAATACAAGATGTGTGTTTCCTTTATACAGAAAAAAGGAAAGAGCTTGTTTTACAACGACTATAAAAGTCTGTTTATTCAGAAAAACTCTTCAGAAGAGCCTAGCACCATGACTCTTACCCGAAGTTCGTGGACCCAAAACTCCAATCTAGCAATAGCTATTCTTAGAGACCTTTACCGGCAAGTGAAGTACAACTACGATATTCTGTTTTCGCGTTAGGTAGCTGTTTACTGCACTAGACTTAGCACAAATACCCTGTTCTATAAACCCTATAAGTTCATAGGCAGAATTATCCCCCGCCTCTACATCACAAACAAACTTAGTTCTCAATAACACAAGTGCACTACAATAATAGCTTACATTTTACAAAATAATTATGAGTATTAAGCAGAAAGCAATAAAAGGCGGCAAATGGATTACTGTGTCTACCATTCTAATGACAGTACTTCAGTTTGGACAAGTTGCTGTACTTGCAAGACTTTTAGAGCCTGCCGCTTTTGGTTTAGTAGGCATCTGCACCATGCTGATTGGCTTTTTCTCTATCTTTTCTAATCTGGGATTTTCCAATTCCATTATATCTAAGCAGGAAAACGATAAAAAGCTATTATCAACTATATACTACTTAAACTTATTATTAGGCGGCATCATTGCTGTAGTCGTTTTTTTCAGTGCTACGCTTGTTGCCGATTTTTATAAAGAGCCAAGACTTGTAAATGTGATAAGGCTCTCTTCCTTAAATTTCATTATTATATATTTTGGCCAAATTTATTTATTTCTTCTCCAAAAAGAATTGCGGTTTAAGTCTGTAGCCATTATTGATATAGTGGGAGGACTGGCAGGCACAAGTGCTACCGTTGGCCTGGCTTATCAAGGCTTTGAAGAGATGTCTCTCATAATTGGTAACCTCGTAATGGTTACGACTAAGACTCTCTTACAGATTGTGTTTGGAATCAGGCTGTTCTTTCCTGTGCTTCATTTTAAACTCAACGAGATTTACGACCACATAAAATTCGGGCTGGTAAATGTTGGCGACGGGGTGGTAGGCTATGTTCAAGGCAACGCAGACAATTTTTTAGTAAGCTCTATGTTGGGCGTGCAGGCACTGGGATACTATACAATTGCCTTGCAACTCTCTGTTTTTCCTATCCAGAAGCTAAACCCAATTATTTTGCAGATTGCCTACCCAGTAATAGCCAAGTTTAAAGAGCAGCCAATTGAACTCCGAAATACGTACCTTAAAATATTAGACCTTATTAGCTTTATAAACTTCCCATTACTGATTGGCTTGTTCATTACAGCGGAAGGTGTAGTGCCTCTGGTATACGGCACCGGTTGGGAACCTACTTTCCCGTTAATTAAGATATTTGTCTTTGTTAGTATGCTCTCCTGCTTAGGGCACCCACTTTATACACTTGTTTTTACAAAGGATAAACCGCAACTGCTTTTTAAATTAAACATCTTCATTCTTTTTATTAAAATTCCTTTGGTGTATTTGCTGGGCACATACTGGGGAGTAATAGGAATTGCATGTTCTTTCCTAATAGCTACTATTATTCACACCGGCATAAACTTCTTTATTGTTAACTACTTAATAGGAGATTTTTTCAAGCCGTTTTTGGCAAACATCTCCAAGATTGCCGTCTTCTGCTTATCCATGGTACTTTGTGTATATCTATATAAATCGTTTGTAGGGTTCTCTGGATTATTCGACACATTGGTGCAGATCGGTATTGGCGGTATTACTTACCTGGTGTTAACCCTAATTTATAAGTACTCTTTAGCTGATCTCAAAAACCTAAAACAGTCACTTTAAAATTAGTAAACGCTCCGGCTAATAGTACCAGCAAGTAAAGTAGTTAGCAGCAGTAGCTTATTAGATTTAGTTTATGAAGAATATCGTTTTAAAGTTATGCACAGCCATGGTTCGCCTGCGGTACCCCACCTTAAAAAGTGCTTACCTTTATTTTATAAGAGATAATTATTACAGCAGGCTCAACCAAACTCAGTTTTACCTGAAAGACTACCACAGCAAAAAAAAGTATAAGGAGATAAACTGGGAAGGTGAGTTTCAGGTAGAGATTACCTATGTACTCCCCTTTGCTTACTGGCATTACTTAAACGGTACCTTAAAGAGCACGACCTCCAGCACCAACACCAAGGAGTTCTACTTTTTCAGTGAGAACCACACCGAAAAATATGCGGAGCGGGATGCGACATTCATGTTTAAGAATTACGACATTCCGAACATGACACACAGCATCTCCAAAAGCTTTAAGAAATGGGCTGCTGTGCCACTTAAAAAACAGTATACCAATAACCTGTTTGTATTTGATAAACCTATTTTAATTATTGCCAACAAATACAATGTAGAGTGGGATCAGCCGCCCATTAACTTCCTCGATATTCCAACGCTAAGCAAGATCATAGATACCTATAAAGACAAGTATCAGATAATCTACAACAGGCCACTTTCGAACCAGATAACGATAGATAACAGCGAAATACTGGATTTGGGTGAGTATGAATGGTTAAAGGAGAATCATCCTGATGTAGTTTTATTGAAAGACCTGTACGAGCAGCACAAAGCAAAAGTAAATAACTTTAACCACCTGCAGTTGATGGTGTATGCTAATGCCAATCATTTCCTGTCTATGCATGGTGGCACAGCGGCGTTGGCTAGCTATTTCGGAGGCACCAATATCATACTTTCAAATAATGGCATGGAGGAGCTATTCAACGAATATACTACCATCTTTCCTGCTTTGTCAGGAGCAAGAATTCTGCATGCCAAGACCGCAGACGATATACTTAATTTCATGCAGCAATATTACTGAGGAAGCTTGCTAAGGTTCTTCAGCAGGAGCATAAAACATATATAATGGGTAAAGAAGATTACGACATAGTTATACTTTCGACAGCGCGCGTGGATGATGCATATTCTTCTTCGGCGCTGTCGTTGGCTAAAGAACTCGCTAAGCACAACAGGGTATTTTTTATAGAGCACCCTTTTTCTGCCAAAGACTTCATTAGCCAGTATTCGGTCGGGCAAAAGATAAAAGACAGGAAACAAGCTCTATTGTTTGGCAAAAATATGTACCGCCACACTGCCGGAGCACCGGCTAATTTTACGGTAGTAACGCCCAAGCTTACCTTACCCATTAACTGGCTACCAGAAGGCAACCTCTATGACACCCTATCTGGTGTAAACGACAAAATATTGGGTGCTACTTTAAGAACTGTTATCAAAGACCATAAGATAAAGAAGTACCTGTTCGTCAATATTTTTGTACCTTATTATTTAAGAAACATCCCGGCCGACATACAGCCTACTGCTACCATTTATTATACCGTAGACGATATTAGCCAGGAGCCATATATAGCCAAGCACGGAATAAGACTTGAGAAGGAAGCAGTAACGAAAGCGGATATGGCACTCGCTACCTCGAAGGAATTAACCAGACTGCTTGGCGAATACGCCAATAACGTATGTTTCTTACCGAATGCCGCCGATACAAGTTTATTCAGAAAAGCCGCTGAAACTACACTTGAAAAGCCCGACGAGTTAAAAGGCATTACACAGAAAATAATCTGCTACACAGGCAACATCGGCACCAGAATAAATTATAAAATCCTTAAATCCATTGCCTTGCAGCACGCCGACAAAGTGTTGTTAATGGTAGGCCCTGTAAGCAACCAGGACTACGTAACAGCTGGTTTGGACAAGCTACCCAACGTGCTGTTTGTAGGTTCTAAGAATATTGCAGCCCTGCCAGCTTATCTTCAATACAGCGATTGCACCATTATTCCATTCGAGTACAGCACCCTAACCAAAAGCATCTACCCGCTTAAAGTAAACGAGTATCTGGCAGCAGGAAAGCCTGTGGTCGCCACAGCCTTTTCAGAAGACATTGTTGATTTTGGTGATGTGGTATACATTGCCAAAACAGAACAGGAGTTTGTAGATAAAATATCAGAAGCAATTGCTACTGATGATGATGCAAAAAAGCAGGAGCGCATCCAGAAAGCACAGTTAAATACCTGGAAAGCAAGGGCCGATAGGTTTTGGGAGTTGGTGCAGCAAAAGCTTGAAAAAACTGCAACCCCGGCGCGTTTAGCCTCCGCATCCTAAATTTAAATAGGTCTGACTCAGACTAAACACAGAACAAAACTTAATTACTATGATTCCGAACATTTTCCATTTTGTTTTTGGAATGTCTTCAAATTTTGGAGGACGACCTTTCTCGTTGTCGCATTACCTGGCCATTAAATCAGCCATCGAAATAAACAAGCCCGATAAAGTTTACTTTCACTATCAGTATGAACCGGAAGGAACCTGGTGGGACAAAATAAAGCCAGAAATAACTTTAAATAAAATTGAGGCACCAAAAGAAATCTTTGGAAATAAGCTGCAAAATGTAGCGCACCAGGCTGATATTGTAAGGCTAAAGGCGCTGTACGAACATGGAGGCGTGTATTTGGATGCGGACGTCATCTGCAAAAAGCCTTTAAAAGAGTTTTACAACTACTCCTTTGTTATTGGGCAAGAGTCCAGAGTCGAAAATGCATATTTAAACCAGTGGCAGTATGCGCTTAAGGTTATAAAAAAAATCTCGACTGGTAAAGGTTACTTAAGCAAAATACAAGGCCTGTGCAATGCTGTTATGATGGCTGAACCCAAGAGCAAATTTATTGAGCTATGGCTGGAGAGTTATAAAAATTTCAGGTCTGTTGGGCGAGATCAGTACTGGTCGGAGCATTCTGTAGAAGTACCAATGGCTCTGGCAAAACAAAACCCCGGTCTGGTAAAGATATTAAGCCCGAAGCACTTTCATTTTCCGCTCTGGGATCCTAAAGGCATCTCGTTGCTATTTGAAGAACAGGAAGAGTTTGAAGAGGCTTATTTGCACCACATATGGGAGAGCTTTGCCTGGGAACGCTACCTAAGCAAACTTACACCTACTGATATTTTAACCAAAGATACCACCTACAACAAATTAGCCCGCAATTTTCTATAAGGCAAAGGCTGTAGCATCAGGGTTTGGTTTATTGCCTGGTGCTACAGCTGGTCTTTCTTATCGGCTTTCGTCATGGCGCTCTGCATTTACCGGCAACATGCACGGCAGAGATTTTCTCCTGACAACTTGTTTTAATACTGCTCATCTGCTCTGCGGCCGGCAACACCACAAGCCGGTTAGCCTGATTGGCAACTTCTTTAAAAGGCAATGGCCTTCCAGCACCTAATTTGTGTCTGGAAGGCCATTTTCATTAGAATAATTCGATTGAGCCGTGACCTAGCTAAATGTAAAAGCCTGTGTAAAATAAGTACACCAAGGCGAGTGCTTATTGTTAAATTGAGTTACCGGATTTCACCAATAGGTATGTAAAAAATCTTATATCCTGTGTTTCGATGCCTGAATCCGATAACGAACCTTTTCTTAATCCAAGGCAATATTAGCTTCTGTTCTTTTCAGCAAATGCCACTTATCTACCTGCTTCACTTTTACAAAAGAGCCTAAAGAACTGACAAGTTGCTGGTGCTGCTCCGACATATCGCCTCGCACCAAAATGTAATCCGACTTTTTGATCATGTCTTTAGGGTCATAATCATTATAATACATGTGCTCCTGGTAAGGCAGATCTCCCTGCTCATGCCTCCTGATCATGCCAAACCTGTAGTCGATTACTTTGCTGGTGGCTATGCCCTTGTTCCAGACAATAAAGTAATTCTGAAAATGATCGTACACGTTGCGGCCTCTGTAGGCTGGGTCGTAGTTCATGTAAGTAAGCACTTTGTCGGTATCGGTAGGCAATACCTTTGCAAAATTACTGTTATCCTGATCGAACTGGCGGAAATAATCGCCCCAAAGCAGCAAATGCGCCAGCGCCACTACACTTGCTGCGTAAGAGAATAATCTGCTATTTATTTCGGGTACTTTGCAGCTAATAAAAATGAGTGCCAATAAAAGAATAGTAGAAAAGCGCTCATATAAAGGCTCCTGGCCCGGAATACGGATAGGCAGCAGGAAATAACAGCCGGCAGCTACAATCATAAAGAGCAACATATAATTATTTGCATCATCGGTGTTCAGAAATCTGCCCCAAGTTGTTCTGCGCTTATGAATAAACACATGCTTATATAGCAGCAGGCAAATTGGAATTAGAATGGAGGCAGATAATAAAAATCCTGTTGCTTTTCCTAATTTCCCTACAAATAGCTGCGAGTTATCAGCGTACAGAAACATGCTTCGGGAAAAGTAGGTTTGCCAGAATTCAGCTTTATAATATTCCTTCATGTATGCTAAGGTCGATGTTTCCTGGGTGCTATAGGCGGTGCTGCTTTCTACAGCATTCTGAATAAAAAACCACCAGTACAGCACCAGCAAGCCAAGAGGAACCAATGCAAGAGAGTACTGCACCAGCTTTACAAAATTATCTCTGAACCTGAAAGCTATAAATGAGAACATCATGAGGAGGCAAAACAAGGCCACCATGGCATGCAGAAAATAAACAAACAAGAGCAAAACCGAAATGGCCACCATGTTAACAAAACCGCTGCTTTTTTGGTTAATGGTGCGAAGCCAGAGCCAGATAAGTAACAAAATAACATTATTGGCTACTGCATTGCCCGTGAACCCGAAGGTAAGATTATAGCCATACACTAAGACAAAAGCCACCAAAGCAAACCAAGGATTTCCTTTCAGCTCTCTTATAACCAGTAGCACAAGTACAGGCAAGCTTACCACTATAAGCAAGTGCAACACCTTGTTGGCTACCTCAACATCCGGAAATAAGGGAAAGGAGAAGAAGTAGAGGTGAAAAGTGTTTGGGTAAAATAAGTAATGTAAGGTGTAATACTGCTTAAACCAGTTAGAACTTTCGTTATAATACCTGAAAATTGCCCCTTCTGCCAAATGATTTGGCACATCTGAAAAAGGGAAAAATTCTATATTAAGTACTAAGACTGTATGCAGTAAAAGAAAAATGAAGAAGATGCCCCAAAAGCTTTTTGTCGTTTTCATGGTGTAGGCACTGTTTATTGTAATACTTGGGTTTGGCAGAAAATTAATTTTAAATGTATAATTGTAAGCGTTAATCCGGTAATGTAATGGCAATACAGCTGCTGTAGCATTGTAGCAACTATGGGTAAACACTTTTTTAGAATTTAAACTAAGTCTATAAATGTATGTACTAATGGTGAAGCAGAGGCGCCTAAACCGGAACTTTGAACTTCACCATCTAATACATAACCAGTCGCAGGCGGCATACGCAGCAGTACTTGCTATGTCTAGATTCTTAGCCACTTCTCCTACCCCTTAAACACAAAGGCTTTTTTAGTGATAAAATTAAAAATAGCCACCAGCACAATTGCCAGGAGCTTGCCAAGCTTCGGATCTGCCATGCTATATTCTACAAATACCCAGACAAGGCCTTGGTTCAGGAGTAAACCAATCAGCGAAAAACCTACAAAAACAACCAGTTCCACCTGGTTCGAGTACTTCCCACTTCTGAAAACCCACTTCTTAGAAATAAAGTAGTTGATTAAAATAGCCAGGCAGGTTGACCCGAAGTTGGCCAACAGGTAGTTTAAGTGGAGGTAATCAAAAAGCAGGATAAACAGAAACATGTCGATTGCTGCGCATAAGGCACCAACCACTCCAAACTTGATAACCTGGAAAAGTTTTTTCTGCTTATGTAACTCCAGTAAAAAATATCTCATAAAGTAATGAACAATGCTCTAGAAGACCATTTTATAAATAAAGCCTAATTATCCTAATAAAAATGGCCTTCCGGAGGCTTTGAACAGTGATTATAACTAATGGGCTTTTCTTTAAAATAGGCTGAAGAAAAGACGACTCTACTCCCAACTCAACCAATCGGCCTGCCGCAGCACTAGTGAGTGCAGGGGCTATAGCCGTTTCGGTAGAAATGCCTGAAGCGCATCAGTTTTTCCAATACAAACCACTCTTTCTGCAAGAGCTCAGGGCTTAGTGAAGCCTTGCTCACTTCAAATACTTTTGGCTCCCCATTTCTGAGATAGGTGACCTTTTCGGGCATTGTATTACGCACCATGGTCCGAAACTGAAAAAAAGGAAGCAGTTTGCCAGCCTCTGCCAGCTTCTGTAATTCAGGATCTGAGGAATCTACGATTTCTACTATATCTTTTTGATAGTCGAACAGCTGCGTACTGGCCGGAACAATAAAATGGTTAGACTCTCCTGCTTCTGTTCTTAAATTGGAGAACATGGCATACGAGGCTTCTGTTTTAAGGCCCAGGTAAGGGCAAAGCCCGTTCAGGAAGACTATTATAGGGAAGAGTAGCAGCGAGAAATGCGCAAACGAAAAAGAATTGCTGCGATCTGGCTTTTCAGTAGATCGAATAGAGAGAGCAAAAATAATAATGTAGCCCATGCTATACAGGGTCCAGAGTATATGCCGGAAATAATCTTGAAACAACTTGTTGTAATAATGCACTAAGAGCAGCAAAAACACCACTGAAAACACAAATAAAGCTAGGTTTACGATGTTAAACTGCAACAAACGGTTTTTCAAATTTATTTTCCGGCGCAAAAACTTATCGTAATAGGCATAAATATTATTGCTGAAGTTGGTACCGGTAAACAAGAAATACAACGCAAAAATCATGGACGAGAAATCGTAAAAACCATTGATCGGGTTGTAGGCGATAATGCAATGAAACAGCAGCCCGATAAGAATGCCCCAGGTGCGAGTTTTCCGAATAATAATGAGCACCGGTATAAGGATTTCGATAATCAGGGTGGCGTAAATGTTGAGCGTCAGCAGTGTTTTACTGGAAGGCAGGATATTATAATAATTGTTCTGGAGCAGCAAAAACTCCACCGCACAACTAGATTCGGTATCGAAAAAGCCAGCGTTCAGCTTGTGGAAAACAGCATAAAAGTAAAGCACGATCAGCTCCATTTTAACCAGCGGCGCAAAGGTTTCCAGAAACTCGGCTTTATCTATGTAAAAGCTTCTACGCTTTATAATCAGGTACACGAACGACTGTAAAATGGTAAGGTTCACAAAAGTTGTGATAAGCCAATGGTTGCTAATAACAGGCAACTCCACATAGGCCTGGTACATCTGCATGATGATAAAAAGCAACAACCTTACCACCGACGATGGTTTCGCAATAAGGGCAATGGCGGTGCATGTAAACAGGAAATAGGTGAGGTTGCCTGTAAACGAATTTGAATTCGCCATATGGAAGATTGATGCAATGGCCCATACACAGCAAAATATCTTATACTTCAGAATAGAAGAGGCATATTTTTCAGGGGTTGTGTACTCATTCAAAAAGTTATAATAATTAACACTTTGCGCTGTTAACACTTGCCTGTAAGAAAGTAAAGGGTTTCCCATAACTGTTAAAGATATTTTTGACTGATAATAGTGCACCTGCTCCGGTTAACCCATTGCCTAAAACCATGTAATGCGTCTGATCTAGAAATGAATGGTGCCACCTGAGGGCATTTACCAATGCTTCAGATTATTCGAATGAAAATAGCCTTCCGGCAGATTTAGATGATAAACTCTATGAATAATAAAGAATTTTGCTTGAGAAGGAGGTACAGGATTAAAAGGTCAAAGGCTATTTTAGCAGGTTTACTTTAAACTTAAAATTCATTATCTAAACTGAGTGTCCTCAACCTCCATTATACTACCTCCGGTGGGTAATACAAAAATGAAAACGGGTGTGAGCACGGCTGGCTAAACCTGTTAACAATGCCTAAATATTTTACAGGCTTACTTTCATCCATTTTATTTATAAAAAAGTCTGTAGCTGCCAGATAATCGTACACCAGCTCCTTTACCAGATAGGAGTCAGCCGATTTTACGCTTAAATGGTAGTATGTTTTCATTCTAAGTTGTATCTGCAGACTTTCCTGAATAAAATGTGTTTTATAATAATCCTGCACAAACTGCTCAACTCCCGGTTTATCCAGGTGCAGATAATCAAGCTCATTTAAAATAAGACCTACTGCAGCATCATAAATGGTAGTAGAAATATAACCTAAACTAGGTATAGTGACCAGGCCTGTTACACCTAACCCAGATAACCTCATAAAGTGTCTTCTCTTCATAAATCTCAAGCACAAATTTATATTTACATCCTGCTTCTGCTCACCTGCCGCAGCTACAAGCCAACAGGTTACCTGTGGCTACTTCTCAATTTATAACTATCAAAAACTTTTATCGGCAGCAAAAAGCGACAGCGCCGAAAGCGTAAGTGTTGGGTTAGAAGGCGTATAAGTAGTAAAGCTGCCACTGCCAAGCACAAAAAGATTTCGGTACTGGTGGTGAATAAGATGTTTATCGACCACACCTTCAGCTGCACTATTGCTCATTCGGGAAGTGCCCAGAATATGCGCCTCCGATGGATAAGGATCATGATATTCTATTTTCTCTACAGGCAAACATGAAAATATTTCAGGCAACTTTTCCTTCATGTTCTGTACACCTTTGAGCGTGTAATCCGAAGGGCCTTTATAATGCACAGCCGGCCTCATTCGATCTGGCGTTGTGGCAACATGGTTCTCCATTTCAGGCAAATCACCAAATACCATCCTGAAATTGGCAATGTGACGCCACTTGCCCCGTTCTAATCTAAAATAAGGATCGTTGCTCGACTCCATTAAGCAGGCTGCCATTTCTTTTCTATGATCGCCGTCGTATAGCATGTAACCATTGGCGTTTACCCAGGTGCTGCCTCCTACGTTCTCCAAATTATCGAGGTAAACAGATACTTTTAAACCCAACTGTTCACCTATTCCTTTTCCTGTAAAGCGGTTGTTATCGCCGGAGTTCAGGAGCACGTTGGCATTAAAAATAGCATTTGCTCCCAGTGCAATTACCTCTCCTGCCACATGGTACTCTTTCCCATCTTTTAGAAAATTTACTTTTCGGGCAACCTGCTGCTCCAGATCCAGGCTATATACCTCTGCCCCGTAAAGCAATTCCACACGGGCATCGTTATACACTCCCATGTTAGAATTCTCGATGGTAAATTTGGCATTAACCGGACAAACCGAGCAAACGGTGCTGGCACAGCACGCATTTCTGCCATTTACAGGCTTACTGGCTCGTGCAGTAGGCTGGCTTATATAGAGGTCGCCGTATTGTTTGTGCAGCAGTTTATCAACGGAAGTAAACAAATGCGGTGGTAAAGGGTAAGGCGACTTCTTTGGAAATGGTGTACTTGCTGGCCCAGAAATCGACATGGTTTCTTCTACCTGGGTATAGTATGGATCCAGGTCTGTATATGTTATCGGCCAATCGCTGCCAACGCCATACAAGGTTTTCATTTTAAAGTCTGAAGGCATAAATCTGGGGGTGCAGCCATACCAGCAATTAGAACTGCCTCCAAAGCCCAGCGAGAAGAACCACTCCTTCTCCTGGTTAAGGTTCTGAAACGACTTCTCATGCGCATCGTTAATAGTAGCAAAACGGGTTTGTTCTCCTCTCTTTTCCTTCAGTCGCTCCGCGTGCGGATATAAATACCCTTTCTCTAAAACAAGCACTTTTACTTTAGCTGATGCTTTGCTCAAGTATTTCTGAAGAAAAAATGTTGATGCGAAACCAGTACCAACCACTACTAAATCGTAAGACGTATGCTTCATTGAAAAGAGTATAATTCTACAAATGTGTAACTGCCAATTAATTAAAATAATCAAAGGCCTTGTGAAACATGTGCGTCAACTAGGGATTACTGTACATAGGCTCAAAACCTAAAATGCATGGTTAAAATTATTCTAATAAAATTGGCCTTCCAGAGGCTTCATCATACTTACATCCCCTAGATTTTTATCTAATAAAAAACCAGAGAAAGCCTATCGCAATAAAGCCTTGTAATTCTATTGCGACATTTTAGCTCCGGATCTTTAAATAATTACCTTCTAGTCAATAGAACCATGGCTCGACCTATAATTCGGCACATATATCCCTTGTTAAAACGACTGCTTCAGAAACCAGTTGAGCTCCGGAATATTCACATACACTAGCCCCATGAGCAAAAGAGTAAACAGAATTACGTACAGCATAAACGACTTTTCTTTATGCAGCTTTTCAGGGCCCTGTACTACCGAATCTTTGCGTAGCCCTATCTTAAGATACCAGGCAAACAGCAGCGCAAAGAATGGGAAGCTAATCAGAAGCTCAATTTTGTTTTTGATAAGGAAAATACCTAAAAAAAAGGCAGATGTAATAGCGTAGAAGAACATCGAAATAAGCAGATTGTTCTCGGTGTACCGTTGAAAAGATTTGCGGTACAAACCAGCCAGTTCAGGGTTGTTGATATAACGGTATTCCGCAAAACGTTTTGTCGCCATCAGAAAGGCACCTCCCATCCAGTAAGCCAGTATAATGCTGCTTGGCGGAATAAAGGCCCATGCCGGATCTAAGAGGCTGGCAGGCAGCAAAGAAGCAGGCACAAATATAAACCAGCCCAAAGCAAGCCTGATCGGGTTATTTACTGATTCAGAAAGCACATCGAGGTACACACGCTCTTTGGTGCGGAACGGCCTAACATTGTACATGATGCCCATAAAAAGCAGAAATGCCTCTAACACCAGAAACTGCATCGAAATAAAATACGATAGAGCCAGACCAAGAGCAGCCAGCAGAATATACTCAGAATAAACGACCAGCGGGTTCAGCACAGTTACAACAGCCGATCGTTTCTTTTTTTCCGGATGGAAGCGATCGAATTCGGCATCCAGGTATTCGTTTATAGTATAATTTGCAGAAGCAATAAGGCAGGTACTAATAATACCCACCACAATTCGTAAAAGTAAAGTGGCATCCAGGGCAGTATTATATACCAGCAGAGCAAACAGCATTCCCGGAAACATAAAGATGTTCTTAAACCAATGATCGGGACGGGCTATAGCCACGTATTCTTTTACGCCAGCAGGCTTAAGAACTAATTTCTGCGCAGAGGGTTTAGGCAACCCAATAACTGTTTCCATGCCATTATAAATATTAGTTATCGTTTATTTTGATTCTTCTACCTATATCGTCGGTTCTTCCGGCTAGAGCGCAACATGATATTTACCCATAAAAGAATCAAAATCATGCCAACACCCTATATATTATAAAACAAATACATAAATACTTGTGATTAGCGTATTTTAGATTGTACTTAATCCTATAGTAATATCAAGCTTGAAATATTTATGCTTACTTACAATCGCAGCATTCCCATTCTGGCTCTATCTTTCCCATAATGATCCATTCTATTAGTAGAGTACATGTCTGTTCGTAACTAAATTCTTGGCTGGAGTTGCGACTAAACCTAAAGCCGCTCTTAACAAAAGGCTATTACTATACTAAACGATACGAAGTAAATTGCCATTTCCAATTGGTCTGTGGCAAATTAAACCATGAACCATTTGGTAAGTCGTAAGGCTAAAGCTGCGTTAATGAAGCTTAGAGTAACATTCAGGCTACATTTCGCCACCTAAAATACCTATAAGGCAACGGAATGGCTAAATACAGAACTGTCGTAAAGGCTATGTACTGAAGATGGGCTACCTGCAAAAATTAAGTTTGTTTTAAGGTGATGCTAATATTTGTACAGTACTTGCATAGACCTATACAATACCTATCTTCTTTATTAGAGGCCTATTATTTACAAGTTCATGGAATCCAGAATTGATTTACAAAAAACGAAAGCAGTGATCTTCGATGTAGATGGCACCTTGTATACTCAATCGAGGTTAAGGAAAAAAATGCTGTTCGCTTTGTTAAGATATTATGCAAAAAGGCCATGGCGTATAAATGATTTAGCAATTCTCCACCATTTCAGGGCCGAAAGAGAAAAAAGAGCAGGTTATGCAATTGGTAACCTGGAGCAAGCCCAGTATGAGTGGTGTGCCGACAAAGGAGATTATACAATTTCGAGAATCAAGCAGGTTGTAGACTTCTGGATGTTTAACTTTCCGAATAAATACCTGCACGCTTGTATGTACCCTGGTGTAAAGGCTTTTATAGACACCCTACGGCAGCATCAAATTAAAATAGGGATTTACTCAGACTATAAGGCTGCAGACAAACTCAAAGCCATGCATATAGAGGCCGACATTGTGGTATGTTCTACAGATGAAAAAGTAGATCAGCTAAAGCCTAGCCCTGAGGGCTTGTTACATATCGCACAGAAGCTTGGCCTGAAGCCGGAAGAATGTCTTTTTATCGGTGACCGGCAGGAACTGGATGGTGAGTGCGCCATAAGAGCTAACATGCCTTACCTTATTGTAGATAAAAAGCCTTTCAGTAAATTTGATTTTTACCATAAACTGACATTGCCTTTAGCCCAACTGGTAGCATAAGTTAGCCTCAACTTAAGAAGGCCTGTTTCTTGCACGGATGCAAGAAACAGGCCTTCTTAAGTTGAGGAACGCTTACATTTGAGCTAGCTGGTTACATAAACAATAGCATTTATTTATCAGAGCACAACAGATATAAACCCCGGTTCTACCATTGCAACAATGGGAAGATTAGCTGCATTGCCACTCAGGGGCCTGCTCATAAACTGGCCACGTACCCACCGGCCTTTTTCTGATGAAATTCTATCCATCGTAAGCGTAGCAGGTTATCTTTTACTTGTGTTTTACTGCCAAAAACAAAATATAAGTCATGCTTACCCGTTGGGTCATTTATGGAAGCGTGCGAAGATTTCCAGCTATTCCAGTTACCGGTAGGTTTCAATTCAATCCGACTCAACACTTTGCCCTTCAAGGAACCTACCCGCACTTCTACGTAGCCCTCCTTCTCCATTGCCGCATAACTCAATGACAGCTGCCTTACCGTACGGAGATCTATTTGCTTTAAAACAAGATAATCGCCATGGTTGATCTGGCTTAAATAATGCACACCTTCTCCTGCTGGAACTTTGTCTAATCCATGGTATTCATCAAACTCGAGGGCTCCAATGCGAGGGTGCCGCAGCACAATTTTACCTGCCCCAGTTAATGCATCAACCTTTGGTCCGCCTTTGTCGGTATAAGTAGCTTTAAACAGATATTTCCCATCAGTTCCATTTCCGTGATGCCTGTTCAGGACAAGGCTACCTGTGGCCGGCAACGAACGCACTTTTGGTGTAGTTTTATTTAACGACAGTATGTACTGAACAATGGTAGTAGCATCTTGCTTTGTAAGCCGCGGATGCGCATTCATTGAAATATCTCCCCAGGCTCCCCCTCCACCCTTTATAACTTTAACAGCTAATTTTTCGACGGTGGCATCGTTTACCTTATATTTTTTCGCCACATCTAAAAATGCAGGGCCAATGGCTTTGTGATCCAGGGTGTGGCACGACATGCAATCGTTCTCGTTGATTAATTTGTTGGCAAGTCCTGCCCCCAGATCCTCTAGTTGCTGGTTTTCTATTAACAAACCTGGCAAGTCATTGCCCTGAGGCAGGTAATCGAGGCTAACAACTAACCTGTTTACATCCACCTCTTTGTCTTCGTGGTCGGTTACTGAAACCTGGTAGTCAAAAGCCTGGTTATCCTGCCAATAAAACGACTGGTTAGAAGAAGACATAATCTTAACCACAGGTGCAGAATTGCCTACCTGTAATTTAAGTGCACGCTGTGAACTCATTCCCTTCTTATCGGTAACTGTAAGTACTGCCATGTATTGCCCAGGCTCAGTAAATGTAAACTCAGGATCAGGAGATTTCTGGCCAAATGGCTTTCCATTCAGTGTCCATTGTATTTTTAAGACATCACCATTATCATAATCAAAAGAACCTTTGCTGGAAAACTTTACAGTTAATGGTACACCACCTATCGTTTCGCTGGCTGAAGCCACGGCAACCGGAGGCCTATTGCCTTTGTTATACTCGATACGAGCCAACTTTCCACCTTTTTTTAACATGCCCCAAGGGTCGCCAAACTCCAGCACATATAAGGCTCCGTCGGGGCCAAAATCCATATCTATCGGGTTATCGAAAGCTACTTTGGGCATAAACGCTTCTATTCGTTTATAGCGGTAATCTCCGTCCATGTAAACTGCCTTTATCCAGTTGCGGGACCAGTCCCCTATAAAAAGCACCTTGTCATAGTATTCCGGAAATTTTATACCGGAAGTTGAGGCTGCATCATAATGGTACACAGGCCCGCCAAGGGCGCAACGTGCTCCTTCCCCCAACTCAGGAAACTCTTGTGACGGCGTGTAAGGGTAGTAAATAAATGCCGGTGCTGCAGGCGGAAGATTTCTGGCACCTGTATTATTGACAGATTTGTTTATGGGTGCCCCCGGATCAAATAAGGGTCCGATTTTACCAGTAGCAAAATCAAAAGCCGCGTACGGGTAGTTATCGCCTATAAAGTACGGCCAGCCGTTATTACAAGCTTGTTTAACCTGATTTATCTCGTCATAACCCTGTGAACCACGCGTGCTGTCTTTACCGGCATCAGGGCCTACTTCTCCCCAATATAAAATACCTGACGGCTTGTCTACTGCAATTCTAAAGGGATTCCGGCAACCCATCACATAAATCTCTGGCCGCCCCTCTGATCCATCTTTCGGAAACAGGTTATCGTCAGGGATCGAATATGAGCCATCAGGCTGAGGAGTGATGCGCAGAATTTTTCCTCTTAAATCGTGGGTATTAGCGGCAGATCGTTGTGCGTCGTTAAAATTATGTCCGGGCCGCTCATCTATAGGGGCATATCCGCCGGAATGAAGCGCTACCGAATTGTCGCCAGTACTTATGTAAAGATTACCTTTGGCATCAAATGCAAGAGATCCGCCCAAATGGCCACTTTGATTTATCTCCAACGGCACTTTCAAGAGCACTTTTTCTGAGGACAAGTCGACACCTCCGGCTACCATCGTAAACCGAGACACAAACATGACAGCCCCTCTTGACTTGGGTGGTGTATAAAAAAGATAAATTTGTTTATTATCTGCAAAATCAGGATCGATTGCAAGCCCCTGTAAGCCATGTCCAGACTCTGTGGCGTCTACAGGCAGTCTGGCTATTTTTTTAGTTACTTTTGAGGCAGGATCAAATTCAAAAATATTTCCTTCACGTTCTATAACCAGCACAAGCCCTGTACTGGAAATAGCCAGTTCCATGGGCTCTTTCAGATCATCGTACAGCACGGCATAATGGTAGCGGCTTAGTTCCTGCAGATGCTTTGAATCTGCACCAGCACCACCAAGTACAAAACGAATAACGGCAGCAAGTTGCTCCTTAAATTTTTGCCCATCCGCAGCCTCCTTGTTTATTTTGGCATTTAATATCGATACTCTGCCACCGGTGTAGGTAAAGCTTCTGAAAAAGTCTCCAGCACTATCTTCCGGATTGCTTATGGAAGCTAACATTACATCCGGCCCGGAAGATTCTTTACCAGTTTCATACATACCGGCATACCAGCGCCAGCTACTCGTATCAGTTGGCTCAGCCTGTATGCCAATAAACCCTCCACCATGCTCAAGGTAGCTTTTAAAGCTGCTTTGTTGCTCCTCACCTAAGATAAAGGTTCGCATATCTAGAAAAATTACAGCACCGTACTCCTGCAGCTTAGCTGTATTCAAAACGGAAGGGTCGCTTGTAAACTCTACCAAAACTGACTGTTGTGATGCCTGCTCCTGAATTTCTTGCAGGTAAAACTGGCTCTGTTCATGCTTGCTGAAATCTGCCGAATGCAATACCAGTATCTTTTGCTGTTGCGCTTGCTGTGTACAAGATAAGAGGCACATTAACATCAGAAAAGCCAGTAGCCGTGGCATGAAAATTGACTTGAAATGTACTGATTTCATTAGGTGGGTGTGTAAATGAAATGTTATTAGATTTATAGATATTAGCCAATCAGACCTCTAATTATGCCTTTCAACTTATTTTGCAGGTAATAAACTATCTGATAGAGCTCTTATTAAATTTTTTGAGCAGCAGATCAGCACTAAGGAGTAGAATAAAGTGGAGAAAGCTTTTGTAAAGAGCAATCTCCAATGCAAGGATAACTGTAGTTTGACACTAACATAATGATAGCCTTCTTACATTTTCATCAAAAAAGAGTAGAGCAGCATGTACACTTGCTTTATTTGGCTATAGTTAAAGATTCATTTTGATAAAAATTGGTCGAGTAAAAAGCTTCCAAGCTCATATAAGACTATAGTGAATAATAACTAGAAAAATTAATGTCAGACAAAATAGGAGAAAGCTCTACCTATCCTCTTTATCCGGGTTCAAGTCATTCCATCTCCCCCCCTTCTCCCAGCTCTGCACCAGATTCTAAATTCTAGCACAAAGCTCTTTTGAAGTTTGTACAAAGGAATTTATTACATAATAAATTATTGGGGCATTAGTAGTAGGCAGGTTAAATTGGAGATTAGGAACTGCGGTAATTCTAAACCACACGAAAAGCAGCTACAATAGTTAAGAGCGAATTGTAGCAAAATTAATGACTATTTAAATTATAATCTTTATCCAATAAAATTTAAACCTCATTTTTTAATAAAACAATACAATTATAGTATATATTTTTTAATTATAATATATACCACCCATCATTTAATTAAATTTTTAATTTAGCCAAATCTAAAATATTTGCCCTGTCTTTCCCTTACTAAAAATATGAGTAGTAGTAGCTACCTTTGCAAATAACTATTACCATAATTGCATGATTAACCCAAAACAGCTGGCCATTAAAGATTTTGTGTATGAGCTGCCAGAAGAACGCATTGCCAAGTTTCCGCTTCCGCAGCGCGACCAGTCTAAACTGCTGCACTACCAGGGCGGCCAGATAACCGATTATAAGTTTACAGACATTCCGCAACTACTGCCGCAGCAAACCCTGCTGGTTTTTAACAACACTAAAGTAGTGCAGGCAAGGCTGCTGTTTCAGAAAGAAACGGGAGGGTTGATCGAAATCTTCTGTCTTGAACCAATTGCTCCGCACCGCGAAATACAGAGGGCCATGCAGCAAACCAGCCAAAGTACCTGGAAGTGCTTGGTAGGCAATAACAAACGCTGGAAAGGCGAAAAGCTGCACCTGCACTTCGAGGGGGGCACTCTCTCCGCAGAGCGGCTCTCGCAGCAGGAAGGCCATTTCCTGATTGGGTTTACTTGGTTGCCGGAGGAGCTTGCCTTTGCGGAAGTGCTGGAGCGGTGTGGTCGTTTGCCGCTGCCCCCTTACCTCAACCGCGACCTCACCCCCGACGACAAAACCCGCTACCAGACCATTTATGCACAACAACAGGGAGCAGTAGCTGCCCCAACTGCCGGCCTGCATTTCACAGACGAGGTACTGCAACAGCTTCGGGAGCAACATATTGGAACAGCTTACCTAACGCTGCATGTTGGAGCCGGCACGTTTAAACCTGTAAAAGCCGACACCATGGAAGCGCACGACATGCACGCCGAGCAACTAATGGTATCGAAGCAGGTAGTGGAGCAGGTGCTGCAGCAGTTGGGTAACCCTATTATACCGGTTGGCACCACCAGCATGCGCAGCCTCGAAAGCCTGTACTGGCTGGGTGTACTCCTGCTACAGAACCCGGCCCTGGCACCCGATGCACTACTCATAAACCAGTGGCTCCCTTACGAAACAGCCACACCACCCGCCGCCCCTATAGCACTGCAAGCCATTCTGAGGTACCTGGAACAGCAGCAGTCTGATTACTTGCACGCCAGTACCCAAATTATTATCGCGCCTGGTTACGAGTTCAAAATCTGCTCCGGCCTTGTCACCAACTTTCATCAGCCGGAGAGCACGCTGCTGTTGCTGGTGTCGGCACTGGTAGGGGAAAGCTGGCGCACTATTTACAAGCACGCCTTAAACAACAACTACCGCTTCCTGAGCTACGGTGACAGTTCTTTGCTGATGCGCGAGAATAGTTGATTTTGGGTAAACCGAATTCAACTATTCTTTTTGATAAAAGTCCTTCATTAGCAGCCAGGTTTCAAAAGGGGCTTTTGCCCTCCGGAAGGCTGTTTTCATTAGAATAATTACTAATGATTTTGGTCTACTGAGCTTGAAAGACTGATTTATTGAAAACACTTACATTGTTAACACTTTAGAGAAGCGACTTAAAAAGTAAGCGCCTGCCTTTGCTAAAGTGCAAAAGCAGGCGCCGCTAAATGAGAAGAAGTGAATTCTGCTGAAAATATTATCGATTACCAGCTACGATTAAAACCCATACTCTGCCAGCAAATACACCAGTGCTGCCATAGAAGCGGCTCCTAATTGCATCTCACGGCGGTTTACGTTTTCGAACACGTCTATTTCGGTGTGGTGGTAGTCGAAGTAACGCTGCGAATCTGGCCGGAAACCGATTAGAGCAACCGTTCCCTGGCCTTTTAAGGGACCAATATCAGCGCCGCCGCCATCGCGGTTCAGGTCGTGGAGCCCGTATCGCGTCAGGAGTTTATGCCAGCTCATGGCTTTGGCAAACTGGGCATCGGTGCCATCTATGCCGAAGCCACGTGGCGTAAACCCCCCTGCATCAGACTCAATGGCAGCAATATGCTTCTCGTTGTTTTTTTTGGCCAGCTCCGCGTATTTCAGTCCGCCTCTGAGGCCATTTTCTTCGTTCATAAATAAAACTGCCCGCACCGTACGCTTTGGTTTCAGGTTCAGTTCCTTCAGCATGCGCAGCACATCAATAGATTGCATACAGCCTGTGCCATCGTCGTGTGCGCCTTCTCCCAAGTCCCACGAATCGAGGTGACCGCCTACTACTATTATCTCTTCTGGTTTCTCGCTTCCTTTTATCTCGCCTATTACATTGTAAGAAAGCACGTCAGGCAGTGTTTCGCAGGTCATGCGCATATAGAATTTCAATTCCGGGTCGTCTTGCAGCAGGTCGCTGAGCTGGTTCGCATGCTTCGTGCTAATAGCGGCAGCCGGAATTTTGGCAATACCCTCCTGGTAACGGGTGCTGCCGGTGTGCGGCACATCCTGCACCTCGTTGGCCATAGAGCGCACCAGTACTCCTACAGCCCCTAGTTTAGCAGCTGCAACCGGGCCGCCACCGCGCTGGTCTACAGCACCACCATATGCTTGCATGGTATTAAGGTGAGTATTATCAAAGGCCCTGTTGAAGAACACGATTTTGCCTTGCACTTTTTTCTTTCCCAGCTTTTCGAGTTCTTCAAAACTCTTTACCTCTACTACCTGTGCGCTTATACCTTTTGCACCTGTACCCACAGAGCCACCCAGGGCTGCAATGTTCATCTCGGCAGCACCTGCTCTGGAGTTGGTTACACGCCCAATTTCTTTTTCGCCTCGCACCCAATGCGGTACCATTACCTCCTGCAGGTACACACGGTCTAGCCCCATTTTATTCATTACCTGGCGGCTCCACTCTACTGCCGCCGCCGCTTGTGGAGAACCGCTAAGGCGATGGCCAATTTTTTTGGTAAGGTAACGCAGGTTCTCATAGCTCTCGTAGCTGGTGAGGGCGTTGTCATAAATTTTTCGGATGGTAACAGAATCGGTGGCATAGTTTTGCTGGGCCATGGCAGGCAAAGCCAAAACAGCAGCCACTGCTAGCAGCGCTGAGCGGAGTGTAGTTTTAAATAGCATGAGGTAAGGGGTCGGAAATTTTAATGGTATAACTTCAAAACGGAATATACTAATGATTTTGAAAATGCTCCTGATTTTTTCCTGTAGTAATTTTAAGTTTGATCCCGAGCACAACTTTTTAATTGTGCAGCCAGATCAAAACCATGCTTTAACTACTTCAAATTATTAAAACAGAGACAGTCCTATGTTGGCCAATAGCCTAAGTGCCTCAAGTACACAAAGGCCTCCGGAACCTCTTTTTCATTAGCATAATTTGGTTGCTGAATGTTAGCTGCTGAATGGTTAAACTGATAAATCTTTCTTCGACTATAGCTTCTGTTTTAACAACTTATTCTTAAATACTTCAGTGATCTTCTGTTTTATGCCCTGTGTTTTTTATCACTCAAAAAGCCTCTGAAAAGGCAATTTTATTTAAAATAAACCGGAGAAACCATGTATCTGTTACACAGCCTTTCTACTCCAACGCCAGCACCCGGACTAATTCCTTCTCCGGTAGCATCAGCATACCAACTTCTGGCAGCCGCGAGGTAAGGTCGCGCCATTTTTTGTCTTTGCGGTACACTTCTTTCAGCAGCTTCAGCGCTCCGTTTACATTGCCGTTGTTGGCCAGCGTAATGGCGTGCCAGTACTTCATTTCCTGGTTCTGCGGATACATTGCCTGGGCTTTGCTGTATTCTGCTACGGCCTCTGCCATTTGCCCCTGCTCCATAGCCTCGTCGCCATTGTTCATGTGTTCATAGGCTCTGTAGATTTTGAGCAGCCGGGCAAGTTCCTCCAGCGGATGCGCATGATCGTCTACACGCAAGTCTATGGTTTTATCGTTCCAGGGTTGGGAGCCTGCCTTGTCCGGCACCACCACCAGGGCTGCAGATTGTTTGCCTCTTATGTCGCCGCCTTCTTTCTCTGCGGCCTCCATTGCCAGCAGCACACGCTCCGCCAGGGGCTTGCCTGCGCTGGTTTCAAAAGCTTTGGCCATGGCCTGCCACACCTTTGGGTGAAGCATCATGTTTGCCTGCACCGAAAATTGTTTGCCCGTAAGATGACCAGCGTACCGGATGCACTGACTGCCCGTATGGGCCGCCACCCGCCCTTGCGCATCCAGCAGGGCTACCTGCCGCACTTCCCGCCCCTCGTCGTCGGCAAGTAAAATGTCCAGTGCCTCCTCCGGCGATTTTCCTTCTTTCAGGAGCGCCAGCCCCCGCACACCAAACGATTTGTTTACAAAAGACTGAGTGGCCACCACACCAACACCTGCCTCTGCCCAGGGTACAGCTGTGCCAGCAGAAAACCAGTGGCTCTGTACGCCCACAGCCATTTCGCCTGCCACAGGATCCCGGGCTATAATCGAGTAGGTATGCGCCAGCGGCTCTTTCGATTTTACTACCTGTGCCTTCTTGTGTTGTCGTGCCATAGAATTCTGTGGTGTATCTGGCCCCTTTTTAACTAAAAAGAGACTTTAGGTGAATTTGGAATAAAACTAACGTAATTTAACAGATACGGCACCGGCAGCAGTTTCTACTTAACTTGCACCGTATACAAAACTTTACTTTATAAGTATAAAATTTAAAATATATAGCTCAAAATGGTTAATAGCACACAACCATTTAAAGCCATCTGATATGAAAGACCCTTATTCTGAAAAAAAACCGCAGCGCATGGCCATGCTTATAGATGGCGACAATGCGCAGCCCAACCTTATTGTTAAACTTCTGTCGGAAGTAGGCAAGTATGGTCCAATTACGATACGCCGCATATACGGCGACTGGACTACGCCCCAGATGAACGGCTGGAAAGACTGCCTGAACAACCACGCCATTCAGCCAATACAGCAGTTCAGATATACAGTGGGTAAGAACGCAACCGACAGCGCTCTGATTATAGATGCCATGGACCTGCTCCACAGTGCCCTTGTAGATGGCTTCTGCATTGTTTCTTCCGACAGCGACTACACCCGCCTCGCTACGCGCATACGCGAATCGGGCAATTTTGTGATGGGCATAGGCCAACGCAAAACACCTAAGCCTTTTGTGAATGCCTGTAACATTTTTATTTATACCGAAAACCTGACAGAAAACATTGACGAGCAGAAGATTGCCATTGCCGACAAAAACACACCTGCCGGCCAGGAAAACCTGAGACCGAACCCAATTCCCATGCTTAAAGAAGCCTTTAGTATGGCAGTAGGCGAAGACGGTTGGGCACACCTGGGAACCATGGGCATGGCCTTGCGCCAGTTAGATCCTGCCTTCGACCCAAGGACCTTTGGTTTTAGCCAGCTCATACAACTGATAAAAGCACACAAAGAGCTTTTCAGCATCCGGAAAGAAGACGACAAAGGTTCTTCAGCTGTGTACATTCAAAGAAAACCAAGTCGGCGCACCTCCAGCAGTCGCACCCGCAAACCGGCTCAGAGCAAATAATACCCCAGACTTGGCAGGAGTGTATCCTGGCAGGTGTTATTTTTATGCTCCCGAGAGCCCAGGCACTTTCACCACTTTACAACCCGGGGCAGTAACATGTAGTTACTGCCCCGGGTATTCCTCCCGCGACGGCCGCACTACAAACGTAAGCGTCAACAGTCAACACATTTGCAACTACAGCATCACACCAGCCCTAATTTGGCAAAAACAATTTCATTTTATTGAAATTTTAACATTTAAGATCTCCTGTTGGATACTTTCCAAAGACTGCAATTCAATTATAAACACGTAGGCAACAACAATGCTCACCAAAAAATCGGGGCCTATTCCACGCATTAACGAAAAGCCGAATACCAATAATTTCTTGCCTAAATTCATTCTATAGCACATCCTACATTGCTACCTTCTACCAAAAGCAGAAAGGCCTTTGAAGACAGAAAATTTAAATAGGAGAAGGCGGAAGCCTGAACACATAATTTATATTTTCTTGAAATGGAATTTCAACATATCAGTTTTGTTATAAAACCGTAGCCAACCAGTATCTTTGCGTACCCTAGCATAACTTTAATGAACCCTACATCAATCGTATCTTTCGACAACACTGCTGTTGCCTTTTCCTCTAAATCGGATGCTGAATTGCTTAAAATGTACTGGATGTTTAAATCCATGAATAGCAACGCGTTTGTAAAAATAGGAGGCGGTTTACTTAACACAGCCATTAAACTGCATCTGCCTGTTAAGTTTATCGTGAAGCCCACTATTTTCAATCATTTTTGTGGTGGCGAAACCATAGAAGAATCAGGTAAGGCGATACAGGCTCTGGGCAACTATAACATCGGCACCATTCTCGACTATTCTGTGGAGGGAGAAGGCGACGAAAAGAGTTTCGATACCACACGTGATGAAATTCTTCGCACAGTGGCCAGAGCAAAAGGCAACAAGAACATTCCTTTTTCTGTGTTTAAAGTAACCGGCCTTATAGATATAGACCTGCTGGAAAAGGTACAGCAAAAAAAAGAACTAAGTGCAGCAGAAAGAGGTGCTTTTGAACGTGGCCGCGACCGTGTAGATGCTATCTGCAGAAGCTGCCACGAAGCCGGCGTGCGTGTTTTTGTGGATGCCGAAGAAAGCTGGATCCAGGACACGATAGATCACCTGGCTTACCAAATGATGGAGCAATACAACACCGAGAAGGCCATTGTGTATAACACTTATCAGCTCTACCGCCACGACCGGCTGAAGGTAATACAGCGCGATTATGAGCAGGCCGTACGCCAGGGGTACTACCTTGGAGCCAAATTGGTGAGAGGAGCCTACATGGAAAAAGAACGCGAACGCGCCAAAGCGCAAAACTATCCGAGCCCTATTAATCCAACCAAGCAGGCATCGGACGAGCTGTTTGATGCGGCACTCCGGTTCTGCATGCAGCACCTCGACAGAATAGCGATCTGCAATGGCACACACAACGAAAAAAGCTGTTACCTGCTGTTAGACCTTATGGCAGAGCAAAACATTGATCCTTCTGATGAGCGCATCTATTTTGCGCAACTCTTTGGCATGAGCGATAACTTATCTTTTAACCTGGCAAATGCCGGATATAATGTAGCCAAGTATGTACCCTATGGTCCCGTAGATGCGGTAATGCCCTATTTATTGCGTCGCGCCAACGAGAACACAGCCATTGCAGGCCAGAGCAGCCGCGAGTTCAGTCTCATCCGGAAAGAGATGGAACGCAGGAAAGCCAAAGCCTAAAGACCTAAACTGGCAAAACACCTCCGGAAGGCCTTTTTCATTAGCAGAATTTAGTTGTTGGCAGCTAATTGTTAATGGCTGAAAAGATAGGTACTTCATGAGCGGATTTAAATCTGTGCAAGCAAGACCTTGCAGCGTGCACAACACTTGAGAGTTTTTAGGAGAACCAGAAAATATACCCTCTAATGCCTGGCCTCTAAAACACCTAAAATGCCTACGGAAGGGCGTTTTCATTAGAAGAATTAGAAGCCACTGAATAACTTTATCAGAAGTCTAAACACACAAAAAGGCTCTGTACCGGAATACAGAGCCTTTTTGTGTGTATTTAGAACTATAAGTAAACTATTGCAGTTCTGTTTTTAAATTACTCAACTGGAGCAACAGTAGTATCAACAGCAGCAGCAGTAGTGTCAACTTCAACTTCTTCTACAGGAGCAACTTCTTCTTCAGTTGTTACTTCAGTTTCAGTAGCTTCAGTTTCAGTAGTAGCAGCATCGTTGCAAGCAGAGAAAGAAACAACAGCAAGAGCAACTACGGCGATTTTGAATAAATTTTTCATTTTGTGTTTGTAATTAAGTGTTTAGTTTCGATTTTGAACTTCATACAGAAATCGGAAAGAGGTAACCCAGCATTTCTAAAAAAAAAATTATTTTTTTTCTGTGGGTTACAAAAAGCCCTCCGGCGTATTAAAACTTGAATGGAATGAAGAATACTTTGTATGAGACGGATGAGGCGATAATAGCAGGTATTCGTAAGGACGATGACAGAGCCCTTGCCTACCTCTACAAACTTCATTTCCCCATGATATCTCATTTTATCCTCAACAACAGCGGAACAGATGACGAAGCCAAGGATATATACCAGGAAGCCGTTATTGTGTTTTATGAGAAGATCAGGGAAAACAGCCTGGAACTTAGCTGTCAGATAAAAACGTACCTGTACTCGGTTTGCAGGCGACTCTGGCTAAAGCGGCTCGCCGAAAAAGGCAGGTTTGCCGTGAAGGTAGACGATGCAGAAAACTACCTGCCGGTTGAGGAAGATGTTTCGCAGCACGAAGAGAACGAGCGCCAGTTCGACCTGATGGGCGATGCACTGGCACAACTTGGGGAGCCTTGCCGCAGCCTGATAGAAGATTATTACATAAACATGCAGAACATGCAGGACATAACGGAGAAGTTCGGCTACACGAACTCCGACACTGCCAAAAACCAGAAGTACAAGTGCCTGCAACGCTTAAAGAAGATATTTTTTTCGGCCTACAAGCCGCAAGTTTAACAACCCAAATGGGGTTTACGCCTTTTAAAGGAATTTAGCAACCACAACCATGTTCGACTACAGCATATATGAGCAGATAGAACGCTACCTAAATAATGGCATGGTAGCAGAGGAGAAAGCGGCTTTTGAGGCGCTTTTGCAGGCAGACTCCAGGCTGGCAGAAAAAGTACGCGAGCACCGAACGCTTCTGAAGGCTATGCGCCAGCACGGGCAGCGGCAGTCGCTTAAGCACAAACTGAACCTGATCCATGCCGAAATGGAAGCAACTGCGGAGGCAGAGGCTACACCATCGCTGTTTAAGACTTTCTGGAACAAGCACCGCCAAACTATGGCAGTAGCCGCCAGTGTATCTTTGCTCTCGGTTTTTGGCACGCTATGGAGCGTTCAACAGCTTAAAGAACCTGTGCAGCAGCAAACAGCCCGCTACGTGGAGTTACGACGCGAAGTAGAACGTATTAAAAAAGAGCAGCGTGCCATTATAGATAACATTATAGGCACTGAAGCCGAGAAACCGGCACCTCGTGCAGCCCGGTTTAGCGGTACTGGCTTTGCTGTTTCTTCAGATGGGTACATTGTTACCAACTCGCACGTAATAGAAGGTGCCGATTCAGTCATGATCGAGAACAAGGCAGGTCTACGTTATAAAGTAACCGCCGTGTACCGCGACAAGAGCCACGATCTTGCCATTCTGAAAATAGAAGATCCGGCTTTCGAAGGGTTAGGTAAATTACCATATACATTTAAAACTACGGAGTCTGATTTAGGCGAGAAAGTGTTTACACTAGGTTATCCGCGCGAAGACATCGTATTTGGCGAAGGCTCCCTCAGCTCCTCTTCGGGCTTCGAAGGCGATACCACAGCCTACCAGATCTCCATTCCTCTTAACCCGGGTAATAGCGGCGGCCCTTTACTCGACGACAAAGGCAACCTGATCGGTATCATTAGCGGTAAACAAGCCGGCCAGGAAGGCGCCGCTTTTGCTGTTAAATCCGCTTACCTTCTCAAAGTACTTGGCGATATGGCTGGCACCGACTCTACTGAAGTATCCTTACCACGTTACAATTCCCTTACAGGCAACAGCAGGCCTCACCAGCTCAAAAAGCTGAAGGATTATGTATTCGTAGTAAAAGTTTATAATTGATTTTTAAACACCCACAAGAAAAGAAGGCGCACAAACCGCCTTCTTTTTTTTGCCCTGTTGCGCTTTCCTCCAATCACGTGCTCCAGGCCCACCACCACCTCATAAAAAGCTGCTCAGCTGCTCCTTCTTTTTACTGGCTCCGCTTCTGCTAGTTTTATCAGAGATAATAATCTAGTGCCATCTCCTGCTTACCTGTTCTATTATTTTATTAAGAATCCTGATTTAAAAAACCGATTATTTGCACTTTTCACACCTCCCACTCTTCTACTCTTCCCGTACTAATTTTATTTATGCCATAAAAGTGCCTAATACAGATGCCAACACTTCATTTTATTTAGCACAAAGGTTATAAAAATAAGCATAAAAATAACTCAGTATAAGTAGGTTTAAAAATTACTTCATAAAAAAGTTAACATTTTTATTTTTTTTCAGTTTAATAATACAGAAGTCATTAAAAACAATTTCTAACCAGAAATGCCTAATGACCTTTTATTATTATTTTAAGATAGAAACTATGAAAAAGAGAATGTTAAAACCCCTAGCAGCTGTTGCTGTAATATCAATGACTATGTTTAGTTGTGCAAGTTCTACCGACCAGATGAATAGCACAGCCATGAGTGATACCAACATGAGCGAAACGCAGACAATGGCAGGATCTGACGATCAGATGACTGACAGCAACATGAGTGGCACTAACACAGAGGCTACCATGACGGATGCTGCTGCCACAGGTACTGAGTCTATGCGACAGGAGTCTGATGTAAATAGCGAAAGCCTGACTCTTACAGACGACATCGCTTACGGAGACATGTTTAGCGAAATAGACGACACTAAGCAAATGGGTGTGCTCGATTTGGCTAAAACAAGCAGCAACCTGTCTACTTTCGTTAAATTAGTGGAACACGCAGACATGGCATCTGCCCTGGAAGCAGAAGGACCATTCACTGTTTTTGCCCCAACTAACGAAGCTTTTGCCGCTCTACCTAATGGCAAACTAGATTACCTGATGAAGCCAGAAAATAAAGCTGAGCTGATTCAGACGCTGCAATCACATTTTCTGGGTGCTGATGTATCCTCGGTTCAATTCTCAAGCACACAACGCATCGGAGCCGGAGACAACATGTACATCCCGATTGATGTAACTGCTAATACAACAACTATCGGTGGTGCCACGATTGTAAAACCAGATGTTAAAGCTTCTAACGGTGTTATTCACGTGGTAGACGGAATTATCACACCAGTTGCAGATACAGGTATAACCCGATAGCTAATCCGAAACAACAAACTGTAGAGATCCCTACCTTTTCAGGTAGGGATTTTTATGAAACCTATATAAGTACAGAGGCAGCTGAATTAGTAACAATTTAGAGAACTTAGCCTCGAAACCAATAACATTAATAGTCGTTTAAGATAAAACATAAATCAAAACAGACTTATTGTACTCATTAACAAAACTATAAAACTATGACAAACGACAGAGATAACGCAGGTATGATGACAGCAATGTTCAGAGACCGAGACAGTGCAGAAAGAGCTTATAACGAACTTCGCACGCGCGGTTACGACAAAGACGACATAAATGTAGTTATGTCGGACGATGCGCGTAAGCGCCACTTCGGTGACAACGAAGAGAACACTGAACTAGGAAACAAGTCACTTGAAGGAGCCGGAGCAGGATCTGCCATTGGTGGTACTTTGGGTGCCATTGTTGGTGCTGTAGCTGCCATTGGTACTTCCATAGCGATTCCTGGCTTAGGTCTTATAGTGGCTGGCCCGCTAGCAGCAGGTTTGGCTGGCGCAGGTGCCGGCGGCTTAACTGGTGGCCTCATTGGTGCACTGGTTGGTGCAGGTATACCAGAAGAACGTGCTAAAGTGTATGAATCCGGTATCAAAGAAGGTAATATCGTATTAGGCTTTAAGCCACAGACACAGGAAGATGCTCGTTATTTTGAAAGCCACTTTCAGAATAACAGAGGAGAGCATATTTACTACTAATAATACAAGGCTCCTGGCTTAAAAACAGGGTCCTAAACAATAAGAGGCGGCTCCACAAAGGGGTTGCCTCTTTTTGTTTAGGACCCTGTTTGAACACAAAATAAAACGCAGTATCGACTCATTAAAAAAAAAATTAAACAGCGCTTTATTTACAATTTTTTAACACCAAACAATAACAACTCATAATCACCTATATGTAAAGTATTTACAAAGCATATATTAAATGATTAAATAAAACTTTTTCAAATCCATTGTGCAGTATTTATTTTGTTATATATTGCAATATTCTATTAAAAGATAGAGCAGTTAGTACAAAAGTCTATGGATAAATTAAACCACATTTTACTAGTAAGCAACGATCCTATTCATACCATGTTCTCTCAAATTATTCTGGAAGATGCTAATGCGAGCGATCTGATAACAGTTTGCGAAAGCGCGCCAGAAGCTCTTGAGTTTCTAGATAATTTCCGAGCTGGACTTGGAACACCTTTCCCAGACCTCATCTTGTTAGACATCAACTTATCAGGTAAGGAAGAATTCTATTTTCTGGAGGAATACCACATGCTTAACTACCATTTAACACAACCGGCAATTATATCCATTTTCGCAACTCCTAATCATATCAAGCAGGCAGAACAGGCATGCCAATACATTGCCGTAGCCGGATTTATTCCAAAACCTTTGTCATTAACCAACCTATATAAGGTACTGACAGTAGCCTTCTCTTATAACCTTAGTAAACAATTTTGAAGAGTTTCGTATGCATTAGGTAAACACTATACCTAAAGTTCAGAAACTATGCGAAAATACATTATCGTAGCCAGTGCAGTGCTCGGCACCCTTAGCTTTGTCGCCTGCGACTCTGGCACTAACACCAATACGGAGCAACAAACCGCCAACGGCCAGGTAAACGAAGCCGTTGCAGGCGACATCGACTCCCTCACCGCTGAGAAGAGAGACATCATTCCTTTTATGGCGAAAGCTAGTCTGTTACAGATAGAAATGGGAAATCTGGCAGCAGAAAAAGGACAATCAGACCAGGTTAAACAATATGGTAAGCAAATGGCGGATCTCTATTCTTCTAAAAAAGGAGAATTGCATGACTTTGCCGGCACCTACGGAGTCTCACTCCCCGAATCACTGGATGAGGACCAGCAGAAAGAGATACAAAAACTCCGCGAAACAAAACCCGAAGAATTTGACATGGCTTATTGGGATAAAGCTATAGAAGCCCATAAAGACGCCGTTGATGAGTTTGACTCTAACCTGAAACCAGAAGACGAAGCTCTTGCAAACCCCTTCGGAGTTTGGGCTAGAAACACAAAAAAAGAGAAGCAGGCACAAATGGAGCAAGCTATGCGCTTTCGGCTAGAACAGAAAGATATCCTTAGAAAACGATCAGGCCTATAACCTGACACAAGGGCACGCATAATAAAATAATTTAGGCGTGCCCTTGTTTGTTTACAAGAGCTCCTTTAGCAATATCCAGGTATGTTCAGCTAGCAGTTTCTGCCCTTCTGCATTAGGATGGATGCCATCCGGTAGGTTCAGGTGGCGCATTCCTACTACTCCTTCGAGTAAAAAAGGAATAAAACGGATGTTGTTTTTAAGTGCAAGCTCCCTGAACAATACTCTAAACTCTGCCGCGTAACGCCCGGGCACAATATCCGGTATTTCCATGCCTGC
Source organism: Pontibacter sp. 13R65 (assembly GCF_047525655.1). NCBI lineage: Bacteria > Pseudomonadati > Bacteroidota > Cytophagia > Cytophagales > Hymenobacteraceae > Pontibacter > Pontibacter sp. 13R65. Next base: position 250,932 of record NZ_JBLIQL010000006.1, read on the forward strand.
CAAGATTATTTTAGCATCCAGGCATTTCTTCTTCACTTTGTTAATTATTTCCTGCAGGTTCTGGGAGGTTTCTCTAGCCGGAATACCGCGCAAGCCATCGTTCGCCCCAAGTGCCAGCACAAAAATATCGATAGGCTGATCCAACCATCTATCAATCCGATGCACACCTCCTGCAGTAGTATCTCCACTAAGCCCGGCATTTAGGACCTGGTAATCGTTATAGCCCTGCTCCCGCAGCCGTTGCTGAATAAGTGCAGGATAGGCCTGAGAAGTCATTAAGCCATACCCGGCCGTGAGGCTATCACCAAAAAACAAAATCCTTTTCATAATTCTCCTCCTCTACTCGCTCCTATTTTAATTTAAAGGTTCTTATTTAAAAAAGAGAGGGCCGATAAATGCCCTCTCTGGTAACTGTTGTACGTATTGTAACTGCTTTACCGCCTGCTGCCAAATAAAATTTAATTTTACTCAAAGAGTTTATTTTGCAGCTTTAGTTGCCGGAGCTTTTCATATTTTTCAACTGCTCACACGCTTGTAGCGAAGCCTGCTTTTGCCGCTCTACCGCCTGCCGGATATCAGCTGGCAATACATCCTCAGCAAGGGCCTCGTTATATGCTTTTTGCGCCCATTCTTCGCCGTATAGATTCGAATTGATAATCGCTTCTTCGTTGCTGCCTGTCAGCGTAGCTTTCAGGTCCATCCATTGTCGGTAAAATTTGCCTTTCAGGGTTGTATCTGTTTCTTTACTCCCTCCGTTGCTGCTTATGAGGTTGTTGAGCTCAGCGGCAAATTTCCGGCTCTGGCTCGACAACTCGCGGTAAAAGGAGGCATGGGCCGGTTCTTTTGTTTCTGTGGCCGCGTGCTCATAACCCTCTACCCTGTCAATTACAAATTCGGTAAGTTCCTGTAGTATCTGCACTACTGCTTCATCTGTTTTTTTCATAGCTATTGCATTAGTTTCCTCTCCTGGAAACGAAATTCCAGGATTATCGGTTATCTACTAACACACTTCCATACAATTGCCGTAAGCACCTCCGTTGCTGTTGCTACAACGGTTCCAAGGTTTGCAAGGCGTCAAACAGACAATCGCTAAAACCTGCCGCTGCTTTTGCAATGTGGCTACATTTATTTACATTACACCCTAATGCTCCTTTTTGATTGCCGCATATAATCTACGGCATCACTTTTGCGTATTACTAATAAGTTCAACTTACAAAACAGATGCTATCCTTGACAACCAGAATAAAAATATTGCTGTCAGTACTTGCTGTTATTCTTGTAACAGGCTCGTTTATACTCTACAGCAAAAACTATACGCCAGAAGGCAAGAACGAAATATTAATTCAGGCGCTGATGCAAGGCCTGAACAGTGTGCATTACCAGCCCGAAAAAGTAGATGATGCATTTTCTAAAAAAGTGTTTAACCTGTATCTGCAGCGACTTGACTACAACAAAAAGTTTTTACTAGAGCCAGATGTGGCTTTGCTGCGCAAGTACGAAACCCAAATCGACGATCAGCTGAAAATGGGCTCTTATGAGCTGTTTGACGTGTCGGCAGATTTAATAGAGAAACGCACCCAGGAGGCAGCCTCTTTTTACAAAGAACTACTTAATGCTCCTTTCGATTTCGAAAAAGAGGAATCGATAGAGCTGGATGGCAAGAAACTGGCTTATGCCAAAGATGCGGCTGCTCTGAAAGAAGCATGGCGCAAGCAGCTTAAGTACCAAACGCTGGTACAGCTAACTGGCTTGCAGGAGCGCCAGGATGCTGCCCTGAAAAGCGACCCTAAAACAGAGAAAAAATCTTTTGCTCAGCTCGAAGAGGAAGCCCGCAAAAAGGTGCTGAAATCTTACGACGAGCTATACAAGCGCCTGGGCAAAATAACCAGAGACGAGCGCCGCTCCACTTACATTAACGCCATTACTAACGTATACGACCCGCATACCAACTACCTGTTGCCTAAAGCCAAATCTCAGTTCGATGTAGAATTTACAGGTACCCTAGAAGGTATTGGTGCTTCGCTGCAGGAAAAAGACGGGCAGATAAAAGTAATGGAGATTGTACCTGGCAGCCCTTCTTACCGCCAGGGCGAACTGAAACCAGGTGATGCCATTGTAAAGGTGGCACAAGCCGAACAGGAGCCTGTGCTGGTAGAAGGCATGCGCCTGGACGATGCCATTCAGCTGATAAGAGGAAAGAAAGGCACAGAAGTCCGCCTGACTGTTAGAAAGCCCGATGGCAGCTCCAAAGTAATTCCGATTGTGCGCGACCTGATTATTATTGAAGAAACGTTTGCACAATCTGCTCTCATCGAAGATTCAAAGAAAATAGGCTATATCAACTTGCCTGGATTCTACGCCAACTTCGACCGTAAAGAAGGTGGCCGCAACAGCGGTGCCGATGTGAAGAAAGAAGTAGAAAAGCTGAAAGCAGCCGGTGCCGAAGGCTTGGTGCTGGACCTGCGTAACAATGGTGGTGGCTCTTTGGCAGATGCTATTGAGATGGCTGGCCTGTTTATAGACCAGGGCCCGGTTGTACAGGTTAAAACCAAATCAGGCAAAGTGGCAGTACTCGACGATCCGGGTCCGCAGGTGCAGTTTGGTGGCCCGTTGGTGGTATTGGTAAACGGCAACAGTGCTTCGGCCTCCGAAATTCTGGCAGCCGCTATGCAAGACTACAAACGCGCTGTAATTGTAGGTAGCCCAACGTACGGAAAAGGAACCGTGCAACAGTTCTTCGAGCTAGACGACGCGTTGTCATCTCAGTACGATGCCTTCAAACCATTTGGTGCCTTAAAGCTTACGACGCAAAAATTCTACAGAATAAATGGTGGAACCACACAGCTAAGAGGTGTTAGACCAGACGTTGAACTGCCAGATACATATAGCTACCTGGAAATGGGCGAGAAAGATCAGGAATACCCGCTGCCATTCGACGAGATTGCACCGGCCAAATATAAGCCCTGGACCAACAGCAAAATCAATATTGCGAAGATTCAGGCTAACAGCCGCAAGCGAATTGCCAGCAACGAGAGCTTTAATCTGATAGAAGAAAGCGCGAAACGCTTAAAGCAACTTTCCGACAATACTACCCGCTCGCTAAAGTATACTACCTATTTAGCAGAGGAGAAAAAAGCGGAAGCCGAAGCAAAACGATTTGAGGAAGCTCAGAAAGAAGTTCCGGTACTGCAAGTATCTCGGTTGCCACAAGATCTCAATGCGCTTAAAGGCGATACAGGTAAAGTTGCCCGCAACAATGCCTTCCTTAAATCGCTTAAAACAGATATATATGTAGAAGAAGCTGTTGCTATCATAAACAACGATCTGCTTTAAGATTATTTCTTCTGAAACAGGAAAGCCGACTACGCTGTAGCCGGCTTTTTTGTGTCTTTTGTTAATATCTAATCTCTGCTTTAAGCTGAAATTATTCTAATAAAACTGCCCTTCCAGAGGCATTTTTGTTCTCGCAAAGGCCAGGCCTGGATTTGGCAGGCTATAGGAATTAATGCATAGTCGGCAGCGCTACGGTGGCATTACAATCTGCCACACCTGAAGCAAGGTAGCAACTTAACAGCAGGCAGCCGATGAGGCAGCTGTATATTAAACAGCACCTGCCTTAGCCTTACGTTTGGCAACAAAGCCAGCCACATACACACCTAATGCCGCCACACCAGATAAGGTCATCAGGCCAAACACCGTGGCCCTTCTATTTAGAACAGACGGATCAAATTTTTGCCTTGTCTCTGCATTAGGCAACAGCGCCTGCGTTAACAGTTTACCTGTCATTACTGATAAGAGGGCCGTTACACCTACGGCAGCATGGGCTACCTGTTGGTTACCTGTCTTCAGGCCTGGAGTCATGGTTAAAAGTGAAGCACCTACAGCAGGTGGTATGAGCGCTGTTTTAGGTCTGTTCTCATTTAAAAAATAGCTGGCCACTCCTGCCCCTATCAGCACAGAAGCATGGATGTTGTTCATGAGATGCGGTTTGTCTATCATGGTTATCTTAGTTTACAGGTTGATGAATACGTGAAGCCCTCATACGAAAAGCAGGCATTTTACCTCCGGAAGGCCTTTTTCATTAGAATAATTTCTTACTTCTACCAGCTAGCTTCTAACCGTCAAGTGCACCAATTAAAAGGTGCAGCTACTCCTTCTGTTAACCTTCTGGCGTACTCATCTTGTTTACCTACTCTCACTCCGGCAGGTTACCTCCACATGTCAGAAAACTGTAAAACCAAGGCAGAAAAAAACAGGCTGCCTTTTATGAGGCAGCCTGTTTTCAGTTTAAAGTAGCATGTCAATGCTTTACTATTACAAGAGCTTACTGTTTGGTTAAACTGATTCAGAAGTAACTATAACAGAAAGCGCTTTGTCTTATTATGAGCTTACTGCTTCATAACCTTTGCCTGAAACAGCTCTTTTCCAGCTTCTACTTTTATAATAAACATCCCGTTTGGCGTGTTGGCTAATTTAGCGTTCAGCGATTTTTGTACGCTCTCCTGGCTTCCGGCTGCTTCAAATACCTTGCGTCCATCAACAGACCAGACAGACAGGCTAACTTTTGGCAAGGCTGCCACATGCTCCGGCAAGCTGAAACGCAGCTCCTGGTTACCGGCAGCAGGGTTCGGATACACCTGGAACATACCCTTGGCAGCCTCTGCTGTGCTGGTTACATTATTGTCGATAATGGTGAGGGTAAAGGTGCTGTTAGCAACCAAAATACCTAAATCGGTACTTACCCTTTCTATAAAGAAGTTGGCTACCTCCTCGCCTTCGGTCTGCGCATCATCTACAACCGTTACATCGAACTTCAAGCTTGTTTCGTTCGCAGGTACTGTTACCGTAACCTTACCTGAAGCTAAAGCAGGACTTGTTGTAAAGTCTGCCCCATTGGCAGTAGAAGTTTCAGAATTTAATGCCAGTGTAACCGTGTGGTCTTTTTGCTGCGCTTCAGACAGTGTTAGCGTAACCGCTGTGGGCACTGCTTCTCCTTCGGTGGCGGTAGCCGTAGCTGTTGTAAAGCTAACGGTAGGCGTGTTGGTAAAAGTAAAGCGGGCAGAAAGCGGCAGGTGGTCCGAGGTTGTTCTTCTGAAGCTGGGAATACTGGTCAGGAACTGGTTCTCGATTTTAATGGACTGGTCTACATACTCATCTGCCAAAGGGTTAGAGATAAGAATATGATCCAGGAAGCTTTGATAAGCACCAGAAGCATAGGTATAAGCGCCAGTAGTACTCAGGTCGTAGGTTATAGCCTTGTATTTTTCCGTATCATCTACAAAAACTTTGTAGGAAGAAGGTAAATTGTTTACTACAGATATATCTACATCATCATTAAAATCGCCTAGCAGCACCAGGTTCACATTCGGGTACTGCGCATCCAGAGAGTCTTTCAGCACTTTAACATCGTAGTCCCGCATGTTGTAACGAGACACATCCGTTCCGGAGTTGGCTCTTGCATGGATGTTTACCAGGTGAAGGCGTTGTGCCACTCCGTTCATCACAGCATCTACCTGAACCATATAAGGCAAACGGCCACTAGCCCAGAAGCTATCGCTGGAACTTGGATAGTTTGGCAGTGTTTGGCCAGCCAGAATATCCTGGTAAAGCTTGTTCAGAAGCACTTTCTCACTTTTTACAGTTACTACGTCTTCTTTATAAACAATGTAAAGCTTCTGCGGATCTAACGTACCGGAACCTTCTTTTTGAGAGTAAGAATATACCTCGGAGTTAACATAGTCATATCCTTCCATTTCGCCTACCAATTGTCTCATCAGGTCATCGTTCGAAACTTCCTGAAAGGCAAAGATATCAGCGTTTAGCGTCTGCATTACTTTCTTGGCATTCTGATACTGCAGTTCTACATCAGATGGGCCGGTAGAGCTGGAGCCAAACCACTCCATATTCCAGGTCACGATGTCGAGTGTATTATTTCTGGCGAGAGAAGAGCCGCTCAGACTTCCTTTTGTCTCCGTGTAGTCACCGCTGGTAAAGGTAAGGCTACCAGACAACACCAAGGCAGCTTCGGAAGGCACGAAACGGATAAAAACTGTCTGATCCTGAGCAGCCTCGGTGGCAGTATAAGTCAAAGATTTAACAAAGGTCTCACCGTCTTTTGAGATTTCGTAGTCACCTGCAACCGATACAACCACATCTTCGTCCTGCCCGATCCCTTTAAATGTAAAAGTTCTTGGTTCAGAAACATTCGGCATTTCCACCACACCGAAATCAAAATCGAGGTTGCTGGTAATAAAGATGTTTTCTGCATCTGTAACATCCACATCGTCTAAGGTCCAGCGGGCTGCCTGGTTTGCTTCTGCTTTAGAGGTATAAACAAAGGCAACATACACCTCGCCTTGTTTGTAGGCAGATAAGTCAACTGTGGAGAGGGTCCAGGCGTTTGCGTTTGCTTCCGGAAAATAGCCATTCAGTTCGGTCCAGGTAGCATCTTTGGGATTACCTGTTCCAGAGAAATCTGTTGACACCATCAGTTTCAGACCCGGGCCGTTAAATTCTGCACGGCTCCAGAATGTAAGCACAGGAGCGTGTTCAAAACCAGCAAGGTCAAGAACAGGTGAAATCAGCCAGTCTTCGTTTTCTCTGGCAGCACCGCTGTAGCCATTTATATTTACACCGTTTGTATTAACACCATCAGAGTTTGGCCGACCAAATGTGGTACAGTTCCAAACCTGTTCTCCGGTAACACTGTACTGCATCCAGCCACCAGGCATGTTAGTGACACCATTGGCGCAGTTATTAAAATTCTGGCTATAAGGGCTTACTCCTGTTGCCGAAACAGCTACAGATACCGGGTTAAACTCAGCACTAGAGTGTGTAATTGTTCCACTTAAAGGACCAACTACGGTGGCGCCTATCCGAACATATACCGTTTGGTTAGCAGCAAGCTCATCGGCAGCAAAAGTCAGTTCTTTGGCAAAACCTCCTGTTTCTGATTTAGAAATCTCAAAATCGCCGGCAACCGTTACTGTTACAGGCGAAGAAATATTTCTGGGAGCTAAAACATAAGAGGTTGTGGCAGTGCTTCCGGTAACTACATCGCCCAAAGCAACCGAGTTCGGAGCAGTAAGGCCTGGTTCTGTACTTGAAGAAGACGCAAATGAAACCTTTATGTCATCTATTGCCAGCGCTTGGGCAAAAGAAGTGGTTGCTCCAGAAGTTACAGAATAGCTCCAGGCCAGGTAAAAGTCAGAACCGGCAGGTATCTCAATCTCCAGTTTCTGGTTGTCAATCCGTTTAACATCTCCGGGAGCTACAGCATAACCTTCTGTAACCTCATCGGCAGGAAAACTAGTCGCAAAATTGCTACCCGCGGATGTCCAGGAGGTACCGTTTAAAGAATAGTACAGCTGCACCGAATAACCGGCAGCATTTGTTCCTCTTCTGTACTTTTCTATGGTATAAGAAATGTCTAATCCCTCAATGCTTACAGCATCTTCGTTCCTAAAATGAGCATACAGGTTTCCGGATTTTGTTGCAGAACCTGAAGAAAGAAACCCAATAGCTTGATCGGTACCTTCAGTTCCTGCAAAGTTATAGATCCCATTTCCTGCATTGCTTGCCATGTTAGCACCACCTGCTCTTTCAGTTGCAGTGACAACAGCGGCTTCTCCAAAAGGCACAACCGTTCTGACCGTGCCACTTTTAGAAACTTTCCAACCTGAAGGGAGGGTTGCAGTGGCTGTTCTGCCTATAGTATTAAAATTTTCTTCCTGCGTGCTACCATTTTTTACCAGTATTTGCCCCAGAGCATCACTGCTCCCCAGGCAACAACCGAGAAGTGCAAGCGCACCAAGCTTTTGTAAATGTCTAAACATTATTAAGATCGTTTAAGTGAAGAATATGAAAGAAATTGTATACTATAAAATAGCCAAGCCTTTGTGAAGCCAATTTTTGACGCTGCCAATTGCTTGAAAAGGAACCCGACATAAACCTTTTACAGCCAAGCAGACCAGCTAACTTGGCATTATAATCAGGAGCTACAAAAATACAAAAGCAGCCGCAGCCATAGGTTAAGAGAACATTAACAATAGTATATTTATTATATTATTTGGTAAACTAGGCATGAGCTAGATAGAAGGTTACATAATACTGCACCCACAAAATATAAGGAAAAACAAAAGATTGTTAACATTTTTGCAGAATACGAGATGTTTTATAAGCACCTTGTAACAAAATTTTTTCTTTTCAGCACATCACATTCTAATTCACACAACTGACAGAAATTGAATTAATACAATACTAAAATCATTCTCAACCTCTTGCTGTAGCTACTTAACTGCTGCTCCCTCAACCTTAAATATTGCCCGTGAGAATCCTCTCTTCACACCAATATCACATAGCTCTTACACGATTCGGGATGTTGTTCTATCAAATTATTCCAATGAAAAAGCCCTTCCGGAGCTTTTCGTACTAAATCTTGTCCAGGGCTTGTTCGATATCCCGAATCAGGTAATCTGCGTCTTCCAAGCCAACATAAAAGCGCACTAGGTTAAACGGCAGTGTCGGCTTAAGCTTACCCGAAGCATAAGAAGCCGCAATCGGGAATATAAGCGACTCATGCCCACCCCAAGAGGCCGCCATCAGGAAGTGCTGCAGGCTGTTACAGAAAAGCTCTACTTTCTGGATATCATCCGTTTTCAGGAGAATAGAAAACTGGCCTGTATTGTTGCGGAGCTGCTTTTGTGCCAGTTCATACTGCGGGTGCGAAGGCAGAAACGGAAACAACACCCGCTCCACCTTGGCATGCCTCTCCAGCCAAGCCACCACATGGCGAGTGGTTTCGGCTACACGAGCCATGCGCACAGGCAAAGTCCGCAGCCCTCGCAGCAGCAGCCAGGCATCGTGCGGCGAAAGCACAGCGCCAAGGGTCATAAACTCTGAGGCAAAAGTCCGGTTGATCATTTCTCTGCTGCCACACACTATCCCGCCCATGGTGTCGGAATGGCCGCCAATGTATTTTGTTGCAGAGTGCAGCACCATATCTACACCCATAGCAAGCGGATTCTGGTTTATGGGACTGGCAAAGCTGTTGTCGATAATGGTTATGAGGCCGTATTCTTTGGCTATGGCCACTACTGCTTCAATATCCTGAAGCTCAAAAGTATAGGAGTTGGGACTTTCCAGATACAGGACCTTGGTATTTGGTCTGATGGCCTGCCGGTACTGGTCGGCCAGAGTGCCATCTACCATGCTTACCTCTACTCCAAAGCGAGGCAAAAACTGCCGCATCAGCGCGTTGGTCCATGAGTAGGGCTTCTTTACGCTGACTACATGATCTCCAGCCCTTACCTGCGACAAGACGGCTGCCGAAACGGCTGCCATACCACTTCCAAAAGCAATGGCATGTTCTGCACCTTCTAAAGCTGCAATTTTTATTTCCAGCATAGTTACGGTTGGGTTATTTCCGCGCGTGTAGAGGGTGGCTTCTGGTTCATGCAGCATCTTTTGCCGCAGATCCTCCACCGTGCTGCTGGCAAAATTACTGGTTTGAATAATGGGTGGTGCCACAGCGCTAAAGTAACGCTCCCGCTCCTCTCCCAGCTCATTTATAATGTACGAAATATCCATACCTTTCTTAGAGAGTACTATATTGTAGTACATACTTTTCATTACAGCTCCGGGTTTTACAAATAGGTATATTCTTATATACAACTACTTCCTTTATAAGGGAAAATCTTAAAAATATATTACTAATATTTTTAGTATTAACTAACCATATAACTGATTTACAATACAATACACTTGTTTTATTTAGCTAATTTTTTTAGTTTTAATGCAACTAAGATAGCTTACCTTTTGTTAAATTAGTATGAAAGAGAAAGAAGAAAATAATATCATTTCCTTATTTCCAGAAGAGCCGAAACAGCTGGATAAGGAATGGCAGAAGTCAATTCCGGCTCAGGTTTTTCTGAACTACTTCTTCGCCATAAACTACCATATAAAGAACTATGATGCAGGAGGGCTAGAGCATGTTCCTTACTTTAGAGAGGTACCTGCCCAGCTTCCTGAACAAGATATAGAAGCAGTAAAGCAGTTGCTCCTGAAAAGCTGGAACACAGAATATGCCATGCGTGCTACTGCTGAGCTTGGAGATGAGGCTTACATTCGGAATGCCCTGCACTGGACGTTTCCGCAAGCTTACTACACGGTTTTTGCCGGTTTGCAGGCCTTTTTATATACCCGCCAGATAAAGTCAGGCAACGAAGGGCTGCTGATGCGGGAGGCCGGGCGGCTGGTCGTTAAAAACGCGTATCCGCAGCCAATTGGTTTTTATGCAGCCGGCCACTACGACGATTTTAATGTGAGGCGCCTGCCTTTGGCGCATTATAAGCCAGGTTTGCAAATGGCCGGAAAAGAGTTGGAGGCGCAGTCACAGATAGGGCAGTTTTTGCGTACTACCCGTCGCATTAAGGCTAAACTAGTAAGGCAACAGGTGCAGGCAAATCCGACAACAGCTATCAGAAGCAATCGCACAGGCGAAGTACTGCAAAAATTTGGTCCACAGCACTGGCAGCAGCTTACCTGGCGCCTGGGCTATACTACTGTTTTCGACCTGCTATCGAGGCTGCGCATTTCGTCATCGCACCGCGAGATTGAGCGGTTTGTGCAGTCTGGCATCGACTTTAAATTGTTTCATGAGTCGCTGCTGGAGATAGTGAGCTACCTCAACGGTATTCATGAGTGTTATGTGGCGCAGGCAATGGGGCTGCAGCAATACGAAGCCTTTGTGCAGCAACTGCCCGTGTACCTGCAACAGTCTTTCGCAACAGCACGATTGGAGCAGAAGGTGCGCCCACTCCTGCAAAACACAACAGCAGGCATGAGCGTGGCAGCTTAAAAAGAAGCTATAAGTGTTGTTACCGCCCTTGTCTGGTTAATCCAGACAAGGGCATTTTTGTGTAGTTGCCTTATACCATCGCAGCCAGAGAAGCTGGCTCAATTACTAAAATAAGTTAAATTACTCTAATAAAAATGGCCTTCCGGAGGCAAAAAGCCTCTAGGCATTTCATGGTGAGCAACTAAAAATTTTAAAGCGAATCAGCGGCAGAGACTGTTAATGCAGCATCAAGAAGAGGAAGAGGTTACAAACTTACCCATCTGGACCTCATTTACTGTAATCCTTTTCTCCATAGCAGCAAGCCTGATGGCTGTTTGAACATGATGCGCCAACTCCGGGGTTTGGATGGCACTTGTCCGCATTGTAACCAACTGGCCGTCTTTCTTGCAAAAAACTACCTGATGGCGCGAGATGTTTACACTCGCTACATCTTGCCAGAGCAGACTTTGCTCCTTGCCATAAAGGGTTACCCGAAACCTGATCTGGTCGGGGCTCATCGAAAAAAAAGCCTCTTTTAAAGGAATTTTGTCGAGGCCAATACACAGAAAAGCCACGCCTGCCGACACAACTGAGGCAGCGGCCAAACCCCAGCCCAGGCGGCCTTCTTCTCGAATCCATATCTCATTAGTTAAGGCGTAGGCTCCCCCTGTTAAGAAGAAAAGTCCCGACCTTGAAAAGAACAGCTTGGTCTTATCCAGCTGTTTGTGGGGGTAAAGGTTTATATACATATGTTAGTTAAAAGCAACCTAAACCACAACCATAATGTCTTTTCGCCTTGCAATCTTTTTTAACTTTCTTTTAGCCTGTTGCAGAACAGTCGGACTTTGAATTTTATCTAATCCAATTTCATGTTGCTCATCGTTTTTGAGCACAAACAAAAGTCGCTCCTGCTCAAAACGAATCACATCCACCTCTTCCCATTCGAACTCCTGTTCCTTTTGCTGAAGAAAAGTACGGTAGCGCACACCACCAGATGTCAAAGTAAAATGTAACCGGTACTGTGGCCTGTACTGGTACCATAAATGCTTGCAGAAATAAGCAGCAAAAAATAAATTCGACATAAAAATAAGCAAGCCTACCAGAAAGCCGTTGGAATAAGCCAGGTAAAGCAGCAGAATCAAATTAACAGCCACGGCAGCAAATATGGCAAGAGTTAAACGCTGCTCTGCTTTCGGCTCCAGCGTATAGGCATTCTCAAACAGTTTTAAGCTAAAGTTCGCCATACCCTCGGATTTTGATTAGAATTAAACATACGTAGAAAAAAACAATTTTCAAAACACTTGCGCTCTAAAGAAACAACTTAAGTTAAAGCCTACCTCTGCTAGTATACTACACTCCTTTCTACTGGGTTTAGGTCAGAAATTGCCAAAAGCAAGCTTTAAAGCCGTTGCAAGCACTTACGGATCAACTGTTGCAGCAGGGGGCACAAACAAATAGAGCTGCTATAGAGCCAGATCATTCTCTTTTTTTTCCTATATTAACTTTTTGTAAAAAATGACTTCATGCGTCTTAAATTATCTATAGTATTAGCAGGTTTTGCTATGATAGTTTCCTGCAGGCAACAACCACAGCAAAGCAGCACGCCTGCCCCGGCTCCAAACAAGTTTCATGATTCTGAACTGATAACTCTCTACACGTTGCAGGATGAGCGGAACACGGCTAAACTGCTCCCCTACCTGAACCACGCCACGCCACAAGTAAGACAGGAAGCAGCATTGGCTTTTGCCTCGGTACAGGATACATTGGCGCTGCCGCCCCTACTCGCTATGCTCTCCGATACTACCACAGCGGTTCGTGCAGCTGCTGCCTATGCCATTGGCCAAATAGGTCACCAGAAAGCAGAATCGGAAATTATGCTGCACATGGCGCACGAAGCGCAACCTACAGTACAGGCTGCACTTTTGGAGACGCTTGGCAAAGTGGCCACTACTGCCGGCGTAGAGTACCTGGCCACTTACCCAGCGTTGAACACCACAGCCCAAGCCGGGCAGGCATGGGGACTGTACCGCGCAGGGCTGCGGCAGCAGCACAGCATCAGAACGACCGTAAAGGCAGTACAGTTGCTCTCGCTTAATCACACAAATGAGGTAAGGCTGGCAGCGGCACACTACCTGGCCCGTACCCCCCGAATAGATCTTACCCAGTTCCGGAAACCAATTCTGAATGCCGCCACCTCCGACGAAGCCCCTGAAGTACGTATGGCACTCGCACAAGCAATGGCCAAAGTCAGAACCCGCGACAAAGCCAGTTTTTTATCAGGCATTGCCCAGAGCGACCCCGATTACCGGGTTCGCCTTAATGCAATTCGCTCTATGGCAGGTATAGAAGATTTTGAGGAAATAAAGACTGCCGTGCTGGCTGCCTTACAAGACAAAAGCATACAGGTTGCGGTTGCTACGGCAGAGTTTCTGCAGGCCAATGCACGGTATGTTAATGCAGCCGCATTACAAAAGCCCCTTAGCCTGGTAAAAGATGAACGCGTGAAGGCAGGCCTTATGTGGGTAATGCTGCACAACAGCGTGGTAAAAAGCAGGCTTAGTAGCCAGTATAAGCAACTCTACAGCACCACACAAAACCCATATGCCAAGGCGCACCTGCTCAAAGCTCTTTCAGCAGATTATAACAACTTCCACTTTATAGCCTCCGAGATTTTTGCCGCACCACAGCCTGTAGTGGCTACTTACGGGCTGGAGGCATTGGCATCTATGCGCCAGCAACCCGACTTTCCGCAGAGGCTGGAGCAGGAGTTTGCGGCCCTGTTTAAAAAAGCTGTTTCCTCAGGCGATGTGGCCCTCACAGGCATAGCGGCAGGTGTCATCCGCGATCCGAAGCTTCATTTCAGGGAAGCCTACACCGACTACAGCTTTCTAAAGCAGGCGCAACAAAAACTGCAGCTCCCCCGCGACATGGAAACCAATATAGAACTGCAAAAGACGATTGACTTCCTGAGTGGCAAAACCACTACACAAACTCCTCAAAATCCTTTTACACACCCTATTAACTGGCAGCTGGTTAAATCCATTGCTGCAGACCAACAGGTGCTCATAAAAACAGGTAAAGGAGACATACTGCTACAGTTGTTGGTTGAGGATGCCCCGGGCTCTGTGGCCAACTTTGTAGAGCTTACGCAAAAGGCCTTTTTTAATGGACTAAGCTTCCATAGGGTGGTTCCGAACTTTGTGGTGCAGGGTGGCGATAAGCGTGGCGACGGCTGGGGCAGCTCCGACTATTCTATCAGGTCTGAGTTTGCTCCTTTAAGCTTTAGGGAAGGCTTTGTAGGCATGGCCTCAGCAGGCAAAGACACCGAAAGCAACCAATGGTTTATCACGCACTCTCCTGCTCCGCACTTAGATGGCCGCTATACCATTTTTGCTAAAGTGGTGCAAGGCATGGAGGTTGTGCATCAATTGGTGGTGGGAGATGTCATGCTTAGTGTGGAACTGGTTCGGGAATAGGTAATGACACTAGGGCTTACATGGGTGCAGAAACCTCCGGAAGGGCAATTTCATTTAAATAATTTAATAGCAGGTTTGCGCGATCGGTCAAGAGGTTTGCGGAATCTGTCATAAATGAATTGTCCTATCTGCCAGACCTTTGTAAGGTACTAATTAGACAAAGACATGGCACAGGCAAAACATCATTATTTGGTTCTTGGAGCAACAGGCAGCATCGGTTATGCCTTTACCCAGGAATTGCTGGCACAGCAGGAACAGGTTACCCTGCTGGTTAGAAACATCCGGAAAGCCCATAAACTATTTGGTGCCCACCCCACATTAAAAATAGTAGAGGGCGACGCCAATAACCTCCAACTCCTGAAAGAGCTGGGAGCCGGCGTTACTCATATTTTCCATGGCATTAATTACCCATACCCTGAGTGGCAAGGTAACATGCACAGGGTAACAGGCAACATTATAGAAGCAGCCGCTGTCTCTAAGGCCACCATTCTTTTTCCGGGGAATATTTACAACTATGGCCTCACCAAAAACATTACCGAAAGCAGCCCCCAAGCTCCCTGCTCCCGAAAAGGCAGAATTAGGGCGGAGCTGGAACAGATGCTGCAAAAGGCTGCCGAGGCCGGCACTTGCCAGGTCATAAACGTCCGCCTCCCCGATTTTTGGGGGCCCAATGTAGTAAACGAGGGCATAGCACCCATTTTTAAAGGAGCATTAGCAGGCAAAGCAATGCCCTGGCTTATCCGGAATGATATACCGCACCAACTTGTGTACACACCCGATGCAGCGGCGGCCATTTATCAGCTGTCTAAGCTGCCACAGGAGGGGCCATATGCACTTTATAATTTCGCGGGGGAAGTTGTTCCTTCTATAAAGGCATGGCAGGAGCAGATTGCCACTGTGGCAGGTAGCCAACCTAAACACCGCCTCTATGGCAAAAGGCTCGTCAATATGCTTAGCCTGGCTATGCCCCTAATGAAAGAAATAAAAGAAATGGCTTACCTCTGGGACAATACTCTCCTCCTTCACGACAACAAACTTCGCCAGGCTCTACCCCAGTTAAACCTTACGCCCATGCCGAAGGCCATCGCTGAAACATTAGACTGGTTCCGTGCAAACCAGCAGGCGTAGCATTAAAAAAGGTCCTGCCAACAGAAGTGCTTCTGCTGCCAGGACCTTTTTTAATGTCTTACTTACTACGAAAAAGCTTAGAGCAGCTGAAGTCCTTTAGACCCCAGGTACATGCCAACGGCCATAATCACGCAGGAGCTAATAACCCCTAAACTTATAGCCAAAAAGGCTTTCTTGCGATCAATCTTTAACACATTGGCCGCTATTGTTCCCATATAGGCACCTGTTCCAGGCAACGGAATCATTACAAAAAGCATTAGCCCCCAGAAACCATATTTCTGATTATCGGCACCTACACCTCTTTTTGCCCGCTTCGACAATTTAACCACGCTTTTGCGGTACATACGGTTTGGCCAGAATTTCTGGTTAAAAGTGTCAATCAACCACATAAAAATTGGGAAGATTAACAAATTGGCTATTAAACCAATTAAAAATGCCCAGCCAATATGAACATCGTTCAGAATGGCATACGGAATGCCTGCACGCGCTTCGCCAAAAGGCGACATGCTTAGCAGAAAGGCAATGAAGAGTACTTCAAACATGGATTCTTTAAAAGAAAAGCAAAGTTCAATATATTCGCTAACAAAATTCGTGCTAATTCTAAAATAAATAATTGCTTCATCCGAAAAAATAACACGATACAGGGACGGCACATCACGCTCCCTCTCCGAGAGAGGAGCTCAGACAGAACATATCCGGAAGCAATTGTAGTTCAATACCTATGGGCTTTCACAAAATAAACAAGGAGTTGCAGCGCTGAACTGATTTTGTGTAAGGAGCAGAGGAGCTAGGCAAGTGTATTGCGCTGCCGGTACTGGGCAGGCGGAAGTCCGGTCCACTTTTTAAAGGAGCGGGAGAAGACGCTGGGTTCTGAAAATCCTAACAGGTAAGCAATATCAGAGATAGTGTTTTGGTTATCGAGAAGGTGTTTTAGCGCCATTTCTTTCCGGACTTCGTCGAGCAGGGCTTGGTACGTTACACCTTCCTCTCTCAATTTATTTTGCAGACTGCGCACACTCATGGCCAGATTCCGCGATACCATGTTAACGCTTGGTTCCTCTCCTTTCAGAAGCTGTGTGATTTCGCGCTGTACCCGCTCCCGCACAGTTTTAGGCTCTTTCAGTTTCTGCAGGTACTCCTGCGCATACTTCTCGAAAACAAGATTCAGCTCCTGGTTCGCCGTTACCACTGGTAGTTGCAGGCAGGTGGCATCGAGCACAAAACCACTGTGAGGCGCACCAAAAACCAACCTTGCCGGCGAAAAGAGTCGTTCGTGTGTAGCAATGTTTTGCGGCTTCGGGTACACAAACAAAACCTCCTGCAGCGGCACCGCTTGCCCCACCAGCGCCTCAAAAGCATGTTTATAGATTACAAGTTCGCAATCGAGCGCATGACGCGGGTTCTCCAGAAAAGAGCTGATTACCTGCAGTTTTACGAGAGCCTGCTTTCCCTGCACCTCCAGGCTCGTCCGGATGGCTTCACACACAATGTCCTGGTAGCGGCACAGCTTCAGCAACGACTCGTGCAGTGTGGCAGCATTCATCATTACATAAGCAATAATGCCTGCCGAAGTAGGATTAACGGCCTCGCCTACATGCAGCGCCAGGTCAGGATCGTGTGTGGCGGCAATGGCAGCCGACCAAAGAGCCTGCATGCGCTCCACAGGCACCCGCCCATTTATGTCCTGCAGCTGCGCCATGTTCAGCCCTGCCTGCTGGCAAAGCAAGTCAGTATCTGCCCCTTTGAGGCGGAGCACGTGCAGGAGCAGGTTTACGGATGGGGCGCTGAGGGTGTGAATTTCTTGATCCATGGTAGCAGTAGCAGTTATGCTAAGATAATAAAAAATACCTGAGTCAGGCGCAGCAATAGTATAGCTGGTGATATCTTTATAATTTGCCTTTTTACTTATAACTATGGCAACAGAGGCAGACCTCGACGAATTAACCGGGAAAGAAGTGACCAAAGCCTACGCACTACTCGACCCGGAAACCAACTGGATTGTGAACACGGTCTTTCAGGTAGAAGATAGCTTTTTGGTTTTAACGATAGACCCCGAACAGGACGAAATACTGATTGCCGTACACACGGCAGCCACCTTAGCTACTGCCGTACCACACGATCAGCTCCTGCAAAAGCCTATTGCCAACCAGAAAAAAAGCATCGCCTACATCTGGCGGCTTATAAACCAACGAGGCTACCAGGATGGTGTTCAGATTGAGTTCGACGATTTTCATCGGCTAAATGTGCAGATAATGGCAGAAGGTTCGCGCCTGCTGCTCACTGTGTTTAACAGGACCTAAGGCTTATTACCCTGAAAATACCTCTGGAAGGCCGTTTTCATTAGAAGAATTAAAGTTGTTGCTTACTAATTGTTAAATGGTTTGCGGTAAGTTATAACTCATAACCTTTAACTCTTCATTCTCCACGCGTTCCGATTCCTGAAAGCTTAAGAAAGGGGCTGTATTTTCCTGAAAGAACAGTGTTTTTTGGCACCTGCACTTACTTCTGGCAAACAATAAGCAATTAAGTATTTAAAAGCTCCCGAATATTTATCAATTTTACAGCTTGTTTATAAAACCACCATTAGCAGATATAGCATGCAACTGAGCGAACAGGAACTACGCAGACGCCATGAGCGCGAAGAGCTGGAGAAATTAGGTATTAACCCTTACCCATCTGAGCTTTTTGAAGTTACTGCCACAGCCAAAGAGATAAAGCAAAATTTCGATAAAGAGCAGAACAATTACCAGGAAGTAAGCCTGGCTGGCCGACTGATGAGCCGCCGCATTATGGGCAAAGCCTCTTTTGCGGAGCTTATGGATAGCTCTGGCCGCATCCAGATCTACGTATCGCGCGACGATATTGCACCCGGCGATAACAAAGACCTGTACAACACGGTGTTCAAAAAGATGCTGGATATCGGCGACTTTATCGGAATTAAAGGATATGCTTTTGTAACGCAAGTAGGCGAGATTTCGGTGCACGTAACAGAACTGAAGCTGCTCACCAAGTCGCTGAAGCCGCTGCCTATTGTGAAGCGTGAGATCGATGAGAACGGAAAAGAGATTGTACACGATGGTTTTACGGACCCTGAACTGCGTTACCGCCAGCGATACGTAGACCTGATCGTGAACCCGCACGTGCGCGAAACCTTTAGGAAGCGTACGCAGCTGGTAAATACTATGCGCAGCTTCCTGAATGACAAAGGCTACCTGGAAGTAGAAACACCTATTCTGCAGCCATTGTACGGTGGTGCCGCTGCCCGCCCTTTTAAGACGCACCACAACACCCTGGACATGACGCTGTACCTGCGCATTGCCAACGAGCTGTACCTCAAGCGCCTGATTGTAGGTGGCTTTGATGGTGTGTTTGAGTTTGCCAAAGACTTCCGCAACGAAGGCATGAGCCGCTTCCACAATCCAGAGTTTACGCAGGTTGAACTTTATGTCGCCTACAAAGACTATAACTGGATGATGGATTTGGTAGAAGAGATGGTGGAGAAGGTAGCACTTGCCCTGCATGGCCAAACGCAGGTGCAGGTAGGCGAAAATACTATTGATTTCCAGCGCCCCTGGAAACGCTTTACCATGTTCGAAGCCATTGAGCACTTCACTAAAATAGATATTTCGGAGATGGAGGAGCCGGAGCTGCGCGCCACCGCCGAAAAATTAGGCATCAAGGTAGATCCTAAATTAGGT
This sequence comes from Pontibacter sp. 13R65, assembly GCF_047525655.1. Lineage (NCBI taxonomy): Bacteria > Pseudomonadati > Bacteroidota > Cytophagia > Cytophagales > Hymenobacteraceae > Pontibacter > Pontibacter sp. 13R65. The sequence goes on from NZ_JBLIQL010000006.1 coordinate 270,071, forward strand.
AAAGGCAAGATCATCGACGAGATTTTCGGAGAGACGTGCGAGCCAAACCTGATTCAGCCAACTTTTATTACTGATTATCCGGTAGAAATGAGCCCGTTGGCCAAAAAGCACCGCAGCAAGCCAGGTTTGGTAGAGCGTTTCGAAGCCATTTGCAACGGCAAGGAAATCTGCAACGCCTTCTCTGAGCTAAACGACCCGATAGACCAGCGCGCCCGCTTTGAGGAGCAACTGGAACTTGGTAAACGTGGCGACACGGAAGCCATGGTACTGGACGAAGATTTTCTGCGTGCTTTAGAATACGGTATGCCACCAACGGCTGGTTTAGGCATTGGCATAGATCGTTTGTCTATGATCATGACCAACTCCCACTCTATACAGGATGTGCTGTTCTTCCCACAGATGAAACCAGAAAAATCAGAAGAATAAGCCAGAAATTACACTTTGTATAAAAAAGAAAAGGCTTGCTGTATACAGCAAGCCTTTTCTTTTTTTACTGAGAAATGCTATTTCAGCATGCCTGGCAAACCTGTACTGTTTCCTTCTCCTTCTCTTACAATAGCGCCGCTGCTACGGGTGTTCACCATAGTGTCGTGGTGCGTGTTTAAGTCTTCGTATGGGCTTCTATGCACTTTAGTTTTATCTTGCTTGGCGGCTGTCCAGCTATTCAATCTTTCTTTGGTGCTGGTAAAGGAGCTACTTACCTGCGATCCAAACCTAGAGGCCGTGTCGGCAACTTTTTTACGGGCATCTCTTCCTTTTTCAGGCGCTAACAGCATACCTGCTAATACGCCAACACTCGCACCAGCCAGTAGGCCTACTGCCAGTTTTGCAGCACCATTGCTGGAATTATTATCCATGTCAGGAGTTGTTTCTCTTTGCTTCATCTGGCGAACAGATGAGTTTGTGAAGTTACCTTTAGATTCTCCTAATGTTCTGCATTCCATTTGTGTCTTCATTTAAGTAGGTTTGATTAATTGTGTATCGGTTTAACTAATTATAAACGGCAGGTAGCCGCTAAAGTTGAACCTAATTCTCAAACTCCTGAAAGCAAGAAGGTTCCTACCCAAAAATGAGCAGGAACCTCCTTCAGAAACAAGCTCTTACATAACCCGGTCTGGCTACAGCTTAGGCTGTAAAAGGTCGGAGTTGGAAAAATATGTTTCAGTTAAAATATAGACCTTGCCTTTACAAAAGTAAAGGTAGCTTATTGGTTAGAACCACCTGGTCTAGATCCGGCACCAGAAGTAGAGCTTCCGCCAGAAGTAGAACCTCCACCAGAAGAAGAACCTCCACCAGTAGTAGAGCTTCCGCCAGAAGTTGAGCCAGTAGAACCGGCACCACTTGCAGAACCAGCAGACGAACCAGTAGAGCCTGAACCAGAAGATTTATCTGATGAAGTTTTAGAGTCATCACCTTCAGAACCGTTCATGGCAGACGCTTTTTTGTTCAGGTTGTCCATTACGCCACTGCTCATGTTCTTGATTTCGTCTAAGCTTGTCTGCAGATTTTTCTCAAGATCACTGCTCAGTTTATTAGCCCATTTTTTTACGCTAGTTCTGGTAGCTTCTCCTGTGTCAGGGGCCATCAATAAGCCTGCTACAACACCTGCGCTGGCACCAGCCAACAAAGCTAATATGATCTTTCCGCTATTGTCTTTCATAGTAATTAATAATTAAAGTTGGTTATGTTTTCGATTTCAATATTAACTCTCTGTTTCCTCTAACGATCAAATATAGTATTATGTTATAGCTATATACAAAATATTAAAGATATAATATATTTAGCTAAAACACCTATCCTTGAGTGAGTTCAGGAAGTGTAAAAGTGATACTATAAATCAGAAATGAGTTTTACTATATCGTCTTTCGTTTTACCAAGTTTACGCTGTAAACGGCCAAACAATTCATCTTCTTTACCTTCTACGTATGTTAGATCGTCATCAGTAAGGTCGGCATAGTTTTGCTTCAACTGGCCCTTCACATCGTCCCAGGAGCCACGCATTGTCAGGCTGCTGCCTGTGTCGGTAACATTGCTATTCTCCAGGCTGTCCATCCAGCGCTTAACAGTTCGCTCTATGTCTTCGCCTGCTTTTGTGAGGCTGCGTTTTAAGCTACTGCGGGTAGTCTGGCCATTATCAGGAGCCATCAGAATTCCAGTAACAATACCAAGTCCTAAACCAGCAGCAGTTGCCAATAAGATTTTTCCTTTGTCGTCGTTCATATTAATTAAATTTGGGTTAAAGTAAAGTTGTTACGTGTTAACTCTTGCATAGCACAAAGCTGCAGGCATAAGAGCAAACAGTGCTAATTGCACGTCTTTAAGTTTCAATACGGCAGTAGCATTAGTTAGTTAAATAAACGCAACTTTTTAAAAGCTTTATTTTTAACGCTTTAGCAGCAAAAAGACTGATTATTAACCACTTTGTATATAAAAACCCTAATTTTTAATACTATGAGAAAATTTTGTATGGCTGCCTTTTTCGCACTTAGCACCGCCATGTTCTCCTGCAAAAATGCTGAACCTGCTTGTATAGACTCCACCAAGGCAAACCCTGACCAGGCTTGTACAATGCAATACGACCCGGTTTGCGGCTGCGACGGAAAAACCTATGGCAATGCCTGCGAAGCCGACAGAACCGGTGTAACTTCTTACCAGCCAGGAGCCTGCCCTGAGTAAGGTAGTAATTGTGTAAAGTGTTGATGACTAATGAGGCAATTTACAGGTGGTTGATGTAGAGGAGGAGAAAGAAAAATCTTGAACGAGTGAACGGGCGACTATCTTATTTTTCCTTTAAAAAGGACCTGGTGTCTTTACGCCCTATGCTTTGTGTCTTGTAAAAACCCTCTGGAAGGCCATTTTCATTAGAATAATTTGCAGTGCACTGCATGCTAATACTCTATAAAAAGGAAGAGCTTCTGATCTGCACCAGAAGCTCTTCCTTTTATAATTTAATAGATATTTGCTATTGCATCAATACATCAGCATATCAGCACTTGGAGACTATTTACTGATCAATTCTACAATCTCTTCTGAAATACCCATGCTCGAGAAACCTCCATCGTGCATCAGGTTCTGCATAGTAACCATTTTGGTAAGGTCAGAGAAAAGAGTAATGCAATAGTCGGCGCAAGCCTCGGCAGAAGCATTGCCTAGTGGCGACATTTTATCGGCATAATCATAAAACGCATCGAAACCGCCTACACCTGTACCAGCTGTTGTTTTGGTTGGAGACTGCGAAATAGTATTAACACGAACCTTTTTCTGGCGGCCTAAACGGTAGCCATAGTTACGGGCTATAGATTCCAGCACCGCTTTTGCCTGCGACATGTCTGTATAATCAGGGAAAACACGCTGGGCTGCAATATAAGAAAGGGCTACAATAGATCCCCACTCGTTCATTGCATCCTGCTTTTCGGCTACGTGCATTACTTTGTGGAAAGAAAGTGCCGAAATATCAAGCGTTTTCAGGAACCACTCGTAGTTCAGGTCACCATAAGTTTTGCCTTTACGAATGTTCGGGCTCATGCCGATAGAGTGCAGCACGAAATCTATTTTGCCGCCTAAAATCTCCTGCGCTTTAGTAAACAGATTTTCCAGATCTTCTACAGACGTAGCATCAGCCGGAATAATTTCTGCATTACACTCTTCAGCCAGTTTTTTGATCTCGCCCATACGCATAGCAAGGGGAGCATTGGTCAGCACAAACTCAGCACCTTCTTCTTTGGCACGCTTTGCTACTTTCCAGGCGATTGACTTTTCGTCCAGCGCGCCAAAAATGATTCCTTTTTTTCCTTTTAGTATATTATAGGACATATCGTTATTATATTTTTTGTTGCTGTTGTGTAAAAAACCGGCTCTATCGGAAATCAGGGAGCAATTTAGTAATATCTCTTCAGACTATGTCTAAAATTCGGCTTTGCCACTTAAAATTGTGTGTACGGGCCTCGCGCCACCTATAGCGAGAGTAGCTCCTTGGCACTCTGGAATGCATTAGAGCTTGGGTTTGCACCGGCTATCATATGAGCAATTTCGTTTACGCGCTCTTCGTTGCTGAGCCTTTTAATGCGGCTCACCGTACGGTCTTCGCGGTCGTGTTTATATACAAAATAATGGTAATCACCTTGTGCGGCAATCTGGGGCAAATGCGAAATGGCAATAATCTGGTGCTTCTGCGCCATCTGCTGCATCATCTTACCCACTTTCACAGCCACCTCTCCAGATATACCAGTATCTATTTCGTCGAAAACGATAGTTGGCAGCGCGGTTTTATCGGCTAGCATGTATTTAATGCTCAACATCAGACGCGAGAATTCACCACCCGATGCCGCTTTTACCAGGCTTTGGGGAGCAGATCCTTTGTTGGCGCTGAACAGAATACTGATCTCATCGGTACCTGTGGCAGTCGGAGCAGTTACCTTGTGCTGAATAACGATGCGCGCGTTAGGCATTCCGAGCTCCGCCAACAGAGTGTACAGCTCTTCTTCGAACCTATTAAAAACTGATTTGCGACGCTCCGAAAGAATCTGTGCTTTTTGCAGCACCTCTTTCTCGGCTGCTACCATCGCCTTCTGTGTTTCAGCAATTACAGCATCCAGGTTGAGCACGCTTTTCACTTTCTCCTCCAGTTCTTTTTGAATGGCTAAGAGGTCGGAGATGGTTTTAGCCTGGTGCTTACGCTGGAGCGTATAAATCAGGTTCAGGCGTTCCTGCACTTCTATGGCTCGTTCAGGATCTGCTTCTGTTTTACGCTCTGCATCTTCGAGTTCGCCAGCAATATCCTGCAGCTCTATCATGCAGCTTTCGGTGCGGCTGCGCAATTCTTCATAAGTATCCGAAAATTGCGCCAGCTGCCCAATCAGATAGGCTGTATCTTTCAGAGCAGAAGTAATGTTAAACTCAGATTCGGTCAAGTACTGCACTGCCTGCGACAGCTTCAGTTTAATGTCTTCGGCGTTTTCCAGTTGCTTTAGCTCGGCCTCCAGTGATTCTTGCTCTTCAGCCTCCAGGCGTGCTTCATCCAGTTCATTTAACAAAAACGTGTGGTAGTCCAACTCCTTCTGCGACTGCGCCAACTGGTTCTCTAACCGGGTAAACTCCGACTCCAGCTTTCGGTAGTGGCGGTAGGCGGTATGGTAAGCTTTCAGGTAAGAAGAGTTACCTGCGTAAATATCCAATGAGGTATTTCCAGCATACACGTCCAGAATATCGAGCTGGTAACTTGTATCGCCGAGCTGGAGCGTATCGTGCTGCGAGTGTATGTCCATCAGGTTATCGCCAATGGTCCTGATTACATCGAGCGTAACCGGTGTATCGTTTACAAAGGCGCGCGATTTACCACTAGGGCTTATCTCGCGTCGCAAAATGCATTGGTTATCAAAGTCGAGGTCTTCGGCTGCAAAGATTTCCTGCAGGTTGTAAGACGAAATATCGAACACGCCCTCAATCACACATTTTTCGCCTTGGTTAAACAGCAGTTTGCTATCGGCACGGTTGCCCATAAGCAGGCCGATAGCGCCCAACATAATAGATTTACCGGCACCTGTTTCACCAGTAATAATATTAAGCACAGGCGATGGTGTCATCTCCAGTTGCTCAATAAGGGCATAATTTTTTATTTTAAGATCTATCAGCATAAGCTAAAATGCCGCTTCTTTATCGTAGATAATTTCTTTTATTTGTTGCACCGGCAACACACGCCGTTCAAAGCATCGGTCCCACAGCTCCACATTTACGGAATCTATGGTGCGCAACTTCCCCTGCAGCACTACATTGGTTTGCAGCACCACCTGCACCACAGGCTGCAGAAGCAGTTCCTGCACCTGTGCCTGTATGTCTCTGTTAAAAACACGAGTTTGTCGTTTTCCCATAAATAGTTACGCTCTACAGCCACATGGTTTGGCCCACGTGAAGATACGTGCTTTACAGGAAATAAGGAAGGTTAGCGCTGCAGGAGCACCTGGTATTTTGTGCTGTTCGGTGCATCTACCTGGTTCAGGATAGCATAGGCCGCTTGTTTATCGGCGGGAGGAGCTGTCTTAAAAAAGTTGGTGAGCTCATCGGCCTTGGCGTCGAAAAAGGATCTGATAATGGCTGCTCCGGGCTTCAGTTTGGAGAGTGACTGTATATCCTGCAGCACTACCAAAACCGATTTCCGTGCTTTCTCAGGGTTTTCGGCCATCAGGTCGAGGCCCTGGCGGTGCATAGTATAAAGGCCCTCCCGGAAAGAAACAAACTGCGGGTCCTGCAGATTGTCCAGTATCCAGTAGCGGTTCCTGTTTCCTTCAAACGGTTTCCAGCCTGGGTAGGAGCCGCCCTGTGAGGTTGCCATGTTCAGAATGTTACGCGCTTTGTCATAAGCATTGGAGCCCCCCATCTTGCTGAAGCTGTCGCCATCTACTCCAATAATCAGGTAGGCGTAGAAAGACAGCATCGAAGACAGATTGGAAGTATAACTGTTTTCAGCATAATCGAGAGGCTGTGCATCGGTAAACTGAAAGGTCCAGTCTTTGTCTATAACAGAAAAAAGAATGCTTTCGTAGCCCGTGCCATAAGCTGGCCTCACAGATACAATCTGCACATTAGCCTTAAATACACCGATTTCAGGCATTTCGACCAGGTTTATAAGCATGCGGCACTTTATGCGTTCTTCGGCCCTGTAAGCCTGATCGGTCCAGCGGCGGTTGTTCATAAATTCGAAAATGCGGGTCTGCATCTCCGTAAACAGCTGCTTATCGGTGTACTGCACCTGTTCGCTGTTCACCACCACATCGCACTGCAGCTCCTGAGCTTTTGCGCTCACTGCCGCCACACACACACACAGCAAAACAAGTATTTTCTTAAGCATGTAACCGTTCCCAGATTAGGTTTACAATATCCTGCGCCACCTCCTGCTTTTGCTTTAAATCAAAGGCAGTAGTAGTATCAGGCTCTATAATCGTTATTTTATTTGTATCGTGCCTGAACCCTGCTCCCGGATCGTTCAGAGAGTTCAGCACAATCATATCGAGGTTCTTTTTCTCCAGCTTTGTGCGGGCGTTCAAGTCTTCGTCGTTTGTTTCGAGGGCAAAGCCTACAGAGAACTGTCCCTCCCGCTTCTGTTTACCAAATGCTGCTGCAATATCAACGTTCTTAACAAGTTCTATTGTTAATTCGCTCCCATCTTTCTTTATTTTTTTGTCGGCTACCACCTTTGGCTTATAATCAGCTACGGCGGCAGCAAACACTATAATATCTGCGGCAGCGGCGAACTGCTGCACAGCCTGGTACATTTCGTCGGCAGTGGTTACCGGGCTGACCTCTATGTTTAAATGAACTGCTTTTAGAGCAGTTGGGCCTGCTACTAAGCGCACTTTGGCTCCATGCTGCGCAAAGCACTCGGCCAGAGCATAGCCCATTTTACCAGTGGAGTGGTTGCCAATAAATCGAACCGGGTCTATGGGTTCGTAAGTTGGGCCTGCGGTGAGCAGCACCAGTTTTCCGTTAAACGATTTTTCCACTTCCTGAAAAGTAAGCTTCTAGTACCTGCACTATCTCCTCCGGCTCCGCCATGCGCCCCTGCCCCACCAGTCCGCTTGCCAATTCTCCGTAGCCTGCTTCTATCAAGTGGTTACCGTAAGCCTGCAATTTGCGGAAGTTATCCTGCACAGAGGGGTGCTGGTACATATCTAAATCCATGGCAGGAGCTACAAACACAGGGCAACGAGCTGAAAGATAAGTAGCACTGAGCAGGTTGTCGCAAAAGCCATTGGCAAATTTAGCAACGGTGTTGGCACTGGCTGGCGCAATCACCAGCGCATCGGCCCAAAGCCCAAGTTCCACGTGGTTGTTCCAGACACCTTGGCTGCCCTGCACAAACTCTGTAAGCACCGGGCGTTTGGAGAGTGTGGCCAATGTAAGCGGGGTTATAAAAGCAGAGGCAGAAGTAGTCAGGATAACCTGCACTTCTGCCTCTGCTTTTACTAGTAAGCGAACCAGTATGGCAGCCTTATAAGCTGCTATACTGCCGCAAACTCCTACTATGATCTTCTTGTTCCGGAGCATCCGGTACAGTTAGAATGATGTTATCTCAGTTTCGTCGTCAGGCGTACGCACGTATACTTTGCCTTCCAGAAATTCTTCTACAGCCAGGTTAGTTGGCTTAGGCAAACGCTCGTAATACTTCGAAATCTCAATTTGCTCTCTGTTTTCAAACACTTCTTCAAGGTTATCTACAGTGGTGGCAAACTCAGCAAGTTTCGAGTTTAACTCTTCTTTCAGCTTTACAGATATCTGGTTTGCTCTTTTAGAGATAACCGACACTGACTTGTATACATTGCCTGTTTGCTTTGCAAAGTCGGCCATATTTCTGGTAACGATAGATGCTGGTACTATTGCCATATATATAATGTTAATTGCCTTGTGATACTTGGGTTGGTTTTTTCAGTTTATCTAATTCAGATAACGTGTTTTCATAAACTTTTTCAGCATCGCGCAGATACTTGCCCTGCGGAAAAAGATCTATAAAGGACAGGTAATAATCTGCTGCTTCCGAGAAACGCTCCTGCTGCTTGTTAAGCACACTTTCCAAGGCGAACCGGTATTGTGCGTCGAGCCTCAGAAAAGCAGCTTCTTCGCTGTAAGGCGAACCGGCGTGCTCGTTTATAAAATTGGTGAGCGCCACTACCGCTGATTTGTAATACCGCAACTGGTAATACAGTCGGGCATTGTCAAATGCTTTACGGTCGAGCTTTACGTTTAACTCATTAATCATGTTATTGGTTTCCTCGGCAAACTGACTGTTTGGGAATCTTGCCTGAAACTCCAGCAGCGACTCCAGGGCCGTAACAGTTGTAGATTGATCCTGCTCATAGCCCGGGGAACTCATGTACTGCGACTTGGCATAAAGGAAAATGGCTTCTTCGGCAAACTCGCTACGGGGGTAGGTTTCGTAGAAAAGCTGAAACTGGTAGGCGCTAAGCAAAAATTCGCGTTGCATAAAATGCGTGTGGGCAAACAGGAACCTGGCACGCTCTCCTTCCGGCCGACCACCCAGCATAGGTAACACATCGTTGAGGAGTTGATTGGCGCGGTAGTAGTCCTCCTTCTCGTAAAACTTCAGCGCAGCCGCGTATTTCTCGTCTACGTTGGTGCTTTTTAATAGCTTTTGGTAGTTACTACAACCAGCGGTTACCAGCAACAGGCCAATAAGTACAATAATATGGGAAAAGCCTTTCTTCATGAACGGGCAAAATTATGGAATATCTGTGTGATTTACAAGTTTGATTCTGTATGCTGCTTTTTAACTGTAAGATAGTGGCTTTGAGTTCATAAAATTATCAACCAAGGCTATAATTCAAGTCTTCTGCGGTGGTCTGGCGCATATGCTCTCAAGTGGCAAAATACCTCCGGAAGGGCATTTTCATTCTAATAATTCGATTGCCCTTGCTAAACGACCTCTGCAATAGGACAAAGTCTACCAGACCATGCTCCTTACCTGGCTGCTGCTTTTTTCGCCTTTGCCGGTGGCGCTGGCTTAATCGTTTTCAGCGCGGCAGGCTGCACTGGTTGCGGCTGCACCACCGGCACTCGGGGCATGAACATGTCTTTCCGCTCGGGCCGCAGCCCCGACAGCCACTCAAAACCTTCCAGCGTCTTATCAGGCTCCTTCAGCTCGTGCGGTGGAATAAAACTTGCGTCGGGGCTAACCAGGAACGAGATCGTGTTCAATTTATTTTCTTCAGAGAACTTTAGCACCATGTTACTACAAATAGCTTTGTTCAGGCCTGTGAGCACCGAATCGCCTTCCAGCACAAAATAAAGACTTTCGCCGTTACCCTCCACATTCACTCTCCTGATGCGCCCTTCCTTGAAAAAAGCCACCATATCGCGGCCTTTGACCTGGTTAAAATTCTGAATGGAATCTTCCGAAGAAATAAAAGCATTACTGAACATGTACATCCGATCAATGGTCTTATTGCGCATGTGTATCCGGATGGTATCGGACACAATCTGGCTGTTATCGCTCCAGAGCACAGGGTTCCGGTTCATAAACATAACCGAGTCGGTGCGGTTGTAACTTAGCGAGTCGCACTTACCCTGCAGATCTGCCTTGTATATTTTTACGCCGTAGTAGGCATACAGCATGCTTGGCATTTCCGGCGTTTTTGATTCTCTGGAAATCAGCGTATCGGCCGACATAAAAAGTGTATCGCCTTCCATGAGCGTTTCCATTACAGGGTTGCCATATACTTTGGCCACACCTGTTTCGCGCCAGTAGCGGCCTACTTGCCCCCGAATAGTTACATCGTCTTTGAGAGAGCGCATGGTTACATTGTTTTGAGCATAACCATAGCCCGTGCCTTCGTTGTAGAATAGTTTTTCACCACCAATCCGATACTCTGGCGTTAGTATATAAGCATTGCGGCCAAAGTCAGAGATCCGTTTAATAGTATCGTAGGTACCTTCTTCAGCATAAAGGTCGCCCTGCTTGCCCTTGATAAAGGTTGGCCCCTGAAAATAAACGACTTTGGTTTCGCTGTTGTAGCGCATGCTCTCGGCTGTAATGTCGTAGTCTTGCGAGAAAACTTTTACATCCTGCCGGAAGGTGAACATCTTAGTATTGGTATCGTAAGTGCCCTGCCGACTTTGCAGGCGATTTTCGGGGTCTACAATAGTGCCACCTTCTGTGTATACTGCTGTACGTGTATTCAGATCATAATCGAGGCTGGGGGTGGTGAGGGTCATGCGGGGGTCTTTCATTACCACATTGCCAGTCATGCGGGCAGTACGTTTGTCACCGTCGTAAGTGGCCCTGTTCCCGGTCATGGTTACAGTATCGCCCTGGTTTATTCTAACCTGCCCAAAGGCCTCGAGCAACTCTGTACCATCGTATTTGTAAACCGAATCTGCAAACAGGAAAGTATCCTGCTGCTTAAACCGCACATTACCGAGGAGCTTTGTTATTCGTTGGCCATTAAAAATGCCACCCTTTAAACTGTCGGCGCTTTGCAGTTCAACTCTATCCTGCTTTGCCTGCTGCCCCAAAACGGCAAAAGACATCAGCATAAAGACAAGAGAAAACAGTATTTTTGTGAACTTCATTTATTTTAGATGCTAGATATTAGATACTAGATGTTAGATTTTTTAAGTGAGACAAAAAATTTCCTTAGAAGTAAGTGCCATGGATTTTTTTATCACTACTTAGCTGGATTGTGCTGACCAGGAAAAACAAATTTATGTATGCCACATTTCAAGTCTATAATCTAACATCTAATCTCTAACATCTTATTAAATTCAAAATTAGATAAAATTTACCATCTGCGTCTTATGCTTCAGAAAGTTTTAGGTTTCATACAATTGCATGCCCTTTGCCAGCCCGACAGCCGCATTCTGGCTACCGTAAGTGGTGGCATAGATTCGGTTGTGCTTTGCGAGGTACTGCACCAGCTAAAGTTCGACTTTGCCATTGCTCATTGCAACTTTGGCCTGCGCGCCGAAGAGTCTGAAGCTGACCAAGTATTCGTCAAAAAGCTGGCCAAAAAGTACGAGGTGCCCTTTTTTACAGAAAACTTTAGCACCACGGCCTTTGCCCAGCAAGAAAACATTTCGACCCAGATGGCAGCCCGCACCCTGCGCTACAACTGGTTTGAGCAGGTGCGTCAACAGGAAGGCTACGACTACATTGCCACCGCCCACCATAGCAACGATACTTCCGAAACCATATTGCTCCACCTCACCAAGGGCACCGGTATTGCAGGCCTGCACGGCATACCGCCTAAAAACGGACGTATTATCCGGCCGCTGCTCTCTCTTACAAAAGACGATATCTACGAATTTGTAACAGCCAACCAGATTATCTGGCGCGAAGACAGTTCTAATCAAAGCGTAAAGTACCAGCGTAACAAAATAAGGCACGATGTAATTCCTGTTTTAAAAGAGATTAACCCAAACCTGGAGGAAACCTTGCAGCAAACGGCTGAGCGTGTGAGTCATGCCGAAGCCATTGTAGCTGCCTACATTGCGAACCTCGAGCAGCAGGCCGTGCGGCAGGAAGAAGACGCTGTGTATATAGATTTAGCGCCTCTGCGCCAGGCAAACGGCTTGCCGGTGGTACTGCATGAACTGCTCAAACCTTACAACTTTAGCTATTCGGTGGTGCTGGAACTTACCAAGGCGCTAGATGGCCTCTCAGGCAAGCAATTCGACTCGCCCAGCCATACTCTGGTAAAAGACCGGGAGCAACTGGTGATAACGCCCCGGAACCTGAGCAGCTTTGGCAGTATACGTATACAAGAAGGGCAGCAAGAGGTACAGGAGCCACATGTTCGCCTCTCAATCTCTGAGTTTGAGGCAAGTAGTTATAAACTGAATACAAAACCTCATGTAGCTGCACTCGATGCCGATTTGCTTAAATTCCCGCTCAAACTGCGCCCTTGGCAAGAAGGCGACTGGTTTGTACCGCTCGGCATGAATGGAAAGAAAAAGATCAGCGACTTTCTGGTAGACAAAAAAGTACCCGCCAACCTGAAACAACAGGTGCTGGTGCTAACTTCGGAACAATCTGTTGTGTGGGTGGCAGGCCAGCGGGTAGACAACCGCTTTAAGGTAACTGAAAAAACACAGCGGGTGCTGGAAGTACGGTTAACAAAGTAGCATCAAGCAGTACAATCATCTCAAATTATTCTAATGAAAATGGCCTTCCAGAGGTATTTTTTGTTGCTGAAGGCTAATAAACGTTAACCCCCTTTTAACAGGAAGGCAGCTGCTCTTTATAAGAAACTTCGGGATTCCATTTTCCGGAAGCTTTTTGGTAAGAAGCAGCTGCCTTCCGCTTTCAAGCTAATCTAAACTATTCAGCAGCGCGTAACTGATCGGATTTAACGAAACAGCTTAATTGCTGTATTGACTCACCTCTAAAGTAGAGGCCTTGTCGGGCACCATGGTTACCTTAAAAATGTAATCGTATTCTGTTTCTGAGATAAACGAAATTTTAGGTTTAGCCCCCAACGCTTCTATGAGTGGCAGCAAGGTGTTAGAGTGGCCTGCTACTACCACAGTTTGCCCCAGGTGCTCCTGCAGCAACTTCCGCTTAAGGCTTACAAAGTCGTTCGTTTTATATTCTGAAATTTCCAGCTTTCGCTCCTCAGACAAAGGCTTTAGCGTGTTTTTGGTGCGTATGTACTTGGTGGCGTATAAACCACCTAATTCCACATCTTGCAGCAGCTCCCGCAAGGAGTCTGCCCTGGCTTTTCCCTCAGCACTCAGGTCAGGATCCTGGTCGGTAGGGTTAGAAACATCTTTCTCGGCATGCCGCACTACATAAACAGTGGTAGCAGTAGTAGAAGTATTGTTGGCTACCACGCTGCCTTGGCTGGCTCCAACCTCGGTTGCCGGTTGCTTACATAAAACTACCGCACCTAAAAGCAGAAACCACAAGGGTATTTGTAAGAGCTTTTTCATGCGCAACATTTTTATTGAGGTTTAAAGAAATTTAATACTAGCCTGATAAGCATATCAGCATTGCGGCTCCTACCAAAATTTTGCACAGAAGCAGCCTTTGCTCACTAAAAGGAACAAGCATTTCTACAAAGGCACTAACAAGAGAAAAATAGCGATTGTTTTCATTTTCCAGCGGTCATCTAAAAACCTCCGGCAAGCAGGGTGTGAGAGGAGCAAAAAGAGCCAATATCTAGAGAAAAGGACAAGCAGATATACACGCATAATCCTTTATCAATATATCAAATAAATTTAATAGTCAGGCAGAAACAAAGCATTTATTTCTCATAAAATTTTGATTACCAGAACATAAACTAATAAAACGACAGTGAATTAACCTGAAGAGATGCGCCTGGCACAAGAGAGGAGGCAAAAAAAAAGACCAGCCGGAAGGCTGGTCTTTTTAACATTTTCAGTGCGCACGGGGAGAGTCGAACTCCCACACCCGAAGGCACAGGCTTCTGAGACCTGCGCGTCTACCAATTCCGCCACGTGCGCGAATGCAGACTAAAAAATGTTCCCGCTCTGTGTGATTGGGAGTGCAAATCTACAACTGTTTTTTTGACATACAATATATTCTAAAAAATTATTTCATGGAGCATCTACAGGTTCTTCTTTCACCACCGGATCAATCTCTTTTTTGGAGAAACGTTCTATTTTTTGCAGGCTCCACAACCCAATTATAACCCACATAAAGCCCGCAGCAAAGCCTGCCATTACATCAGTAGCATAATGCACATGCAGGTAAATACGGCTAAACCCAATCATTATAATCAGAAAAGTAAGCAAGCCGATGGCCGTGAACCGCCATACCGGCCGCTCTACATGCTTCCAGGCCAGGTAAATAAGTAATCCATAAAAAGAGGCCGCTACCATAGAGTGCCCGCTCGGAAAACTTAAGCCCGATGCCTCTACCAGATGCGGAATGGCTGGTCTGGGCCTGTCGAACAGGTATTTCAGCACCAGGTTCAGAGTAATACTTCCAAGCGCCACCACCGGCACCTTTAGCGAGTACCAGCGGTGCTTCCGGACAAATAAAAAATAAGCAATTAGCAGGAGCGCTGCCGGTGTCAGAAACTGGCGCGAACCGAAAAAAGTGATGACCTCGATTAACTGTGTCAGGCCGGTGCTTGCAATGCTGTTGGCAAAGGCAAAAGCCGCGTTGTCGAAGTTCAGATTAGTGCCTTCTACTACTTGTTTGCTTACGTACAGAAACAAAATAACACAGACCAGGAAAAGCCCCCAGGCAAAAAACAGCTCAAGCGTAAAAAGCGCAAAAGCGGCAACTATTTTCTTATAAAAACTTCTGAACATAATCGAATGGTAAAAATACTCAACAGTACCCTGTATACGGTTGCCACCTACATACGTATTTCGGGGCAAGTAGGAGTAGTAAACGCAGCAGCACCTTCTTAACATACAGCATCATGAACGAAACCATACGCTTATTTGTAGCGGCTGCCGTACCAGCCTCACTAAAAGCCAGCTTGTTGCAACAGGCAGGGTCATACCAGCACGAGTCTATCCGGTTTGTGCCGGAGCAGAACCTGCACCTCACCTTATATTTTATTGGAAACACTGCGCCCGATGCACTGCCAGCCATAAAAGAAAAACTACAGCAGCTAGCCTCCCGGCACACATCGTTTTCGTTGCAGCTCCAGTGCCTGGAACCTGGGCCAAAGCCACGGGCTCCACGCCTCATCTGGGCACGCTTCGAACCGAACCAACAGTTTGAGAAGCTCAGCCAGGATATTACCTTGCAGCTTTCGGTGCAGCCACCCAAGCAGCAAAAGGCTATTCCGCATATAACGTTAGCGCGCTTCCGGAAAGACAAAGCCCTGCCTGATCATTTACCTGCCATCTTGCCGGCCGCACCAGTATCATTTGCTGTAGATGCAGTTTCGCTATGGCAATCGACGCTAAGCTCGCCGCACCCGATTTACAGCATACTAGAAACCTTCCCCTTATCTTAAACTTTAAGGCCTCAGAAACAGTAAGAGAAGCACCTATTCTGAACTTAAACATCTGAACAAACTGATATATGAACCAATCTGAGCTAACGGAATTGTTAACAGACCTGAAAGACAAAGGCCTTACAGTTGCTTTTGCAGAAAGTTGCACGGCTGGCATGCTGGCCTCCGAATTTGTAAAAGGCACAGGCAGTAGCGATGTATTAATAGGAAGCCTGGTGGTATACCAGCCGGAAGCTAAGAAAAAGCTACTTGGCGTAAGGCAGGAAACACTTGAGCTCTACAGCGCTGAGTCGCAGCAGGTAACCAACGAAATGGTAATGGGCCTGAAAAAAGCACTTGGTGCCGATATTTCTGTGGCCACTACCGGCCTGGCAGGTCCCGGTGGCTCTGAAACAACAGAAAAGCCAGTGGGTACTATGTTCGTATCTTTCCTGTACGACGGCAAAGCAGAAGAATATCGTGAGGTTTTTAAAGGCAATTCCCAGCAAATAAGAAAAGACCTGACAGACTACATTTTTCAGAAACTAAAATGGATCGTAGAGCAAAACTATAACCGCTAAGGTATAGCTGAAAAATAGTGAAACTACTAAATTAGCAACTGCCCCACCGGAAGAAGAAAAGGATATTTCAACCTCTGGAAGGCCGTTATCATTAGATTAATTTGGTTAGCCCTAAATTTTTTAAACAAAACCATTAACGCAAAACAAATACTGCCCCACAGTGGCTTCGACCTCATCGCACCCATTTATGACCGGTTAGCCCGGCTCGTATACGGCTCTTCGTTGCAAGAGGCGCAACAAGCGCTTCTGCCCTATATAGCGGAGCAGGACAGGGTTTTGCTGATTGGAGGCGGAAGTGGCTGGCTATTGGAACAAATACTGCTTCACCACCCAAAACTAAAGCTGCTTTACCTGGAGGCTTCCCCTAAGATGCTCCAGATGGCCCAAAATCGTTACCGGCGGCTCCAGGTCTCCGGCCATCAGGTAGAGTTCCGGCTGGGCACAGAGGCCCTCCTGCACGAAACCGATGTGTTTGACGTAATTTTCACGCCTTTTCTGCTCGACCTTTTTCTACCGCACCGCCTGCACCTGCTCATGAACCGACTGGCCAATTCGTTGGCACCAGAGGGTCTGTGGCTTTTCTCCGATTTCTGGCCTGTTGCTACTCCCCCACTCTGGTGGCAACAGCTGCTCCTGAAGAGCATGTACACTTTTTTTGGCATGGTGAGCCAGGTAAGAGCTCGGTCACTTCCGGATTTCAAGTCTCATTTTGAACAACTGCAACTAGAGGAGGTATACAGCAGCTCTTATGCTAAAGGCATGGTTCAGTCTAAGGTCTTCCAAAGAAAATCAAATCAATAGCAATCCAAATTTTCAGCTACCCCTTACCCTTTCAGAAGCAAAACAGCCTCTGGAAGCGCATTTTCATTAACATAATTCCTGCCCTATACAAAACTGAACAAACTTATAAGCCATCTGGCAGAAACTAAAAATACACCATCTGTAACTTATAAAATGATAATTTACGTTCTAAAGGATAGAAGGCATCATTTTGGCTTCTGAGTATTAATTTGTAAATTACTCATCAGAAAAGCATTACCTCGCCATGAGAAAAATATTATTGTCGATACTAGCCAGCAGCTTCCTTTTTGCCAGCCAGGCCATGGCCCAAACGGCCGGCAAAACAAGCCTGGAGCAATTACCTGAAATAGAGGGTGCAGAAACACCTGCTCCGGAGCCCGCCTCTGCTGTAAAAGAAAAGCCTTCTTTTTCAGGACCGCGCATGAGCTACGGGCTCTCCGCAGGTACTAGTTTCAGTAACTGGGGCGGCGCCTCTTACCTGGAGCCTTCGGCCCGTTACCAAATAACAGACCGCTTTAGAGGCTTCGCCAGCTTTACTTACATGAATGTAATGCCGCAGCAGTACAGCACCACTACCCCGGAAGGTGGCACTATGATGCGCCGCACCAATAGCAGCAGTCATTATATGGTAAGCGTAGGCGGGGAGTACCTGGTAAGTGAGCGCCTGCTGGTAAGTGGCAGTTTCTGGAAAGACCTTTCGAACCAATCGGGAAACAACTTTATGTACAACAACTTTATGAGTCCCGGCCGCCAAGGCATGGACTTTAGAGCCACTTATAAAATAACGCCAAATATTTCGGTTACTGGCGGCATTCGTTATAGCGAGGGAGGCTCTCCGTTTAATAACATGTATGGCCCGGGCTATGGTGGGTACCATCGGGGGCCTTTTGGCTATTACTAAAGCACCTTTTAAACATACATAGAAGCGCTTTCCTGGCAACGGGAAAGCGCTTTGCATTTAGGGCGGCTTGCATATATGCCTCCCCCAATGTACCTCTTTGGCAGATTCTGTCGTTTAGTTTATGAAGAACCTGAGCGAGGTTTATTTTCTGTACATAAAAGGACCAAAGCATCTCTCCTTAAAAGCTTGACAACATGCTTGTTTAGGCTTAAAACAAAAGGAAACTGATGCTGGTAAAACAGTCTGAAGTCAGATGCAATATGCTAAAAGGCAAAACTTTTAGCATATTAAACATCTACAGCAACAGGCATTACGATTCAGGAACATAAACTTAGCTCCCAGTACTTACAGACCAAACATACTTACAACTTTGCAGCAGCATAACAAAAAAACCAGGCACATCAGAAACGAGAAATTGCAAACGATTAAACCTGGTTACAGAGGCAACAAACTTATTGATGGGCTCTTTGCCAACGGAGATGAAATGTATCTGCCTTCGTTCGGCAATGTGCTGAAATGGAAGCTCTCTGCCAACCCACAGCGCGAAGAGAAGAAAGCCGACACCTTTGTGCCTGCCTTACACCCTGGCGCAGACTTCCTGGCCTCTTCCGACGATATGGTGGTGTGGCTTGGGCATGCCTCTTTTCTGATCCGGCTCAACGGCATTACGCTGCTCATAGACCCCATACTATACGACCTGCCCCTGCTGAAGCGGCGCATTAGCCTGCCCTGCCAGCCTGAGCAACTGCGCGGCATTGATTTTTTGCTGCTCTCCCATGGCCACCGCGACCATATGGATAAAAAGTCTATTCGCACTATTTTCAATCAGAACCCAACCGTAAAAGCTTTAACGCCGCTTGGTTCCGGCGATGTGCTGCGGAGCATCGAACGTCGGCTACCTTACCAGGAGGCTGGGTGGTACCAGCAGTACGACCTGGTGCCCGAAGGACTGGAGGTATACTTTATGCCTGCCTCACACTGGCATCGCCGAACCGCCCGCGACATGAACACCATGCTCTGGGGAAGCTTTGTAATTAAATCAGCCAACACTTTACTCTACTTTGCCGGCGACACAGGCTACGGCAACCACTTCGATGAAATACAGGAATTATTTGGTCCTATGGATATCTGCATTATGCCTGTGGGCGCTTATAAACCTTCGTTTCTGATGCAAAAAAGCCACATGAACCCGCACGAAGCAGTTAAAGCCTTTAATCTGCTGCGGGGCGGCACATTTATTCCGATGCACTATGGCACCTTTGACTTATCGGACGAGCCGGCAGGCGAACCAGTGCGCCTGCTGGAGCAAATTGCAGCTGCCGGCATGCTACAAGGTTTGCAGATACCGGCCATTGGGCAGCCTGTTTTGCTGAGGGAACTGGTGAACTAAGGCCAGCAGGAGCAGAAGAAGCACGGGAACGATAATTTGCTATATTTGTATAATGGCCAATTCGGTCAGTACAAAGAATTGCCCGCATCTATGTCTTCCATGTTTATCATAGGCTTAATATTAGCCTACTTCTTCATCCTGATCATTATTTCCTACATCACCGGCAGGAACTCAGACTCCGAAACCTTCTTTCTGGCCAACCGCCAGTCGCCCTGGTATGTGGTGGCTTTTGGCATGATAGGGACCTCACTTTCGGGTGTCACATTCATCTCCATTCCGGGTATGGTGGCCAATTCGCAGTTCTCTTACCTGCAGTTGGTGCTGGGTTACCTGCTGGGCTACCTGGTTATTGCTACGGTACTGATGCCGCTGTATTACCGGCTCAACCTGGTTTCTATCTATACTTACCTGGACCAGCGGTTTGGCTATTGGTCTTACAAAACGGGGGCTGCTTTTTTCCTGCTATCGCGCACATTGGGTGCCTCCATCAGGCTGTTTCTGGTGGCGGGGGTGCTGCAACTAGCCGTTTTCGACGATCTGGGCATCCCTTTTTCCGTGTCTGTTATTATAACCATCTTGCTCATCTGGGTTTACACCTTCCGGGGCGGAATGAAAACTATTATCTGGACCGATACCTTCCAGACCACTGCCATGCTCGTTGCTGTGGTTACCAGCATTATCATGATTTCCAACGACCTTAATCTCTCGTTTCAAGGTTTGGTAACAACCGTAACGGAGAGTGAGTACTCGCAGGTGTTTTTCTGGGATTTTAAAGACAGCAAATACTTTCTGAAGCAGTTCTTCTCCGGGGCTTTTATTGCTATAGTAATGACAGGCCTCGACCAGGACATGATGCAGAAGAACTTAAGCTGCAAAAACATTGGCGAAGCGCAGAAAAACATGTTCTGGTTCAGCATCATTCTGGTGTTCGTTAACATGCTGTTTCTATCGCTGGGCGCGCTGCTTTACATATATGCAGAGCAAATGGGAATTTCGTTACCAACAAAAGGCGACGATGTGTTCCCTTTCCTGGCCCTGAACCATTTCTCTTATTTCCTGGGCGTGGTGTTTATTCTGGGAATCATTGCCATTACCTACGCCTCTGCCGACTCTGCCCTCACTGCCCTCACCACCTCCTTTTGTGTCGACTTCCTGGATTTCAAAAACAAAGAAGAAAAAGAGAAAGTACGCACCCGTTACATCGTACACTTCGGAGTTTCGATTGTTATGGTGTTGGTTATTATTGTGTTCCAGATACTGAATGATCAGAGCGTCATTAATGCGGTATTTAAGGTGGCAGGTTACACCTACGGACCTCTGCTTGGCCTTTACACCTTTGGTCTGTATACCAAGCGCGTGGTTCGAGATAAGTTTGTACCAGCCATATGCATCATGGCTCCCCTCCTCACCTACATCATCAGCGATAATTCGGTGGAGTGGTTCAATGGCTATGTTTTTGGCTTTGAAGTATTGATTCTTAACGGGTTCCTGACGTTTATTGGGCTATTGGCTATTTCTACCAAAGAAGCCCTACCCGAACTGGAACAGCGGTAATTGTTTTTTGCTGATTGGTAGTTGCTGGTTAATTAATTTACCGGATACCTAAACCTTTCAAGGCAATTCATCTGTAATTCACTCATACATACAATCACTCATTCACTATTAAAAAATGAAGGTATTTGTTTCGAGGCTTATTCCTGACACCGGGCTCCAGCTGTTAAAGCAGGCTGGTCTCCAGACAACAGTCTGGACCGAAGACAGGCAAATAACGCAGCAGGAACTTATAGAGCAGGCCAAACAGCACGACGCGCTGCTCTGCATGGGTTCCGACAAAATGGATGCACATTTCCTGACGCAGTGTCAGCACCTGAAGGTAATAGCTCAGTTCTCGGTAGGCTACGACAACGTAGATGTAGCTGTGGCAACCCGCCTTGGCATTCCGTTTGGTAATACGCCCGATGTACTCAGCGATGCGACTGCCGATGTGGCTTTTCTGCTGATGCTGGCCGTGTCGCGGAAAGCTTTCTTTATGCACAAGCGCATCATCAGTGGCGAGTGGGGAACTTACCGCCCTACGCTTAACCTGGGTATGGAGCTGAAAAACAAAACGCTTGGCATTTTTGGGCTAGGCCGTATTGGGATGGAGCTTGCCAAGCGCTGCCGTGGCGCCTACAACATGAACGTAATTTACCACAACCGTTCTCACAACGTGCAGGCCGAGCAGGAGCTGCAGGCCCGCAAAGTGAGTTTTGAGGAGCTGTTGGCGCAAAGCGATGTGCTGTCGGTGCATGTGGCCTTAAGCCCCGAAACCGAAGGCAAATTTAATGCTGATGTATTTCGAAAAATGAAGCCTTCATCCATTTTTATAAACACGGCGCGAGGCAAAATACACCAGGAGCAGGACCTGATACAGGCCCTGAACGAAGGCTGGATCTGGGGAGCTGGCCTGGACGTAACGAACCCAGAACCTATGCTCCCTGACAACCCCCTGCTCTCTATGCCCAATGCTGCCGTTTTGCCTCACATTGGTTCTGCCACCGTGCAGGCCCGCAACGACATGGCTCGGCTGGCTGCCACAAATATCATTGCCGGGCTACATGGTAAGCGCCTGCCCCACTGCATTAACCCCGAAGTTTACAAAAAAGACAAAAGCATCAGTAACTAAGCTATCAGCCTAATTCTACCATGACACTTGAACAAATAGAACAGCTTTGCCACCAGCTGCCGGGTGTAACGCAGGACATTAAGTGGGAAAAAGACCTTTGCTTCTGTGTAGCGGAAAAAATGTTTTTGGTGCTAGGCTTCGAAGAGAACCCGATAACTGGCTCTTTCAAAGTTCCAGACGAGGAATTCGACGCCTTTTGCGAACGCGAAGGTTTTGCCCCGGCTCCTTACCTGGCCCGCTACAAGTGGGTAGCCTTCGATAGCCTGAGCCGTCTGCAGCAGCAGGAGTGGCAACAGTACATCACCCAATCGTATAATCTGGTGCGGGCAAAACTGCCTAAGAAAAAACAGCAGGAACTTGAAAGCAAGTCCTGAAGCCCTTCGAGCCTACAACAGGCAAACTCTTGGCATCATCAGGCTCTTTTGGGCTTTGGAAGGCTGTTTTGATTTGAATAATTGTAGTTAGCTCAACATGAGCTTCGTTGCAGACAAGACGCTGCGAGTTCTACAAAAAACAACAGCGGCCGCCCCCTTACGAGAGCGGCCGCTGCCAATATAAAAATAATGAACCTCTACAGCGAGGCCAGGCTTTGCTCCAGGGCCTTTATTTTGGCTTCTGCGTCGGCTTGCTTCTTGCGCTCGTTGCTGATAACTGCTTCTGGCGCACCGTTTACAAAGCGCTCGTTGCTCAGCTTTTTGGCTACTGAATTCAGGAAGCCTTTGGTGTACTCCAGCTCCTTCTGCAGGCGATCACGTTCTGCTTCCACATCAATGTTACCATCCATCGGAATAAAGAACTCGTCTCCGGCCTCTACAAAGCTGATAGCGCCCTCCTGGTTCTCCTGCACAAAACTGATACCGCTAAGGTTACCAAGCTTGCTGATAATAGGCAGGAAAGGCTCATAATCTAGTTGCCCCATTACCTTCACCGCCAGCTCCAGTTGTTTGTTGTTCGGGATATTTTTGGAGTTTCGTACATTCCGGATGGCAGCCACCACTTTCAGTACCACTTCCATCTGGTCGATGATGGCTTTGTCGAACTTATCCTTCTTCGGCCAGGCAGCTACAATCAGGTATTCTTTCTCCTTACGCTCCTTTAGCTCATGCCACAGTTCTTCGGTAATAAAAGGCATGAACGGGTGCAGTACCTTCAGGTTCTTCTCCAGGAAGTCGATGGTAGTGGCCAAGGTTTGCGCATCGATTGGCTGCTGGTAAGCTGGTTTAATCATCTCGAGGTAGTTGGAGCAGAAATCATCCCACACCAGCTTGTACACTGCCAGCAGCGCATCCGAAATACGGAACTTACTGAAGTGATCTTCGATCTGCACAAAGGCCTCGTTAAACCGCGACTCGTACCATTTTATAGCCGTTTCATTCGGACAAGGTAGGCTTTCGTCTACTTCCCAGCCTTTTATCAGCCTGAAAGCATTCCAGATCTTGTTGCTGAAGTTACGACCCTGCTCAATAAGTTTTTCATCAAACATCAGGTCGTTACCAGCCTGCGAACTGAAGAGCATACCTGTACGCACACCGTCGGCACCGTATTGGTCTATCAGGTCGAGCGGATCTGGCGAGTTGCCCAGCTGCTTCGACATTTTACGGCCCTGCGCATCGCGTACAATACCTGTCAGGTACACGTTTTTGAACGGCGGCTCGTTCCGGAATTCGTAACCAGCCATAATCATACGCGCCACCCAGAAAAACAGGATTTCAGGGGCCGTTACCAGGTCGTTGGTTGGGTAGTAGTACAGAATGTCTTTGTTGTCTGGGTCTTTAAAACCGTTGAAAACAGAGATTGGCCACAACCACGAAGAAAACCAGGTATCCAGCACATCCTCATCCTGTCGCAGGTCTGATGCCTGCAGCTGCTCGTTTCCGGCTTGCTGGCGGGCCAGGCGCAAAGCTTCTTCGGCTGTGGTTGCTACTACATACGATCCATCTGGCAGGTAATAAGCAGGTATTTGCTGTCCCCACCACAGCTGGCGCGAAATACACCAGTCGCGGATGTTCTCCATCCAGGAGCGGTACATGTTCTTGAACTTAGGCGGGTGCAGGCGAATTTCGTCTTCCATTACTGCTTCAAGAGCTGGCTTGGCCATGTCGTCCATCTTGCAGAACCACTGCATCGAGAGGCGCGGCTCAATTACAGCACCAGTTCGCTCTGATGTCTGCAGCACGCTGGCATATTCTTCTACCTTTACAAGCAAGCCTGCTTCTTCAAGGTCCTTTACAATGTTGCGGCGGGCGGCAAAGCGGTCCTGCCCCACATACAGCTGCGCTTTCTCATTCAGGAAACCGGCATCATCCAGAATATCGATAGTAGGCAGCTTATGCTTCTGACCAAGTTCATAATCGTTCAGGTCGTGGGCTGGTGTTACCTTAAGGGCACCTGTACCGAAATCGATGCTCACGTACTCATCCAGGATAATCGGAATTTCGCGGCCCAGCAGCGGAATACGCACTTTCTGGCCGTGCAGCTGCTTATAGCGTTCGTCGTTGGGATTTACAGCCACGGCTACGTCGGCCATAATGGTTTCGGGGCGTGAGGTAGCAATAGTTATAAACTGCCCCGCCTGACCCACCACCTCATACTGCAGGTGGTACATTTTGGCCATAGTATCTTTTGGAATTACTTCCTCGTCAGAGAGTGCGGTACCACCTTTAGGGTCCCAATTCACCATGCGTACGCCACGGTAAATCTTGCCTTTTCGGTACAAATCCACAAACACCTCAATTACGGCGGTACTCATGTCTTCTTCCATCGTAAAGCGGGTACGGTCCCAATCGCAGGAGGCACCCAGTTTTTTGAGCTGCTCCAGAATAATGCCACCGTACTTTTCCTTCCACTCCCAGGCGTATTTCAGAAACTCTTCGCGCGTCAGATCGCTTTTTTCTATGCCTTTTTCCTTAAGCATAGCCACCACTTTTGCCTCTGTGGCAATAGAAGCATGGTCGGTGCCAGGCACCCAACAAGCCTCTTTGCCCTGCATACGCGCACGCCGAATAAGAATATCCTGAATAGTGTTGTTGAGCATGTGGCCCATGTGCAGTACGCCGGTTACGTTTGGCGGCGGAATAACAATGGTATATGGCTCCTTTTTCGGGTTTGGCTTAGAACGGAAGAAGCCGCGCTGCATCCAGCTGTCGAACCACTTCTTCTCTACCTCTCTGGGGTTATATTTTGTTGAAACAGACATCTTGTTCTTTCCTAAAATGGGTTTGCAAAATTAGGAATTTTAATTGTTTTATGAGTAAGGAATCAGAAACAAGTAGTTGCCTATAACGAACCAGGCATTTCTGGTATCAAAAAGGCCGAACAGGATAGGCAAGACCCTTGATCAAAAATGAAGTAAAAAGCTCCGGAAGGCCAGTTTCATTAGAGTAATTTAGAATCTTTTCCTTTTATCTGGTAAAAAAAAAGCCCACCCCGTAAGAGGCAGGCTTTGTAGCAAAAGCAGTTAAGATTAGCTGGCCTCCTGGTGCAGCCACTCTTTCTTGCCTAAAAGTTCTTCCTCTGTTTCACGGTAGTCTGGGTCATCGACGCAGCAATCTACCGGACACACAGCGGCGCATTGTGGTTCCTCATGGAAGCCCATGCACTCGGTACACTTATCTGAAACAATGTAATAAAACTCGTCTGAAATCGGAGCTTGTGGGGCATCTCCTGCAATTACCTCACCTCCATCTATTTCCACTTCCGTCAGCGAAGTACCACCGCCCCAGGTCCACTCCATACCACCTTCGTAAATAGCGGTATTAGGGCATTCTGGTTCGCAGGCACCACAGTTGATGCATTCGTCAGTGATCATTATAGCCATAATCGTATCTCCTGTATATTTTTTATACTTTTGTACTTCTTACTGTTAATTCAACAACAAAATTAACAACATTAAGTATCCTTTCAAATAAAAATTCAAATTACCTATAATTATGATATTAGAAAACAGGATTGCGGCCTTCATCCAACTTGGAAACAGACTGCGAAACATGCCAGCTGAAGAACGTCAGGCTCTGGCGTTTGCTGCTTCATCCAAAAACTCCTGGTTCGATGAAGAGAACGTATCCTGTGCTTTAAACGGGATAACTGCATTTTTAGATGAGCAATATCTGCAGGAATGGATTTATCCTTACAAACTCAACAACATTCAGCCTAAAAAAGTGGGCGTTGTAATGGCTGGCAATATTCCAATGGTCGGTTTCCACGATTTCCTGTCGGTTTTGATAAGCGGGCACTACCTGTTGGCTAAAAGAAGCTCCAACGACGAGGTGCTGATAACACGGCTGGCCCAGATGCTGATCCAGATCGAACCTGCTTTTGCACCCTACATCCAGTTTGTAGAAAGGCTCAACGACTCAGATGCTATTATTGCCACCGGCTCCGACAATACCTCCCGCTACTTCGAATATTATTTTGCCAATCGTCCGCACATAATCCGAAAAAACCGCACCAGCATCGGCATATTAACAGGTCACGAAGAGAGGGACGATTTACACGCGCTCGGTGAAGATATTTCGCGCTATTATGGGCTAGGGTGCCGAAATGTATCTAAAGTATTTGTACCCGAAGGCTATACCTTCGACAAGTTTTTTGAGGCAAACGCAGATCGCGTCAAGCTACTCGATCACCATAAGTACCAGAATAACTACGACTACAACAAATCTATTCTGCTGGTGAACCGTGAACCTCACTTCGACAACGGTTTTATGCTGATACGGGAGAGTGAGCAGTTGGTGTCTCCAATTTCAGTCCTGTTCTACGAGACCTTTAGCTCCTTACAAGACCTGCGGCAAAAGCTGGCAGCTGTAAAAGAAAAAACGCAATGCGTTGTAGCAGCTCACGGCTGGCTGGAAGGAAGCATCCCATTTGGTGAGGCACAATGTCCTATGCCCTGGGATTATGCCGATGGCGTAGACACACTAAACTTTCTGCAAAACCTGTAAAAAAGTGGCCATCATTAAGTTTCAGAAGAAGACTGTAGCTGTTTTTTTGCTCTTAACAACCATAATAATTGCCTGTTGTTTCTATGTTTTTCATCAATACCTAAGAGTTGATTTTTCTTATCATAAGACAGCCGATCAAGCTTCTTTTGTTTTAAGCTTTGATGATCAGTATGTAAAACAATGGTATGCGCATCGGGACTTATTTAAGAAATATGGTGTACATGCAACGTTCTTTATTACTAAGCCTGATTTGTTATCGACAGAAGAAATAGAGATGTTACACATATTAGCTGCCGATGGTCATGAAATTGCTTCTCATGGCTATAGGCATGTTAATGCGGTTGCTTACACCGAAGAACATTCTTTGGGAGCTTATATTGAGCATGAAGTTTTACCGGCCATCAAAACCATGCATGCCCAAGGATTTGCTCCTGTTACTTTTGCTTATCCTTATGGAGCCAGTTCCAGAAAGTTAGACAGAGAATTGTTAAAATACTTTCTTCTGGTACGAGGCGATTCCTGGAAAGTTGAAGATAAACCGGTAGAGAAGCTTGATAGGATATTTTACAAATTCGATGGCAGCAGAGTAATAAACGGCTTAGGAATTGATATGAACAGTGGAGTAACTCTGCAAGACATAGAACAGGGTTTTAATCGGGCTACAGATAAACAAGAAGCAATAAACCTTTATGCCCACAGCATTGAAATTGACAGCAGCCACTACGGAGTAACAACTGAATTCCTTGAGAATATCTTAGAATTAGCACAAGGAAAAAATCTCAAATCCATAACGTTCAAAGAACTTGCGCTATAACCTCTCTAATTAGCCAGTACTGCTTGCAAAATGAAGTAAGTAAGACTAACTTTTTATGAATAAGGGAGAAAACTAAAGTCTCAAAGAGTTTACACAGCAATCCTTTCTTGCAAACAACTCAATATCAACTAATTACAAATACTTTATTAGAAGTAATGGTGATTTTTATTTTATAATTTGCGTATAATTTATATTACTTAATACAAATTATATATGCAAACACTGGTCAACTTTATCCCGCTGGTCGAGAAGGAACAGATACCATCTTACCATTTCGACCAGAACGACGTGCTCACAGACAAGGAAGCGAAAAAAAGAAGAATGTGGGACTTAAATCGTGCCTCTTGGCTTGGAAATGCCTACCATGGCAAAGTGGAAATTACATTCAAGACTGCAGACGGAGAAGTTAAACGGGTTGATACAACGGTTTGGGCGGTAGACGATCGGTTTATCTCCTTCAAAGCAGGTTGTGCCATACCTACATCCGCTATCATAAGCATTGAATTCTTCTGAGCCACTAGCTGCAACTTGATGTAAACAACTGGCAGCCTTTTAGCTGTTGCTTTTCTGTTGCTATCGCACCTGCTGGTGAACCTGGCAGGTGTTTTAGGTTAAGGTATATATCTGTGTCAATAAACTTAATAGTACCTCTTTTCTCTACCTTGCGTTTATAAGACCTATTCAACCCTAGTGATTACCTTATGAAAACCACCATCGCCTGGATTTTATCAGCCATCTTCTTATTTCTGGCAATTTACTTCTACTGGAAAAAAAATGATGCTGAAAGCCGACTGGCCATTGCAGACAACAAACTAGCTGAAACACACCAGCAACTCGACCAAACACAGCAAGCCGCAGATTCACTGGAACAGTTTTCCTTACCACCCGATACCATGGGAATAGTACCTCCGGGAGGCGTGAACTTTGTAGACCAGCTTGGAACGCTGAGCGAGAGCGACATTAAACGACTGAAAGGGAAAGGCCTTCGAGCACCCGAAAGCGACCTGATGAATGACCTGAACCGTAAGCAGCGGCAATTGATTCCGGCAGATGGAACCATGGGCGGCACTATGACCATCCGTGACAGCCGCATTCTCAACGACCGCTATGCCTTGGCTTACTACGAAGATGGCCATGATGGCGGCTACATGATTCTACGGTACGAGGTAAATAACGGCAACATTAACTGGCGCGTAGTAGACAACAGCAAACTGTGATACAGTTAACTCCTATCAGCTCTGGCCTTTGTACTCCCGCCGTCTAGTGGAGCAGCAGGCACAGGAAGCTCTTCTTTATGTGTTAGCATCAGCAGCAGAGGCGGGTATGTGCACTTTTCGGCTATAAATAAAACTAAGGCACAGGTTTTGAGTAGACAAAGCAGAAATAACTACATAAAAATATGCTATTGCTCCACATACTCTTGCCACTGCTTTTGGCAATGTTTACGCCAGACTCAACTACACTGCTTCTCCAAAAAGATATTGAAAAAGACTATAGGCTGCTGCAAGGGGGGCAATACTTTATTAGCGACAACACCTCCAGTTCTCCCTCACTGCGCACCATTGAGAGTGACCTGCAACTGTTCCAGTTGGTGGCCAGAGTAGACCTTAGTTCAGCTGATTACAGCACTAGCACCAGCGGCAGACACCAAATAAAAAAATGGAAATTTCAGGAGGGAGATTTAAAAGCGCTTTACCAGATCGAAAGCACCGTTGCACTCGACACTACTGTTGCCGTACGCTACCTCGATAATAAAGCACCTACACAGCAACACCTAAAAAATACATTCCGCTTCAGAACCTATGTGGTAGCCACAACCTCGGCACCCGACAGGTTCTTGTACATAACAGAAGCAGACCAGGGACTTATTTTGTACCGCATGGACATCAGGCAGGTAGAGATGGTGTACAGCAAACAGAAAGAAGGACTAAGCGCAGCCTTGCCAGCCTTTATAGCAGAAATAGACCACTTGGTAACCCAACTGCCAGAGTAAATGCCATGGCTTCGTCAGAAAACAAAAAATGGAGAGTGCTTACTCTCCATTTTTTGTTTGAATGGCCTTATAGCCTACCTGTGTGAGCATTAAGCCCTCCGGCGCCGGATTCACGAAGCCTTCCTTAGCTAAATGCTGCTCTGCCTCTTTCTGCACGTCTTTGTACTTAGGATAGTGCTCCTGCAGATACGGGTATAAATCCGGGTAGGCTAGCACACCGCCTGCCTCTACACCCATCTCATTAAAAGCATCCATTATGCAGTTAGCGGTATTTTCTATATTTTCTGCCTCTGATGTAATTCCCATAGCTTTATTTTTAGGTTAGGTTATAGGTTAGAAGATACGGCAGCTCCAATAGAATGGTTGATTGTTGGTAGCTAAATGGTTTAACTGTTGAGTGGCTAATGAATGGATTTGAGGATTTTAAGGTGTGTGGATTTGTAGATGAATGACTACTATGAAATGCTTGTAGACGTAAAGGCCTTCGGTAGAAAGCCTTGAGCTATGTAGGCCCAAAGTTCTTCGTAAGGCCAAATTCATTACAATAATTCACTCCTTCTCTCAATCTCTCATTCAAAGTTATCTCCTACTTTACCCCTACCACCTGCTGCTTTTTGCGGTTGCGGATCTCTGCTGGCACTGCCGCCACAATTTCTGCTTTTAGCGCCTCCACCAGCCTCTTTTTTAAGAAGCTGCGATGTACCACCAGGCTTACCTCGCGCAGAGGCTGTGGCTCTTCAAACAACCTAACCAGTTTCCGTTTCTCCTCCGGCATATCCAGCACCGACAACTCCGGCAATAACGTGAGCCCATGCTGCGTCTCCACAATCCGTTTCAGGGTTTCGAGGGAGCCGCTTTTGTAGTCGAAGTGGCCTGCCTGGGAGCCCATGGCCTTGCCGCCCCTGTTGCAGATGTTGAGCACCTGACTCCGAAAGCAGTGCCCTTCGTTCAGCACCCACAGGTCTTCCAGGTTCAGAGCTGCAGGGTTTACCGTTTGCTGCTTCGCAAAAGAGTGTTCCTTATTCACGTAGGCTACAAAGGCTTCGTAGAACAGCGGCAGCTCCCGTATAGTTTTGTCTTCGAGGGGCGTTACCAGCAGCCCCACATCCAGTTGCTCGTGGTTCAGCTTTTCAATAATCTCGTTTGTAAGCAGCTCCTGTACCACCACCTGCACCTGGGGGTACTTCTCCATAAAGTTTGTAATGAAGAGCGGAATCAGGTAAGGTGCCAGCGTCGGGATAACGCCTACGCGCAACACGCCACTCAGTTCCTGCTTCTGGTTCTGCACAATCTCCTGTATCTTCTTAGATTCAGCTACCACCACACGCGCCTGCGCTATTATCTCTTTACCGATTTCGGTTGGCCGCACCGGCACCCGGCTTCTGTCGAAGAGCAGCACTCCCAGCTCCTCTTCCAGCTTCTGGAGCTGCATGCTGAGCGTAGGCTGGGTCACAAAACAATTTTCAGCTGCTGTCGAGAAATGGCGAAAGGTATCAACGGCCAGT
This sequence comes from Pontibacter sp. 13R65, assembly GCF_047525655.1. Lineage (NCBI taxonomy): Bacteria > Pseudomonadati > Bacteroidota > Cytophagia > Cytophagales > Hymenobacteraceae > Pontibacter > Pontibacter sp. 13R65. The sequence continues at coordinate 301,086 of NZ_JBLIQL010000006.1, forward strand.
AAATATTCTAGTTGTACAATAGTCATGTGCAGGTTTTGTGTTCAGGTTCCCAGTTGTCTACTAATTATTCTAATCAAAAAGGCCTTCCAAAGCATTTTTCAGCATTTCCCCTCTAGGCTTTAGACATCGCCAAGATTACCAAAATAATATTCTTTAGTCAGCTGCCTATCATTTTCCGCCTATATGTGCTTAAGCAGCACTAAAGATACATTATAAATTTAAACTATAACAGCATAAAAACAATCAATTTGATTGATAACACTGTTACCACGACATTTGTATCAACAACGAACACAAACCACTACCTGAAATAAAATTATGAACAAGCTAAATCAAATTGGTTTGCAGAAAGAAGATAGCAAACAAATAGCCGAGCAACTAAATGTGCTGCTGGCGAATTACCACCTGTACTACCAGAACCTGCGCGGCTTTCACTGGAACATTAAAGGGGTTTACTTCTTTCAGCTGCACGACAAGTTCGAAGAGCTTTACAACATTGCTCTCACTAAAATAGATGCCATTGCCGAACGCATTTTAACTATAGGCCAGCAGCCCCTGCACACTTTTTCAGACTATGTGAGCCTGTCCAGCATTCAGGAAGCCAGAAACATCAGCGATGGCATAGCCGCCGTGACAGCCACCCACGAAAACCTGACGGTACTGCTCGGCCTGGAACGCGAAGTACTGCATCTGGCCGCTGAAACCGGCGATGAAGGTACCGTGAGCCTGATCAGCGAAGACATTAACGAAAACGAGAAAACACTCTGGATGCTAAAGGCTTTCTTAAGCTAAGGTCTAAATTATAAGTTTTGAATGAGTGACCGAGTGAATTGTCTATTAAAATAGATGTTCCACAATTAACCATTCAACAATTTAGCAATTAAACCATTTATCATATCAACAATTAATAACCAACAATATAACAACCACAACATGTCTCAAAACAGAATATTATCCGTAGGAGCCACTTTCCCAGCTTTCAAAAAACAAGCTGTTGTATCTATCGAAAAAGGTAAAGAGTTTGCCGATATCACCAACGAAGACCACATTAAGCGTGAGCAGTGGATGGTAATGTTTTGGTGGCCAAAAGACTTTACGTTTGTGTGCCCTACCGAAATAGCTGAGTTTAACAAAAACTACGACGAGTTCCGCGACAGAGATACTGTATTGGTGGGAGCATCTACCGACTCTGAGTTTGTGCACGCTGCCTGGCGCCGCGACCACGAAGATCTCCGTGACCTTCGCTTCCCGATGCTGGCCGACACTTCTAAATCTTTGGCCGAGGAACTAGGCATTTTAGAAGCCGAAGAAAAAGTAGCTTACCGTGTTACTTATATTGTAGACCCACAAGGAATCATCCGATGGGTTAGTGTTAACGACCTGAACGTAGGCCGCAACGTGGCCGAGGTACTTCGCGTACTCGATGCGCTTCAGACCGATGAACTTTGCCCTTGCAACTGGCAAAAAGGCGAAGAAACGTTGGTTGGTTAACACCCCACTTTCTATATATACAGTACCTTAGGCAGTATTGGGAGCAGCAATTAGAATACAACTGCTCCTGCTGCCTGAGTTTTTTCCATCAAAAAAACGAAATCCCATGTCCGTGTTAACTGTAACAGAGGAAACCAAGATAGATTTATTAAAGGACTTAGGCCTTGGCGAAAATTATGAGGCTCAGAGCCTGAATAAACTGACCAATGCTGAGTCGAGGTACCTGCGCGACCTGCGCGTGAACCTGAAAACGGCTTTGGCTGGCGAAACGATCTCTAAAAAAGAGGCTTATCTGTTGGCGCTGGCATCGGCGGCCAACGAGGAGAATGATACTTTGGTAGCTTCTTTTGAAGCCAAAGCTCTGGAAAATGGCGCTACCTTAGCCGAGACTGCCGAAGCCATTGCCTGTGCTTCTTTGCTGGCAACAAACAACATCCTTTACCGTTTTCGCCACTTCGCACACAAAGATGTGTATGAGCAATTGCCGGCCCGCGTGAAGATGAACATTATGGGAAACCCGGTGCTGGGCAAAGAGTTCTTTGAACTAGTGAGCCTTGCCATTTCAGCCATCAACGGCTGTGAGCGCTGCGTAGCTGCCCACGAAGCCTCTGTGCTAAAACTGGGAGCTACCGAAGCTCGCATTTTCGATGCCATTCGCGTAGCAGCCGTGGTTATAGGCTTAAGTAAAGTAGTAAATTAAAGTAGATATATGATGATTGGGAAAAGTCCTGCAGCTTCTGCAGGACTTTTTTGTTTTTGAAATTTTTCGAATCTCACCAGAGACCTCGCAGCGTGCGTAACTCTGCAAGGTCATATCGGAGCATCAGCAACAAACCTTTATGCCGGCCTTACCTGCCCCGTTCCTCTTACTACCCATTTGTAGCTCGTGAGCTCCTCCAGCCCCATGGGGCCGCGGGCATGCAGTTTTTGGGTACTGATACCGATTTCGGCTCCGAGGCCAAATTGTGCACCATCGGTAAAGGCGGTAGAGGCGTTGGCATACACGGCAGCCGCATCTACTGCGTTCAGGAATTGCTCAATATGTTCGCCACTTTCTGAGATAATGGCTTCGGAATGGCGGGAGCTGTAGGTGGCAATATGCTCCAGCGCCTCCTCCAGGTTCTGCACCGTTTTGATAGATAGGCGCATGGCCAGAAACTCCGTACCGAAATGTTCGGCAGCAGCAGATTGCAACAGCTCCAGTGGGTAATGACCTGCCAGTGCTGCATAGGCTGCCTCATCAGCAAATACTTCTACCCCTGCTGCTGCCAAAGGCGCTGCCAGTTCCGGCAGGTCCTGCAGGCGGCCCTGGTGCAGCACCAGGCAGTCGAGTGCGTTACAGACGCTCACGCGGCGGGTCTTGGCGTTGCTCACAATGGCTTTGCCCTTTTCGAGATCAGCGGTTTCGTCGAAGTACGTGTGCACAATGCCTGCTCCTGTTTCTATTACCGGCACTTTCGCATTCTGCCGCACATACTCTATCAGCTTCTGGCTTCCACGTGGAATCAGCACATCAACATAACCAATGGCGTTTAACAAGGCTTCTGTGGCGGCTCTGTCTGGTGGCAAAAGCGTAGCTACATTAGAATCTATCCCATGCTGTTGCAACACCTCCTGAATGACAGAGATAATAGCCTGATTAGAGAAAGAGGCATCGCTGCCGCCCTTCAGAATGCAGGCATTACCGGTTTTGAGACAGAGCGAAAACACATCGAACGTTACGTTTGGCCGTGCTTCGTAGATAACACCAATCACTCCCAGTGGCACCCGCATTTTGGATATCTGCAGACCGTTTGGCAGTTCTTTCTGCAGCAACACCTCTCCGAGCGGCGATGTCAGCTTGGCCACATTCCGCATATCGTTGGCAATATCCTGTATCCGCTTCTCCGTCAGCTTCAGCCGGTCGTATTTCGGATCTTCTGGACTCATGCGGGCCAGGTCTTTTTCGTTTTCCGAAAGCAGAAATGGCGTTTTTGCCACAGCTGCCTCGGCTACTGCCTGTAAGATGGTGTTTACCACTTCAGCCTGCAGCGACACAAGCTGTCGGCTAGCTTTTTGAGTTTGCTCAAATAAGTGTGTTAGATCCATGGGTGAGACTGCGTCAAATTAAAAATTAGAAATTCAAAATTAGAAGTAATGGAAAACCTGTCTTAAAAGCAGCTACAGCAGCACTTCTATTTTCTATACTTAGAAAATAGAAGTGCTTATTTGATGTCCGGGTTTAAGTACAGGTAATCGTAATGCACCAGTTCTTTCTGGTTCTTCTGCCCCACCAGCTCGTTTGCTTTCTCGGAGCTATATTCGGCTATACCGAGCCCGATGTACTTTTCAGATTCGCTGATGATCTTAATAATGTCGCCTTTTTTAAAAGTGCCGGAAATAGCGGTAACACCAACAGGCAGCAGGCTCGTTGCTTTAGCTGAATTTAGTGCTGCACAAGCTCCCTCGTTTACCTGCACCACGCCGTTGGCGTAGCTGCCGGAATGGGCCAGCCATTTTTTCTTGCCAGAGGCCGTTTTTTTTGGAATAAAACGCGTGTTCACCACCTCTTCCTGCAGTACCCTTTGCAGAATGTTAGTGGTTTTGCCATTGGCAATATGCACGGCTATGCCTAGTTGCGCCACTTTGTGCGCCATGTGGCATTTGGTAATCATGCCACCACGCCCGAATTGCGATTTCTGGGTGGTTACAAATTGAGAGAAGCCGGTAGTGGAGTGGCCTATTTCCTGAATCACCTCAGAGTTGCTGTCTTTAGGGTCGCCGTTGAAGATGCCGTCTACATTCGAGAGAATAATCAGTGCATCCGCATTGAGCATAGAAGCAATCAGGCCAGCCAATTCGTCGTTGTCGGTGAACATCAGCTCCGTTACTGAAATCACGTCGTTCTCGTTCACCACCGGAATAATGTTGTGCTGCAGCTGCATCTGGAAGCAGTTTTTCATGTTCAGGTAATGCAGCCGGTCCCGGAAGTCTTCTTTGGTCACCAATACCTGCGCACAAATCAGATCGTGCCTGCCGAAGAGTTGGGAGTAGGTGTTGATAAGTTTTACCTGCCCCACTGCCGCCAACAATTGCCTGCTACCTACGGCATCTGTTTTCTCCGATATTTTCACCAGGCTCCTGCCAGAGGCCACTGCCCCCGACGAAACGAGGATCACTTCCTTGCCTTGTTTCTTAATCTCCGTTATCTGATCGACCAGGTGCTCCATGCGCGCCACGTCGGGCATGCCATCTGCCTGCGTAAGTACGTTCGATCCGATTTTTATAACAATTCTGTTGTATGCTAATGCCATTGCTGTGTTTGCTGCTTACCTCCTGAGGCTCTGATCTCTGGAGTAAGGCCCAAAAGTATAAAATTAAAATTTATCTATGTACTAAGACTGCAGTATCAAGGCAACATGCTTGAGTCTTTTTATGGCTGAAAAGCCTCTGGAAGGGCATTTTCATTTGAATAATTTATTTGTCGTCTTTAGCAAAAACGTTTTCGCCCGTGATGCTTAATATTGAGGCCTCTGGCCAAACTCTTGCTGCTACATTAAGTAGTGCACATTTTAGTAATTAAGCTTCTAGAAGATGGATCCATCTCTCTTTGTTACTGTTTGATCCGATGCTCTTAAACTTGGATGTTCTATTGCTTTTGCTCCGAGCGCTCAAGGTTGGGAAAGGGGCCCTATATAAGCGGGGCCTTGTTCTTGGGCATCGCGCTGCTGCATCTTTCCTGCCTTCGCTCGCGCTTAGGCTGCCTGCGGCACCGGAAACCTGCAAAGGCGCTCAACCCAAAAACTGGAATAAGTACTCCGAGCCACTGCTACTGAGCCAGCAACAGCACGTAAGAGGCCTAGAAATAGAAACCCTGCTGGTTGTAGTAGTCCGTAACATTAGGTAGTAATTTACAAATTCAGGACTAGATCGCGGAGTTTGTCAGCGTCTGTCACGGCGTTTCCGGTGATGGTGTTGTTGAAAAACACCCACACCTCCTTTCCGTCTTCCAGCCAGTCCTTCACCATATAAGCATAGCGTTCCAGTTTCTCGTCAGAATAAGCGGAGGCGTAGAGCTTTTCGTCGCCGTGCAGGCGGAGGTAGGCCGTTTCAGTAGTTGTGATCTCGGTACCCGGAAACCGCTTGCCGGCACTGGCTATTACCGTGGTAATGTTGTACTCGCGCAGCAGCTCCACCGACTCNGAGGTAGGCCGTTTCAGTAGTTGTGATCTCGGTACCCGGAAACCGCTTGCCGGCACTGGCTATTACCGTGGTAATGTTGTACTCGCGCAGCAGCTCCACCGACTCTTCGGTAAACCAGGACACGTGCCGGGCCTCCAGCGCAAAGGTTTGGGTAGGATACAGCTCCCGCAGCGTCCGGTAAAAAGTTTCTGCCACCAACCTGTCGTAGCGGAAGCTGCCTGCGATCTGCACCAGCACCGGCCCCAGCCGCTCCCCCATGGCCAGGTACCGCGACATGAACTTCTGCAACGGCTCCTCTATCTCCTGGAATTTTCGTTTATGCGTAATCTCCTGGTTCAGCTTCGGCGCAAACTTAAAATTCGCCGGCGTTTCTGATAGCCATTTCTCAATGGTTTTGGCCATGGTGAAGTGGTAGAAGCTGCTATTGATTTCTGTGGCATTAAAACGCGTGGCATAATGCCGCAGGTACTCCGCCGACTTTAGTTCCGGCGGGTACAGCACTTCCTGCCAACGGTAACTCCAGCCGGAGGTGCCAATGTATAGATTTGGTATGTCTGTCATAGTTACGGGTTAGAAGAAACATATACTTTGTAGCTAAGCGCAGGTTGCTATACTTCTGTTCTTTTCACGCTCGCGCGAGCTTGCAGCTCGTGTGTTCTCAATTTTTTCAATTGCTTATGCAGTAAGAGCTGCAAGCTCGCACTAACCCTTACCTGCACTAGTAGTTCATAGCTTAACGTGAACTCGGGAATTAATTTGGTTTAAGACAGGCATTTGCGCAACAAAAAAGGCTAAGGATTAGGTAGAAATATTGTCCGATGTTTCACCTAACTCCTTAGCCTTATGCACTTTATCATA
>NZ_JBLIQL010000060.1:0-645 GCF_047525655.1 Pontibacter sp. 13R65
GCACAGGTTCACACCTTCAATGTTTTTGGTGAAGGCTTTACCGATCAGGTGCTTCTCTCGAGGGAGCACTTTAGCAAAAGCAGGCCAGTCATCGGTGCAGAACTGCTCTATCTCTAGTTCCTTGAGCTGCTCATAGAGCCTCTTGACTGTCTTCTCTCCCCGGTTACCCCAACTCCAGGCCAGGATCTCGTCTGTTTCGGGTGCGTAGGCATAAAAGAGCCAGCGCTTGTTTTTCTTCTTTTTGACATAGGTCCAGAACTCATCCAGCTGCACGCTCTGGTACTGCTTTTGCCGTGGCAGCACCTGGCAGATTTTCGCCTTCTCATTCAGCCACCTGAGCACGGTCTGCCGATGCACGCCCGTCACGGCCTCTACGTCCCTGATGCCTGAGTTCCTGACCAGTAGTTTTAAGACTAACTGCTTCACTTCTGGTTTGCAACCGGGCTTTAGATACCCATGCTGAAACTGCTTGCCACACCCACGGCAGAGAAAGTTCTGCTTCCCTGTCTTTTTTACCCCGTTTTTTACTACCTTCAAACTGTGGCAGTAGGGGCACTTGAGCTGAATAGTTATCTCGCACATAACTCTCAGCTAACACCTCTGCTGCCATTTTTATCCCACCATCATACATTCTAGACCACAACC
>NZ_JBLIQL010000061.1:0-563 GCF_047525655.1 Pontibacter sp. 13R65
GTGGTCAAGCTCGACTGCCGCTCCCTGGCCTACGAGTACTACCCCTCCGACCTCGACGACTACCGCATCGTGCTGCTCGACACCCAGGTCAAGCACTCGCTGGCCTCCTCGGAGTACAACACCCGCCGCCAGGAGTGCGAGGCGGGCGTGGCCCTGCTGCAGGGGCACTACCCGCAGGTGCGCAGCCTGCGCGACGCCACCGTGGCGATGCTCGAAAAGCACGAGCCGGAGTTCGAGCCCGTGACCTACCAGCGCTGCCTGTACGTGGTGCAGGAGAACGAGCGGGTGGAGGCCGCCTGCCAGGACCTGCAGCAGGGGAACCTGAAGGCCTTCGGGGAGAGAATGTACGCCTCGCACGCGGGGCTGCAGCACCAATACGAGGTGAGCTGCCCCGAGCTGGACTTTCTGGTGGAGCAGGCCCGCAAGACCGACGCCGTGCTGGGGGCCCGCATGATGGGCGGGGGCTTTGGCGGCTGCACCATCAACCTGGTGCACGTAGAGCGGCTGGAGGAGTACACGCGGCAGGTAAGCCAGGCCTATGAGCAGCAGTTCGGCAGAGAGCC
>NZ_JBLIQL010000062.1:0-531 GCF_047525655.1 Pontibacter sp. 13R65
TATGAAAAATCTGCGGTAGCCCTAAGGCTACCAATGTGTCTGTCCGACCCCGGCCCTTCCTTTTTTTACTCTATCTCTAGAATTGACGCAGGTGGTGAGTGAACACCGACCCGCGCGGATTTTAAATTTCGTCTCTATCAGTCTCTCAAAGAACTTACGGAAGAACATCTCTCTTCCCTTGTGCCGCTACCCTTTAGCGGCTGTGCCTCAACGGCTTGCACTCTACTCTTTCGCTTTTGTTTCTGCTCCCTTCCGGAGCGGGTTGCAAAGGTAAGAAGCTTTTTCCTTTCTGCAAGGCCTCAGGGAAAAATTTTCAAACTTTTTTTTCCTTTCCTTTCTGCCCCCTTTCCTTTCCTGCGGCCCCTGTTACAGGGCCTCTTCAAGAAGCTTCCCTCTGGAAGCGGGTGCAAAGGTAAGAAGCTTTTCCTGATCTGCAAAACAAAAACAGAAAATATTTTCTGAAGCCTTTTCCTTCCTTCTTTCCCTGCAGGCCAGGTCCAGGCCCCGAGGTCCGCCTCCTCTGAAACGGGA